>NZ_JAWMPX010000010.1:0-158831 GCF_033101155.1 Tropicimonas sp. TH_r6
GCCTGCGAGAAGGGCGAGACCAGCGGTCGCGCCAAGAATTCCAGTTTTCAGTGTCATGCGTTTCTCTCTCCTGTTGCGGTGCAGACATGCGGATGTTTCCGTCTGGCAGGCCCGAAAGGCCTCTCTGCACGGACAAAACCGTAACCAAGAGCAGGGGTGTGGCAACAGGTCTCCTCTACTGGATCTATTCCAAATGCGATTCTGGACCTATAACAGGTCTGTTTTCCGTGCAGTTTGAGGAGAAATGCGCCGCCATCTGTCCGGCGTCTTTTTCCATTCCACCCCTTTGCCGAGGATCCCTCCCATGACGCTCGACCTGCCCAGCAACGATCTCTCCCGGGTCATCGAAGCCGACCGTGCCCATATCTGGCACCACCTGCTGCAGCACAAGCCGCTGGAGGAGAACGACCCGCGCATTATCGTCGAGGGCAAGGGCATCAAGGTCTGGGATGCTGCCGGCAAGGAATATCTCGACGCGGTGTCGGGCGGTGTCTGGACGGTGAATGTCGGCTATGGCCGCGAGAGCATTGCCGACGCAGTGCGCGACCAGCTCGTGAAGCTGAACTATTTCGCGCAGTCCGCAGGCTCCATCCCGGGCTCGCTCTTCGCCGAGAAACTGATCTCGAAGATGCCGGGGATGAGCCGGGTCTATTACGTGAATTCGGGTTCAGAGGCCAATGAGAAGGTCTTCAAGATGGTCCGGCAGATCGCCCACAAGCGCTATGGCGGAAAGAAGCACAAGATCCTGTTCCGCGAGCGCGACTATCATGGCTCGACCATCACCACGATCTCCGCCGGCGGGCAGCCGGAGCGGAATGCACAATACGGGCCCTATACGCCGGGTTTCGTCGAGGTGCCGCATTGTTGCGAATATCGCGCCCAGTGGGACGTTGAGGAGTATGGCAAGCGGGCCGCGGATGCGATCGAGGAAGTAATTCTGCGCGAGGGACCAGAGACGGTGGGCGCGCTCTGCCTGGAGCCGGTGACGGCGGGTGGCGGCGTGATCACACCGCCGGAGGGCTACTGGGAGCGGGTGCAGGAGATCTGCACGAAATACGACATCCTGCTGCATATTGACGAGGTTGTCTGCGGGGTCGGCCGGACGGGCAAATGGTTCGGTTACCAGCATTACGGCATCAAGCCCGATTTCGTGACCATGGCGAAAGGCGTTGCCTCCGGCTACGCGGCGATTGCCTGCATGGTGACGACGGAGGAAGTCTTCGAGATGTTCAAGGACGACGCGGCCGATCCGATGAACTATTTCCGCGATATCTCGACCTTTGGCGGTTGCACGGCAGGGCCTTCGGCGGCGCTGGAGAACATGCGGATCATCGAGGAGGAGGGGCTGCTCGAGAACACCACCGCGATGGGCGAGCGGCTGATGGGCAATCTGCACACACTGATGGAGAAACATGCCGTGATCGGCGATGTGCGTGGCAAGGGTCTTTTCTGCGGCGCCGAACTGGTCGTGGACCGGGAGACGAAGGAACCTGTGGACGAGAAACTCGCACAGGCCGTTGTTGCCGACTGCGGTGCGCAGGGCGTTATCATCGGCGTGACCAACCGCTCGCTGACGGGGCTGAACAACACGCTCTGCCTGTCGCCCGCGCTGATCGCCACGCCGGAGGATATCGACCGGATCACGGATGCGATCGACAATGCCTTGTCCAAGGTCTTTGGCTAGCAGGCAATCGGGCGCTCCCGCCGGTTTCCCGCGCATCGGAGATGCTTGGAAAACGGTTGGGGGTGGCCGCGCCTGCGGCGCGGACGCGGTGGCGTTGGGTTTCGACTTTGGGTCACGGGGGCCATCCCTGGCCGGTTTTCCTGCCTCCGGGACGTGACAAGGTTGATTTCAACCTTGTGTCGCTCGCGGCATTCGATTGCGACCGTGGTCATTTGCGGACAGCGCCGCGCGGTTGGCAGAACGCCAGCACGCTGCAACGGCGAGGCTCGGGCATGGCAGCGTCCGATCTTGAGGCCGTGCCAATCGACGCCCGGTTCAAACCGGGTTCCAATCGCGCCCTGCACGCGACGGTCCCTTTCTCTGTCATTGTTCGACAGGTGGCCCTCCGGGCCGACACCCGCTAGTCTCACAGCACCCGACAGAGCTTCAAAACACCATGGCGATTCCGGCCGCAGCCTTTCTCCTCGATCCCAACAGCGAGCGCTCGCTGCAAAAGCAGATCCAACAATGCGTCGCCGAAGCGGTTCTGGCTGGCCGGTTTCGGCCCGGCGAGAAGATGCCCTCCACGCGCCGTCTGGCTGAACATCTCGGCATCGCCCGCATCACGGTCACCATCGCCTTTACCGAACTCGTGGCGAATGAGTACCTCGTCTCGCGCGGGCGTTCGGGTTTCTTCATCTCCGAGAACGCCCCGCGCCCACCGGATTTCATCACTACCCCGTCGCCACAGACCGGACAGGTCGACTGGTCCCGCGCCCTTGGCCGGCGGTTCTCCGGCTATGCACCGCTCATCCGCCCGCCAGATTGGCGCAACTATCGCTACCCCTTCATCTACGGACAGGCCGATCCGCGTCTTTTCGACCACCAGAACTGGCGACTCTGCGCGCTCCAGGCCCTCGGCCAGAAGGATTTCGCAGCGCTCACATCGGATTACTATGAGCGCGACGACCCGCAGCTTGTCGAATACATCCTCCGGCACATCCTCCCTCGGCGGGGAATTGCCGCGAAACCCTCCGAGATCCTGCTCACCATGGGTTCGCAGAACGCCCTCTGGATCACGGCGCAGATCCTGCTCACCCAGCGCCGCACCGCCGCACATGAGACCCCCTGCTATCCCGGCCTGCGCGAGATCCTGACCCAGACCCGCTGCAACACCGTCGCCATTGATGTCGATGCAGAGGGGCTGCCGCCCGACACACTGCCCGACGGCGTCGACGTGGTCTTCACCACCCCGAGCCACCATTGCCCGACCAATGTCACCCTGCCGCTCGAGCGGCGACGGAAGCTACTGGAACGTGCCTCCGCCGAAGGTTTCCTGATCGTCGAGGATGACTACGAGTTCGAGATCGCCTTTGGCCGCTCCCCGTCCCCGGCGCTCAAGTCACTCGACCGGAGTGGTTCGGTCATCTACACCGGCTCCTTCTCCAAGTCGCTCTTCCCGGGACTGCGCCTCGGCTATCTCGTCGCGCCCGAGCCCTTCATCACCGAGGCCCGTGCCTTGCGCGCACTGGTGTTGCGCCACCCGCCCGGCCATATCCAGCGCACGGTCGCTTATTTCCTCTCGCTCGGCCATTACGACGCGCAGATCGCCCGCACGGGCCGGGCCTTCGCCAAGCGGCGGGCGATCATGGAACAGGCCTTGCGGGAAAACGAGGTGCCTCATGCTGGCGGAGAGACCTTCGGCGGCTCGTCCTATTGGATGAAAGCACCGCACGGGATCAACACGAACCGGCTGGCGTTGAGCCTGCGCGAACAGGGCGTGCTGATCGAGCCGGGGGGCGCTTTCTTTGGTGCCCAGGACGACTGCCGCCACTTCCGGCTCGCCTATTCCTCTATCGCCTCGGAGCGAATCCCCAAGGGAATTCGGCTGCTTTCGGAGGCGATTCGCACCGGACGCTGACGCTCGAATGCGCAGGCCGGCAATTCGTCGCCGAGGCTACCATACCACGATTGACGACGCGAAAGGCTGTGATACTCGGGTCATTACGTGGCACCGCCACGGTTCCGATCAGAGTGTAGAGACAAGTCATGAGTATAGCCCAGCACGCTGGCAACTCGGTTGAGAATGGCGCTGTCGCGTGGCGCTGGCTTCCCTGGACGATCACCGCCCTCTCGATCGCGCTTGTCTGGAGCGCGCAAGTGCAACTCCTGCCCGTCGGCGGCTACCATTTCTACGACGAGTTCCACACGCTGGACCGCTCCTCCGCGTTCGCGACCCATGACGACTGGCTCGTGGTCCACTCGATGCAGGAGGAGAGCTTCCGCAAGCCGCCGCTGCAATACTGGATCACCGCCGGGCTGCTGGAAACCGGGCTGGACGAGCTTGTCGCGTTGCGCCTCCCCTCATTGGTCTTCTCGCTGGGCTGCCTTCTCGCGGTCGCGCTTCTGGCCGTCGCCGTCATGCCCTGGAACGTCTGGGCCGCGCCCGGCGCGGTGCTGCTCTTCGCCAGCTCCGGCATGTATTGGGAACACGCCCTCTCGGCCATGCTCGACAGCGGCGCGGTCTTTTTCTCCACCCTCGCCCTCGCCGCCACCTTGCTCGCGCTGGAACGCCCGCGCTGGTGGTACGTGGCGGCCGTGGCCATCGCGCTCGGGGCGCTGCAAAAAGCCCCGGTCGGGCTCATCCTCGTCGGGCTTTTTCTCGCCTTCCTGCCGCTCGACCGCCGCACCGACCGGCTGCATGTCCGGCAGATCCGCGCCAACCGACATTTCCGCCGTGCCCTCTGGATCGCCCTGCTTGGCACATTGGCCTGGCCGCTCTTCGAGAGCCTCGCCTACAGCGCCGACGCCGTGCAGGAGCTGATCGGCAAGCAGATGCTCCAACGGTTCACCCCGACCGACAAGGTCAACGAGATCCGCTCCGCGCATGACCTGCGCGAATTGCTGATCGGACAGGAACCCATTCTCCGACTGGCCGGGATCGCCGCGCTGATCTGGCTGCCCTGGCGACTCGACCGGCCTGAGCTGCGTCCCCTCCCTGCCCTGCTCGGTCTCTATGCGCTGGCGCTTCTGTTGGCTGGAGGCCATGTCACACCGCGCTACAGCCTGTTCTTTCTGCCCCTGCTGGCGGTGGCGCTTTCCTGCCTGATCGTCTCCTTCGCCCCGCGTGGCTGGCCCGGCCTTGCCGCCGTCGCCGTGTTTGCCCTTGCCGTGGGCGGGCCGGTGAAGACCGAGGCGGATCTCGACATCGCGACAAGTGAGAACAACCGGCAGCAGACCGTGGCCCTGACGCGCCTCGGCACCCAACTGCGCCCCCGGGAATCGCTGGTCCTGTGCTTGTTCGGCGGTCCAGACCGGATCATTCCGGCCCTGGCCTCCCATCTTGCCGCCAATGGACGACCGTTCCACCGGCTCAACGGCGACCTGCGGTCAGTTCAAAACGATCTCGCAGACGCCGCCAGCGCCGGTCCGATCCGCGGTCTGTGCAACGCACGAGACCTCGAACGGATATCTCCCTATCTCGACGAACTCGAGATCGTGACAATCCTGCCCGGCTACCTCATCTGGACAGCTCGGAGCGACCGCTAGCCCCAGACCCGACCGGCCTTCTGGACCTATCGTCGCGACACATCTGGCCCTATCTTCCCCGGGCGCTTCGTCGCTACAAGTTCGGGTGAAATGCCCCGGTCCCGGGGCCAATGGTTGCAGGAGTTCCGCCGATGAAGATGACGACCGAGGAGGCTTTCGTCAAAACCCTCCAGATGCATGGGATCGAACATGCGTTCGGCATTATCGGCTCGGCTTTCATGCCGATTTCCGATCTCTTCCCCAAGGCTGGCATCTCCTTCTGGGACTGCGCCCATGAAGGCTCCGGCGGAATGATGGCCGATGGCTACACCCGCGCTTCCGGCAAGATGTCGATGATGATCGCCCAGAACGGCCCCGGCATCACCAATTTCGTCACCGCCGTGAAAACGGCCTACTGGAACCACACCCCGCTGTTGCTGGTCACGCCGCAGGCCGCCAACAAGACGCTGGGCCAGGGCGGCTTCCAGGAAGTCGAGCAGATGGCGCTGTTCAAGGACATGGTCGCCTATCAGGAAGAGGTTCGCGACCCGTCCCGCATGGCCGAAGTCCTCAACCGCGTGATCCTCAACGCCAAGCGCGCCTCGGCGCCGGCGCAAATCAACGTCCCGCGCGATTTCTTTACCCATGTGGTCGATATCACCCTGCCGCCGATTGTCGAATTCGAACGCCCGACGGGCGGCGAGGCCGCGATTTCGGAAGCCGCCGCGCTGCTCTCGGGCGCGAAATTCCCGGTGATCCTCAACGGCGCCGGCGTCGTTCTCGGCGGCGCCATCCCGGCCTCCATCGAACTGGCCGAGCGGCTCACCGCCCCGGTCTGCTGCGGCTACCAGCACAATGATGCCTTCCCCGGCTCGCACCCGCTCTTCGCCGGCCCGCTCGGCTATAACGGCAACAAGGCCGGCATGGAGTTGATCGCGAAGGCCGATGTCGTCCTCGCCCTCGGCACCCGGCTCAACCCGTTCTCGACCCTGCCGGGCTATGGCGTCGATTACTGGCCGACGCAGGCGAAAATCATCCAGGTCGACATCAATCCCGACCGGATCGGGCTGACCAAGCCGGTGACGGTCGGCATCGTGGGGGATTCGAAGAAGGTTGCCACCGCGATCCTCGAAAAACTCTCCGACACGGCGGGCGACGAGGGGCGCGAGGATCGCAAGAACCTCATCGCCACAACCAAGTCGACCTGGGCACAGCAGCTCTCCTCGATGGATCACGAGGAGGACGATCCCGGCACGACCTGGAACGAGCGCGCCCGCGCCGCGAAGCCCGAATGGATGAGCCCGCGCATGGCCTGGCGGGCGATCCAGTCGGCGCTGCCCAAGGAGGCGATCATCTCCTCCGATATCGGCAATAACTGCGCCATCGGCAACGCCTACCCGAGCTTCGAGGAAGGGCGGAAATATCTTGCTCCCGGGCTCTTCGGCCCCTGCGGCTACGGCCTGCCCTCCGTTATCGGTGCCAAGATCGCCTGTCCGGACACGCCGGTCGTGGGTTTCTCGGGCGATGGCGCCTTCGGCATCGCGGTGACGGAACTGACCGCCATCGGCCGCGAGGAATGGCCCGCCATCACCCAGATCGTCTTCCGCAATTACCAGTGGGGGGCCGAAAAGCGGAATTCGACCCTCTGGTATGACGACAACTTTGTGGGAACCGAACTGAATGACGGCGTCTCCTATGCCGGAATCGCCCAGGCCTGCGGGCTTCAAGGGGTGCAGGCGCGCACGATGGAAGAGCTGACCGCCGCGTTGGCGCAAGCGCTCAAGGATCAGGCCGAGGGCAAGTCCACGCTGATCGAAGCGATGATCAACCAGGAGCTCGGCGACCCATTCCGGCGTGACGCGATGAAGAAGCCGGTGGAAGTTGCCGGCATCGATCCGGCGGATATGACACCGCAAGCCGGGGCCTGAGGCCAGCGTTGCCGCCACGGTTTTCCTTGGAGGCTCTTGCAAGAGTCACCAAGGGAAGCCGTGCCAGCGCCGAACCGAGGCCCGGTGCAGAAATGTCCCACGAGGGCGCATTGCCGCTGGGACGGTCCGCTGCTGGCATGGCTTGTTCAGGCTGTGGTTCCGGGCCCGGCTGCCCCCTGCTACCACTTTTGGCCCAACGGCCCGAAAACCTGCGACTGTTAGAGAAAGACCGATGTCAGACGCCACGATATCCCGCTTCGGCAAGATTCAGGAGCAGGTCCACCACCTCGCGCCTGGTATCACTGTCTCGGTCCTTGTCGCCATCACCGCACAGTTCCTCGCCGAGCATTACGCCACCCCGGCCATGCTGCTCGCCTTGCTCCTTGGCATCGCAGTCAATTTCCTCGGCGAGGAGGGCGTCAACGCTCCCGGCATCGCCTTCTCGGCGAAATCGCTCCTGCGCCTCGGCGTGGCGTTGCTTGGCGTCCGCATCTCGGTCGATCTCATGGCCGATCTCGGCCCGCAGCTCATCGGCCTCGTCATCGCCGGTGTGATCGGAACCATTCTCTTCGGCCTCGCCGCCGGACGGGTCTTTGGCCACAAATGGCGCTTCTCTCTGCTGACGGCCGGCTCCGTCGCCATTTGCGGTGCCTCCGCGGCCATGGCCATCTCGGCCATCCTGCCCAAGGACGACCGCTCCGAGGAACGGCTCATCTTCACCGTGCTCGGCGTAACAGTGCTCTCCACAATCGCCATGGTCCTTTACCCGATCCTTGTGAACACGCTCGGCCTCGACGAGCAGCAGGGCGGGGTCTTCCTCGGCGGCACGATCCATGACGTGGCGCAGGTTGTCGGTGCGGGTTTCTCCATCTCCGAGACCACCGGCGACACCGCCACGCTCGTCAAGCTGATCCGCGTTTCCATGCTTGCCCCGGTCGTACTCACCGCCTCGCTGCTGATCCGCGCCTTCGCCGAAGCCCCTGTCGACGGCAAGCGCCCTCCGCTGCTCCCGGGGTTCGTCATCGGCTTCCTCGTGCTCGCGACGATCAACTCCTTTCACCTGATCCCTGAAAGTGCGGCCAGCTTCCTGTCGCAATGCTCCCGCTGGCTGCTGCTCACCGCCATCGCCGCAGTGGGAATGAAAACACATCTCAAGGAAGTACTCGGCGTCGGCCCTGCTGCCATCGCCCAGATTATCGCGGAGACGCTCTTCATCGGCTGTTTCATCCTGATCGGAATCACCCTGATCGGCTGACCTCTTCGGTTCGCGTCCCATCGTTTCAGAACTGCCCGGACGCACAGTGGTATCGCCACGCCGGTGCCGAGTTCGGCGCCGGGCACGTGGGCGTCCGCAAGAAAAACTGCGGGTTCAGGGCGGCGATCGTGAAATTTCTTTTGACAATTTCACGATCTTTCGTGAAATCTGACCTCATTATTTCACGAGATCCACCCCAGACCATGACACGCTCGAACACACTCGGCCGAGACCTCCGTGCCCTCCGAACGTCTCGCAAGATGACGCTGGAGGAGCTGGCGACACGTCTGGACCGCTCTGTCGGCTGGCTGAGCCAGGTCGAGCGCGACATCTCCACGCCGCGCCTGTCGGACCTGCGCGAGATCGCCGATATCTTCGACGTCCCCCTCTCGCTGCTTTTTGGCAATGCCTCTGCGCCGGAGAACGAGAAGGGGCGGATCGTGCGCGCCTCGGTCCGACGGGTTATGGGCGAGCAGGACAAGGGACTGATCGAAACGCTGATCTCTCCCGACCTCACCGACAGTTTCGAGGTCATCCATTCGACCTTTCAGCCGGGCTCGTCGCGCCCGCGCCCGATCGCCCGGCCGACGCAGGAGGTCGCCTATCTCGTTTCGGGAAAGCTCGACATCTGGCTGAACGAAGAACCCTTCACCGTCGCCGCCGGCGACAGCTTTCGCATTCGTGAACAGACCTATCGCTGGGCCAATCCCTACGAAGCCCCCGCCATTGCAATCTGGGTGATTTCTCCGCCCGTCTACTGAGGAACCGCGCATGTCCCTTCCTTCCACAGCACGAGTCGTCATCATCGGCGGCGGCGTCGTCGGCGTTTCGACGCTCTATCACCTTGCCAAGGCCGGCTGGACCGATTGCGTCCTGCTGGAGAAGAACGAGCTGACCGCCGGTTCGACCTGGCATGCCGCCGGCAACTGTCCGAGCTTCTCCGCCTCCTGGTCGGTCATGAACATGCAGCGCTATGGGCTGGAGATGTATACCACGCTGGCCGAGGACGTGGAGTACCCGATCAACTACAACGTCACCGGCTCCGTGCGTCTCGCCCATTCCGACGCGCGGATGCAGGAGTTCGAGAAGGTCGCCGGCATGGGCCGCTACCAGGGGATCGACATGAAGATCTGCTCCCCCGAGGAGCTTCAGCAGTATCATCCCTTCATGGAGACCCATGACCTCGCCGGCGGCCTCTGGGATCCTGTCGATGGCGATATCGACCCCTCGCAGCTCACCCAGGCGATGGCCAAGGGCGCGCGGGATCTCGGCGCCCATATCGAGCGTTTCTGCCCGGCCAAGGGTGTCAGCCGCGAGAATGGTGAGTGGATCGTACACACCGAAAAGGGTGATATCCGCTGCGAGATCGTCGTGAACGCCGCCGGTTACTACGCCCAGAAGGTCTCCGAGTGGTTCATCCCCTTTGGCGGGCGCCAGACCCCGGCTGCCGTCATGGCGCACCAGTATTTCCTCACCGAGGAGATCCCCGAGCTGAGGGCCTGGACGCAGGAGAATGGCAAACTGCCGCTTCTGCGCGACGTGGACAGTTCCTATTACCTGCGCCAGGACACGTTCAGCCTCAATCTCGGTCCCTATGAGAACACCTGCAAGGCGCATTGGATCACGCCGGACGACCCGATGCCGGAGGATTTCTCCTTCCAGCTCTACCCGGACGATTTCGACCGCATCGAGTGGCATATCGAGGACGCGATGGCCCGCGTGCCGATCCTTGGCAGCCAGGGCGTGCAGCGCAATATCAACGGGCCAATCCCCTATGCCCCAGATGGCAACCCGATGATCGGCCCGATGCCGGGCGTTCCGAACGCTTTCGAGGCGCACAGCTTCACCTTCGGCATCGCGCAGGGCGGCGGTGCCGGCAAGGTGGCGGCCGAGTGGATCATCGAGGGCATGACCGAGTGGGACATGTGGTCCTGCGACCCGCGGCGCTACACCGACTACACGGATCAGCAGTATTGCATCGACAAGGCCATGGAGATCTATGGCAATGAATACGCGATGCATTTCCCGCATCATGTCTGGCCGGCGGCGCGGAACCGAAAGCTGTCGCCGGTCCATGCCAAGGTCGTCGAACTCGGCGGGCAGATGGACGCCTTCAACGGCTGGGAACGGGCCAATTGGTTCGCGCAGGAGGGCGACGACACCTCCGAGGCGGCAACCCACACATGGGACCGCACCGGCCCCTGGACGCTCCGGGTCAGGGAAGAATGCGAGGCGGTGCGCGATGGCGTTGGCGTGCTCGACCTGCCGGGCTTTTCGCGTTTCTCCCTCTCCGGGGACGGTGCCGCGGAATGGTTGCGCGGACGGATCGCGGGGTCGCTCTGCAAGATCGGCCGCATGACGCTGGCCTATTTCGCCGATGCGCGCGGCCGCATCCTGACAGAGATGTCGATTCTGCGCCACGGCGAGGAGGAGTTCACCCTTATCACCGCCGCCGCCGCGCAATGGCACGATTTCGAAGTGCTGAAAAACGCGCTGCCCGAAGGGTTGGCCCTTGTCGACCGAACCCGGGAGTTGTCGACACTGATTGTCACCGGTCCGAAGTCCCGCGTTCTCTTCGCGGAGATCTCGGATGGCGATCTGGCGCGTGGCTGGCTAACCCATCAGCAGGCCACCGTTGCGGGCAAACCCGCGATGCTTGTCCGCGTCTCCTTTGCGGGCGAGCTGGGCTGGGAGGTCCATGCCTCCTTCGAGGACATGCCAGCGATCTATGACGCTGTTCTGGCATGCGGCGCCAAGCCCTTCGGCATGTTCGCGCTCAATTCGTTGCGGATCGAGAAGGGCTACCGGTCCTGGAAGGGTGACCTGTCCACCGATTACACCCTGCTCGAAGGCGGGCTGGATCGTTTCGTCAAGTTCGACAAGACGCAGGACTTCCCCGGCAAAACGGCGCTTTTGACAGAGCGACAGCGCGGCGTGGCCAAGCGTTTCGTACAGATGATCGTCGAAGCCGGCGAAGCCGATGCACCTTATATGTCGACCATCTGGTCGGACGACGCCATCGTCGGCGAGACCACCTCGGGCGACTGGGGCTACCGTGTCGGCGCCTCCATCGCCTTCGGCACGGTGAAGGCAGAGCTGGCCGTGCCGGGCACGGAGCTGGAGATCGAGATCTTCGGCAAGCGATACAAGGCCGTGGTCCAACCCGACCAACCGCTCTGGGATCCAGAAAACGCCCGCATCCGGGCCTGATCCCAAGGGACTGACACGCGTTCGGGCCCCGGCGGGCCCGGACAGTTCCCCACCTCCTGCGCGACGAGGTCAGAATGAGTGATGCCCCCAAATCCCGCCGCCGCTCCGGCGGTCGTGCCGCCCGGACAGCGGCCCGTTCCCAGAAGCTGGACGTCGACAAGCGCCCGGTCCGCCCCGGCCTGCCCGGTGGCCAGTACCGGCCGCTTTCGGAGGTGGACGTGGCCCGGATAAACGAAGCCGCGCTGACCGCGCTGGAGGAGATCGGCTTTGCCAGCGCCCCGCCCTCCGGCGTCGAGATCCTGACCGGCGCGGGCGCGATCATGGGCGACGATGGCCGCATCCGCTTCCCCCGCGCCCTGGTCGAGGACATGCTGGCCATTGCCGCGCGCGGTATCACGCTGTGCGGGCGCGACCCCGCACATGACATCTCACTGCAGGGCACGAACACCCATTTCGGCACGGCGGGCGCTGCCGTCCACATGGTCAATGTCGACACGGGCGATTATCGCGAGCCCTCGATGCAGGATCTCTACGACGCGGCCCGCATTGTCGAGAGCCTCGACAACCTGCATTTCTTTCAGCGCCCCGTTGTCTGCCGCGAGTTCGAGGACAACCTGGAACTGGACCTGCACACGCTCTACGCCGCCTGTGCCGGCACCACCAAACATGTCGGCACCTCTTTCACCGAGGCCGCCAATGTCGGACCCTGCCTTGAGCTTCTGCACGAGATCGCAGGCGGCGAAGACGCGTTCCGCGCCCGCCCCTTCGTTTCCAATTCCAACTGTTTCGTCGTCCCGCCGCTGACCTTCGCCGAGGAAAGCTGCGAGGTCATGGAAGCCTGCATCCACGGTGGCATGCCCGTGCTGTTGCTCTCCGCCGGACAGGCCGGCGCCACCGCCCCCGCGCCCATCGCAACAGCCGTTGTGCAGGCCGTGGCCGAGTGCCTCGCCGCGGTGGTCTATGTCAACGCGCTGGCGCCGGGCCATACCGCGATGTTCGGCACCTGGCCTTTCGTGTCGGACCTGCGCACCGGCGCGATGTCCGGCGGTTCCGGCGAGCAGGCGCTGCTGACCGCCGCCTGCGCCCAGATGCACCAGTTCTACGGCCTGCCCGGGGGCGCGGCCGCCGGTATCGCCGACAGCAAGCTCCCGGATATGCAGGCTGGCTGGGAACAGGCGATCTCCAATGTCATGGCCGGGCTGGCGGGGCTGAACATGGTCTACGAAGCTGCCGGCATGCACGCCTCGCTCATGGGGTTTTGCTTCGAAAGCCTGGTGCTCGGCAATGACATGCTCGGCCAGGTCCAGCGCTGCGTGCGCGGGGTCGAGGTGTTGGAGGAATATGTCTCCATCGAGACGATGAAATCCGTCGTGCTCGACGGGCCGGGCCACTATCTCGGCCATGACCAGACGCTGCGCCTGATGCAGAGCGAGTACATTTATCCCGAGATCGCGGACCGCTCCTCGCCCAAGGAATGGGTCGAGAAGGGCAAGCCGCTCCTCATCGACAACGCCAAGGCACGTGTGGCCGCGATCCTCGGACGCGACGGCCATAAATTCACCGACACGCAGGAAGCCGCGCTGCGCGCCCGCTTCGATCTGCGCCCCCTCTCCCGACCGTAAGGACCCAAAGACCCATGCCCTCGATCCCCTCCCACGCCCGCGTCGTCATCGTCGGCGGCGGCGTTGTCGGTGCCTCCGTTGCCTATCACCTGACGAAGCTCGGCTGGAGCGATGTCGTGCTGCTGGACCGCAAGCAGTTCTGTTCCGGCACGACATGGCACGCCGCCGGCCTGATCGCGCAGCTTCGCGCGACGCAGAACATGACCCGGCTGGCGAAGTATTCGCAGGAGCTTTATGGCGAGTTGGAGGCCGAAACGGGCATGTCGACCGGTTTCCGCCGGGTCGGCTCGATCACCGTTGCGCTGACCGAGGAGCGCCATGAGGAGATCCTGCGGCAGGCCTCCATGGCCCGCGCCTTCGGCGTCGATGTCGAACCGATCTCCCCCTCCGAAGTGAAGGCCCGCTACGAGCATCTGAACTGTGATGGCGTGGTCGGCGGCGTCTACCTGCCCAAGGACGGACAAGGCGATCCATCGAATATCACGCTCTCGATGATGCGCGGGGCGAAGAATCGCGGCGCCGTGGTCTGCGAGCATGTGAAGGTCACAGGCATGCAGCGTGAAGGGCGCCGGATCACGGGGGTGAGCTGGGAAAGCGCTGAAGGCGCCGGCACGATCAGCTGCGATCATGTCGTCAATTGCGGCGGCATGTGGGGCCACGAGGTCGGGCGCATGGCCGGGACCAACGTCCCGCTCCATGCCTGCGAACATTTCTATATCGTCTCGGACAAGATCAAGGGGCTGGAACAGCTCCCCGTCCTGCGCGTGCCCGACGAATGTGCCTATTACAAGGAAGAGGCCGGCGCGATCATGCTTGGCGCCTTCGAGCCGCACGCAAAGCCATGGGGCATGAAGGGCATCCCCGAGGAGTTCGAGTTTGACCAGCTCCCGGATGATTTCGACCATTTCGAGCCGATCCTCGAATGGGCGATCAACCGCATGCCGATGCTGGCCGAGGCCGGCATCCAGACCTTCTTCAACGGTCCCGAGAGCTTCACGCCCGATGATGCCTACCACCTCGGCCTCTGCCCGGAGATGGACAATGTCTGGGTCGCCGCCGGGTTCAACTCCGTGGGTATCCAGTCCGCGGGCGGTGCGGGCATGGCGCTGGCCGACTGGATGGAGACCGGCGAGAAACCCTTCGATCTCGGCGATGTCGACATCTCTCGCATGCAGCCCTTCCAGGGCAACAAGCACTACCTCTTCGAGCGCAGCAAGGAGACGCTCGGCCTGCTCTATGCCGACCATTTTCCCTATCGCCAGAAGGCCACCGCGCGCGGCGTGCGGCGGACGCCGCTGCATGAACACCTCAAAGCTCGCGGCGCTGTCTTCGGTGAACTCGCGGGATGGGAACGGGCAAACTGGTTTGCCAATGAAGGCCAGGAGCGGGAGTACCGCTACACGTGGAAACGCCAGAACTGGTTCGAAAATTCCGCCGCCGAGCACCGCGCCGTGCGGGAGAATGTCGGGCTCTACGACATGTCCTCCTTCGGCAAGCTGCGCATCGAGGGACCGGAGGCGGAGGCCTTCCTCAACTATGTCGGCGGCGGCAATTACTCGGTGCCGGTGGGAAAGATCGTCTACACGCAGCTCCTGAACAGCCGCGCCGGGATCGAGGCCGATGTCACCATCACGCGTCTCTCCGAGACTGCCTATCTCGTCGTCACCCCCGCCGCGACCCGGCTGGCGGACGAAACGTGGCTACGCCGTCATGTTGGCGAGTACCGCGTGGTGATCACCGATGTGACCGCCGGCGAGGCCGTCATGGCGGTGATGGGGCCGAATGCGCGACGGCTGCTGCAGGCCGTCTCGCCGAATAACTTCTCAAACGCGGCCAACCCTTTTGGCACGGCGCAGGAGATCGAGATCGGCATGGGACTCGCCCGCGTCCACCGGGTGACCTATGTCGGCGAGCTTGGCTGGGAGGTCTATGCCTCCGCCGACATGGCCGGGCATGTCTTCGAGACGCTGATTGAGGCGGGCGACGGGATGGGCGTGAAGCTCTGCGGCATGCATATGATGGATAGCTGCCGGATCGAGAAAGGCTTCCGCCATTTCGGCCATGACATCACCTGCGAGGACCATGTCCTCGAAGCCGGCCTCGGCTTTGCCGTCGCCCGTGACAAGCCCGATTTCATCGGCCGTGACGCGGTGCTGGCCAAGCGCGAGGCGGGGCTGGAGAAACGCATGGTGCAGTTCCTGCTCAAGGAGCCCGAGCCGCTGCTCTACCATGCCGAGCCGATCCTGCGTGACGGCGAGGTGGTCGGGCACCTGACCTCGGGCAGTTACGGTCACACGTTGGGCGGCGCTGTCGGCATGGGCTACGTCCCCTGCCTCGGCGAGAAACCGGCGGAGCTTCTGGCCTCAAGCTACGAGATCGAGGTCGCGGGCGTGCGGGTGGCGGCGGAAGCCTCGCTCAAGCCGCTTTATGATCCGAAATCGGAGCGCGTGAAGGTCTGATCGGCACGAAAGCCCGGCGCTCCGCGATGGCGCGCCGGGGCTGGCGGTTCAGCCTTCGATCATCCCGACACGGGTTGCGTGCCGGCCGCCTTCGAACTCGGCGTTCAGGAAAGCGTCCACGATGTCTAGCGCCAGCCCTTCGCCAACAACCCGCGCGCCGATCGACAGGATGTTGGCGTCGTTGTGCTGACGGATCATGCGGGCGGAAAACGTGTCCATGCAGACACCGCAGCGGATGCCGGGCACCTTGTTCGCCGCCATCATGATGCCCTGCCCCGTTCCGCAGAGGATGATTCCGAGTTGGCAATCCCCGGAGGCGACACGCTGCGCGGCGGCCTTGCCATGCTCGGGGTAATGGGTGCTCTCCGGCGTCACCGGCCCGACATCGACCGGCTCCCAGCCCAACGTTGCGACATGGGCGGCGATGGCCTGACGAAGCTCGATGGCGGAATGGTCGCTGGAGAGAACGATGCGGGGTTTGGCAGTCATGGCGTGGTCTTCCTGTGGTCCAAGGCATTCTGGCGGTTCGCGCGCCTTGGAACAGCTGAACCCCGTCGCGTCAATCGTCAAGCCGTCGGATCCGGAAGCGCAGTCCCAAAAAGACGACCGGCCCGTTTCCGGGCCGGTCATTGCTTCGTGAGTGGTGAAGCGCAATGCGCCCTCAGGCAACCGCCTTGAATCGCGCGGTCGAGGGATCGCATTGGTAGCGGGGCACGACCTCGTCCAGCCGTGCCAAAAGGTCCAACACTGACGTGATGATGTAGCGCGCCGTAACGTCATCCATCAGGGCCGTGAAATTGAGCCGGATCCAGCCCGGCTTCTCCAGTTCGTGCCCGGCTCGCAGTTCGCGGTGCAGCTGTTCCGAGGCCGCCCGATCGATCCCAAGCAACCGGTGCGCATAGGGCCCGGCACAGGCGCAGCCACCGCGGGTCTGGATGCCGTAAAGATCGGAGAGCATCCGGGTGAAGAGCTGCTGGTGCACCGGCTGCCCGGCCCCGTCGCGCACAAGGAAGGAGAAGATCGGCAGGCGGCGCGCTTTTTCGCACCCAAGCAGGGTCAATTGCGGGTGATCGAGCCAGGCCGCCTTGGCCATCGCATTCAGCTCATCTTCCCGCCGGTCCAAGCGCTCCTGACCGACGGCCTCCTTGACGAGAAAGACCAGGGCCGCACGGATATCGCCGATGATATTGGGCGTCCCGGCCTCTTCCCGAGCCGCGAGGTCCTCCGTGTAGCTGTGCGACCAGGGCGAGACGAAGGAGACCGTGCCCCCTCCCGGCCAGCTCGGACGTGCCCGTGCGACCGCAGATTTGCGCAGCACCAACACGCCCGAGGCGCCCGGCCCCCCCGGGAACTTGTGCGGCGAAACAACGATCGCATCCTTCGCGATCTCGCCCGCCCCCATATCCATCTCCAGATAGGGGCCGCCGCCGGCATAATCCCAGACCGACAGCGCGCTGTGCCGCTTGAGCAGCCGGGTCACGGCAATATCGTCCGTCACGATCCCGGTCACGTTCGAGGCCGCCGAAAAGCTCCCGATCTTCAGGTCCGCGCCAGCATGTTCCTCAAGCGCAGCCTCAAGCGCCGCGAGATCGGGGCCTCCGCCCTCCCCCTCGGGGATCTCGACCACTGTCGCCCTGCTCTCGCGCCAGGGCAGGATGTTGGAGTGATGCTCATACGGGCCGATGAAGACCACCGGCGTCTCCGCCTTCTCGACCCCCAGAAGCGTCACCAGCCGGTTCAGCCCCGCCGTCGCCCCCGAACCCGCGAAGATCACCGCGCAGTCCTCGCCTGCCCGCGTCAGCCGAGCGATCTCTGCTCGTGCTTCCGCCCGCAACCGGGTCATGTAACTGCCGCACCACGAAGCCTCGGTATGGGAATTGGCGTAATAGGGCAGCACCTGCTCGGCCACGAAATCCTCGACCTGCCGCAACGCCCGCCCAGAGGCGACATAGTCGGCATAGACCAGCCGGACGGGCCCATCGAGCCCGGGAATCTCCACGCCCTCTCCGATCAATCCGGCGCGCAGGGCGGCGATCGCGTCATCGGTCTGCAGGCTGGCCTTGAAACTCTCAAGCGGCATTGGCGTCTCCTTTACAGGAAAGATGACCACTTGAATCGAAGGTTTCATTCCCTTTTAGTTGATATTTTTCTCAAAAATCAGATTATATGACCCATGAAGGACAGAATTATAGATCAGATTGATCGATCACTCCTGCGAGAGCTCCAACGCGATGCCTCGCAATCGCAGCGTGACCTCGCCGAACGGGTCGGGATTTCGCAAAATGCCTGTTGGCGCCGTCTGCGCGCGCTCGACAGTGCCGGAATTCTTCAGGGGTCGTCCGCGCGGATCGACCGCAAGGCGCTTGGCCTCGGGCTGGTTGTCTTCGTCATGCTGCGCACGCGGCACCATTCCGCAGACTGGCTCGATGATTTTCGGCGCCATGTGCAGACCATCCCGGAAGTGGTCGACTTCTTCCGAATCGGAGGCGACTACGACTACCTTCTCAAGGTTGTCACGGAATCGATGGACAGCTATGACGCCGTCTACCAAAGGTTGATCTCCAAGGTCGAACTGGACTCCGTGACTTCCTATTTTGCCATGGAAGCGATCACGGAACAGCGCCCGCTGCCTCTCTAGGCCGCGCACACGGCTGTTTGACCCACGCGCCGTCGGATGGGGGCTGCACCTGCCGTGGTGACGGGCTAAGCTCTCCCCGACAGACAAGCAGACACAACGGAGTCGGCTCATGGCACGTACTAGTTTTCTCGGGGATCTGGTCTCCAACCTCTATGGCCTCAGCCGCTGGCCGCTCGGCGGCGACCGGCGATCCATCGAGGATCTCTGCCGGGCGCTGCTCTCAAGCGCCGGCGAAGTCGCAGGGCTTCGTCTCGCTGCCAGCATCTTTGGCCGCTATCAACAGATGACGACCGAGGAGAAATTCGCTTTTTTCACCTTCCTCAACGAGGAGCTTGATGTCGACGCGGCCAAGGTCGCGGGACTGGCCCAGGCCTATTCCGAAGATCCGTCGACGGAGAATTTCTCCGCCCTCGTCCGCGCAGCGGAGCCGCGTCGGCAAGAGCTCTTCCGCCGCCTCCACGAGGTGCCTGAGGCGACCGCCGCGCTGGTCGCGGCGCGCCTCGACCTGCTGGACATGCTCCGCGACCACCCGGAGCTGAAGCGCACCGATATGGACCTCGTCCACCTGCTGCGGAGCTGGTTCAATCGCGGCTTCCTGACCATTCAGCAGATCGACTGGAACACCTCCGCGACGTTGCTGGAAAAGGTCGTCGCCTATGAAGCCGTGCATGAGATCCACGACTGGGACGATCTGCGCCGACGGCTGCACCCCGCCGATCGCCGCTGCTTTGCCTTCTTCCACCCGGCCATGCCGGACGAGCCGCTGATCTTCGTCGAAGTGGCGCTGACCAAAGGCGTGCCTGGGTCTATCCAGGGGTTGCTGGCCGACGAGCGCGAGGCGCTGGCCGCCGAGGAAGCCAACACGGCCGTCTTCTACTCGATTTCCAACTGCCAGAAGGGTCTGAAAGGGATCTCCTTCGGCAACTTCCTGATCAAGCAGGTGGTCACCGAACTGAGCCAGGAACTGCCGGGGTTGAACACCTTCGTCACCCTGTCGCCGATGCCGGGGCTGAACCGCTGGCTCAAGACGCTGGACGGCGACGCGAAAGCCGCCCGCCTGCTGGCCGGCGAAGCAAGCGAGGCCGAGGCGGAGGCGCTGGCCGCGCGCTACCTTCTGGAAGCGCGCCGTCCGGACGGCTTCCCGCGCGATCCGGTGGCGCGGTTCCATCTCGGCAACGGGGCGATCATTCATGACGTCCATGCCGGTGCGGATATCTCCGAGAACGGCATGAATCAGTCGAGCGGCATGATGGTCAATTACCTCTACGATCGCGGCCAGACCGAGAAAAACCACGAGGCGTTTACCGGCGAAAAGAAGATCGCCGCCAGCCGGGGCGTGCGCGGGAAAGTCCGCAGCGACCGCGGAGGAACGCCGGCGACGCCGCCGGTTCCGGAAACGGCCGACTAGAAAACACGGCTGTCCGCAGGACAAGAACGGGTGCTGTGCCACCCCCGAAACCTCGGCTGGCGCAGCAACATCTGACCGGCGGCTTGACTACAGGCCGTTCAACGCCCGATCCGATGTCTCATGGCAATGACCCAACAGATCGCGACGCATTCCTAACCGCGCGTTTCCTCGTCTGACGGCGTCGAAGACATTGACTCCGGACCGTAGAGCCAGCGCATATCCGGCGCCTCGACCGTATACATATGGACCCAGATATAGGCGTGCTGGAAGAAGGCGACGATCAGCGCATCGCGGGAACCGGCCAGAAGCGCTATTCCCCAGAGGCCAAGAAACGCGAAGGAATACATCGAGTTGCCGGACCAACGGAAGGCGCCCTTCCGGACCATTGGCAAGGAGAGATAGCTCTCGCGGAAATGGTCGGCGCCGGTTGCACGGATAACGGTGAAATGGGTCACGACCGAATGCAGCGTGTAGATCGCCGGCACCAAGAGCGCTCCACCCAACAGGATCTGCGCCACCCGCCAGGTCTCGAGGCTGCCAGCATCCACGCAGGCCGTGATCAGCACCGTGATCGGCCGAGCGATCAAAAGCGGCAGGAAGATCGCGCGCCAGACCGCGAAATCCCGCGATCCAAAGACACGGGTGAACACAGCGCGATGCAATTGCAGACGGAAGCCAAGTGCAACGACGACCTGGTGCAGCACCGCCAGCCAGATCGAAAGCCAGGCCCAGCCAACACCGCTCAGGCCCAGAAACCGTCCCTGCCCTTGGCTTCCCTGCAACAGGAAGGCCGCACCGCAGAGCATCAGCGCGGTCATCAGGAGATGCTGAGGCTGGCCTTCGAGAATATCGCGCCAACGGCTCTGGCGCCGAATGCTGTCGAAACGGGACATGGTGGCCTCCTCAACGCTCTTCGGCGCCAGCATCGGCCCCTCTCCCGGGCGGGTCAAGCCGGGCTGTGGGAAAAATGACACATAGAGGGTTGAGCCACCCGCCCTTGCGCCCCATATCGAAGCAGAGGCCTGCGCCTTCGCCGTGCCGATTTCGGGCGGCGTTTTTTCCTGCAGGCGCTTTGACAAGGAGACTTACAGATGAACATGGAAAAGTTCACGGAACGCTCGCGCGGCTTCCTTCAGGCCGCCCAGACTATCGCGATGCGCGAGGAGCACCAGCGGCTGGTGCCCGAGCATCTGCTGAAAGCTTTCCTGGATGACGAGGAAGGGCTGGCCTCCAACCTGATTTCGCGCGCGGGCGGGGCTCCGGCACGGGTCACAGAGGCCCTGGACGCGGCGCTTGCCAAACAGCCGAAGGTGTCTGGCGACGGGGCGCAGGTCTATCTCGATCAGAAGTTGTCCCGCGTGCTCGACGAGGCGGAAAAGATCGCCAGCAAGGCCGGTGACAGTTTCGTCCCCGTGGAACGGATCCTGACCGCGTTGGCGGTCGTACGCTCGGGCGCCAAGGAGGCGCTGGAGGCCGGGGCCGTGACGGCACAAGGGCTCAACGCGGCGATCAACGATGTCCGAAAGGGGCGCACCGCTGACAGCGCCAGCGCCGAAGAGGGCTATGACGCGCTCAAGAAATATGCCCGCGACCTGACCGAGGTCGCCCGCGAGGGCAAGATCGACCCGATCATCGGCCGCGACGAGGAGATCCGTCGCTCGATGCAGGTTCTGAGCCGCCGGACCAAGAACAATCCCGTCCTGATCGGCGAGCCGGGGGTCGGAAAGACCGCTATCGCCGAAGGGCTGGCGCTGCGCATCGTCAATGGCGATGTGCCCGAGAGCCTGCGCAACAAGAAGCTGATGGCGCTCGACATGGGCGCGCTGATTGCGGGCGCGAAATATCGCGGCGAGTTCGAGGAGCGGCTGAAGGCCGTGCTCTCGGAAGTCACCTCCGCTGCCGGCGAGATCATCCTCTTCATCGACGAGATGCACACGCTCGTGGGCGCCGGCAAGGCCGATGGCGCGATGGATGCGTCCAACCTGCTCAAGCCTGCGCTTGCGCGGGGCGAATTGCATTGCGTGGGCGCGACCACGCTCGATGAGTACCGCAAGCATGTGGAGAAGGACGCGGCCCTGGCCCGTCGTTTCCAACCGGTCGTGATCGCGGAGCCGACGGTCGAAGACACGATCTCGATCCTGCGCGGCATCAAGGAGAAATACGAGCTGCATCACGGCGTCCGGATCTCCGATTCCGCGCTGGTGGCCGCCTCCACGCTTTCGCATCGCTACATCACCGACCGTTTCCTGCCCGACAAGGCCATCGACCTGATGGATGAGGCCGCGAGCCGGTTGCGCATGGCCGTGGACAGCAAGCCCGAGGCGTTGGACGCACTGGACCGCGAGATCCTGCAAAAGCAGATCGAGGCGGAAGCGCTGAAAAAGGAAGACGATGCGGCGTCCGTCAGCCGGCTGGACAAGCTGGAAGAGGAACTGAGCAATCTTCAGCAGCGCTCGGCCGAGATGACGGCGCAATGGCAGTCCGAGCGGGACAAGCTGGAAAGCGCACGCGGGCTCAAGGAACAGCTTGACGCAGCGCGGGCCGAGTTGGAGATCGCCAAACGCGAGGGCAATCTCGCCAAGGCCGGCGAGCTTTCCTATGGCATCATCCCGCAGCTTGAGAAGCAGCTTGGCGACGCGGAAGCGGCCGAGGGCGACCTCATGGTCGAGGAGGCCGTCCGGCCGGAGCAGATCGCCGAGGTGGTCGAGCGCTGGACCGGGATTCCGACGACCAAGATGCTCGAAGGCGAGCGCGAGAAGCTCTTGCGCATGGAAGACGAGCTCGGACGCCGGGTGATCGGCCAGCGCGAGGCGATGTCGGCGGTGTCCAACGCCGTGCGGCGGGCGCGGGCGGGGCTGAACGAGGAGACGCGGCCGCTTGGGTCGTTCCTGTTCCTCGGCCCGACCGGGGTCGGCAAGACCGAGCTGACCAAGGCGCTGGCGGAGTTCCTCTTCGACGATGACAGCGCGATGGTCCGCATCGACATGTCGGAATTCATGGAGAAACACTCCGTGGCTCGGTTGATCGGCGCCCCTCCGGGCTATGTCGGTTACGACGAGGGCGGTGTGCTGACCGAAGCCGTGCGGCGTCGGCCCTATCAGGTCGTGCTGTTCGACGAGGTCGAGAAGGCGCATCCGGACGTGTTCAACGTGCTCTTGCAGGTGCTCGATGACGGGCAGCTGACAGATGGTCAGGGCCGCACGGTCGACTTCAAGCAGACGCTGATCATCCTGACGTCCAATCTCGGGGCGCAGTCGCTGAGCCAACTGCCGGAAGGGGCGGATGCGTCGGACGCGCGGCGCGACGTGATGGATGCCGTGAAGGCACATTTCCGGCCGGAGTTCCTCAACCGGCTGGATGAGATCATCATCTTCGACCGGCTCAGCCGGGGCGACATGGACGGAATCGTCGATATCCAGCTCGGCCAGCTCGACGGCCGGTTGGCGCGGCGCGGCATTGCGCTCACGCTCGACGACGCCGCGAAGCAATGGCTCGCCGATGAAGGCTATGACCCGGTCTTCGGGGCACGTCCGCTCAAGCGGGTGATCCAGAAGGCGCTCCAGGACGAGCTTGCGGAGCTGATCCTCGCGGGCGATCTCGTGGATGGCTCGGTGATCGAGGTGACGGCCGGTGCCGAGGGGCTGATCATCGGCGACCATATCGGTTCGACCAACCGGCATCCGCCGGAAGATGCCGTCGTCCACTAAACGGATGGCCAGACAATTCGGGGGCGCCTGTCATCGACAGGCGCCCCCTTTTTCATGCGGTTGCACGCGCGGCGTCCGGACCAATCCGGCCTCGCCCCACAAGCGCCGTATCAGGCTTCCTGAAGCGACTGCACCCCGATTTCCCCTTCTTCCCGCGCCTTCATCGCCAAAGCGGCGGCATGGGCGGCGGCGAGCGTGGTGAAATAGGGAATACGATCCATCAGCGCCACGGCCCGCATGGAGCGCGAATCTTCGACGGCCTGCGCGCCCTCGGTCGTGTTCATCACCAGGTGGACCTTCTTGTCCTTCATGATGTCGACGATATTCGGGCGGCCTTCATAGACCTTGTTGACGATCTTGGCCGGGATGCCTTCGCCTTCGAGGTATTTCGCCGTGCCGCGGGTGGCGATGATCTCGAAGCCAAGCTCATGAAGGGTGCGACCGGTTTCCAGAAGCTGGTCGCTCTTGTCGTCGGGCTTGATCGACATGAAGACGCAACCTTCCGTCGGCAAGTCTGCACCTGCGCCGATCTGGGCCTTGAGGAAGGCGCGCGGGAAGCTGGCATCGGAGCCCATGACCTCGCCGGTGGAGCGCATTTCCGGGCCGAGGATCGTGTCCACGCCGGGGAACCGGGCGAAGGGAAGCACGGCTTCCTTGACGGCATAAGTGTCGATCTGCGGATCGACGAGGTCGAACACGTCGAGCTTTTCGCCAGCCATGAGGCGGGCGGCAATGGAGGCGATGGGCGAGCGGACGGCCTTGGCGACGAAGGGCACCGTGCGCGAGGCGCGCGGGTTGACCTCGATGAGATAGACCGTGTCGCCCTTGATCGCGAATTGCACATTCATCAGACCGACCACGTTGAGGCCGAGCGCCAGCGCCTTGGTCTGGCGCTTCAGCTCCGCGACCATTTCGGCCGAGAGCGAATAGGGCGGCAGCGAGCAGGCCGAGTCGCCGGAATGGACGCCGGCCTCCTCGATATGCTGCATGATGCCGGCGACATGGACCTGTTTGCCGTCGCAAAGCGCGTCGACATCGATCTCGATGGCGCCGGAGAGATAGCTGTCCAGCAGAACCGGGCTGTCGCCGGAAACAACGACCGCCTCGGAGATGTAGCGCTCGAGCTGCGGGTGATCGCGGACGATCTCCATCGCGCGCCCGCCCAGCACGTAGGAGGGGCGGATGACCAGCGGGAAGCCGATCTCGTCGGCGATGCGGATGGCTTCTGCGTCGGTGGAGGCGATGCCGTTGCGGGGCTGGGTCAGGCCGAGATCGTTGACCAGCGCCTGGAAGCGCTCGCGGTCCTCGGCGAGGTCGATCGCGTCCGGCGTGGTGCCGAGGATCGGGATACCCGCCTCTTCGAGATCATTGGCGAGCTTCAGCGGGGTCTGGCCACCAAACTGGACGATGACGCCATGCAACGTGCCGTTTTCCTGCTCGACGCGGAGGATCTCCATCACGTGCTCGAAGGTCAGCGGCTCGAAATAGAGGCGGTCCGAGGTGTCGTAATCTGTGGAGACGGTCTCGGGGTTGCAGTTGACCATGATGGTCTCGTAGCCGGCCTCGGTGAGCGCGAAACAGGCATGACAGCAGCAATAGTCGAACTCGATCCCCTGGCCGATCCGGTTCGGACCGCCACCAAGGATAACGACCTTCTTCTTGTCCGAGGGGCGCGCCTCGCATTCGACATCGCCCATCGCCGGGGCTTCGTACGTCGAATACATATAAGGCGTCTGGGCTTCGAACTCCGCGGCACAGGTGTCGATGCGCTTGAACTGGGCCACGACGCCGAGATTCTGCCGGGCGCGGCGGATATTGGATTCGTCGCGCCCCGTGAGCTTGGCGAGGCGGGCATCCGAAAAGCCCATCATCTTCAGCGCCCGCAGGTCCTTGTCGTTATGCGGGATGCCTTCCTTGCGGATCTTGGCTTCGGCGCCGATGATCTCGCGGATGCGGGCGAGGAACCACGGGTCGAAATCCGTGATCTCCCGGATTTCCTCGTTGGAGAAGCCAAAACGCATCGCGTGGGCGATGACCCTCAGCCGGTCCGGCGTCTTCTGCGCCAGCGCGCGGGTGACAGCCTTGTCGATGGACATCTGGTCCGTCTCGGTCTTGCCCTTGAGGATGTGCTGGATCACTTCCTCGTCGCTTTCGGCGAGGATCATGTTCTCGGAGCCCGGCAGGCCATCGATATCGACCTCGTCGAAACCGGTGAGGCCGGTTTCCATCGACGCCAGCGCCTTTTGCAGCGACTCGTGGATCGTCCTGCCGATGGCCATCACCTCGCCGACCGACTTCATCGCCGTGGTCAGCTCCGGCTTGGAGCCGGGGAATTTCTCGAAGGCGAAACGCGGGATCTTGGTGACGACATAGTCGATGGTCGGCTCGAAGCTCGCGGGCGTGACCTTGGTGATGTCATTGTCCAGCTCGTCCAGCGTGTAGCCTACGGCGAGCTTGGCGGCGATCTTGGCGATAGGGAAGCCGGTGGCCTTGGAGGCCAGCGCCGAGGAGCGGGAGACGCGCGGGTTCATCTCGATGACGACCATCCGGCCATCCTCGGGGTTGATCGCCCATTGCACGTTGGAGCCGCCGGTCTCGACGCCGATCTCGCGCAGAACGGCAATCGAGCCGTTGCGCATGATCTGGTATTCCTTGTCGGTCAGGGTCAGCGCCGGGGCGACGGTGATCGAGTCGCCGGTATGGACGCCCATCGGGTCCACGTTCTCGATGGCGCAGACGATGATCGCATTGTCCGCGCGGTCTCGGACCACCTCCATCTCGAATTCTTTCCAGCCCAGCAGGCTCTGGTCGATCAGGATCTGGTCGACGGGCGAGGCGTCCAGCCCGGTCTTGCAGTAATACTCGTAATCGTCGCGGTTATAGGCAACGCCGCCGCCGGTGCCGCCAAGCGTGAAGGCGGGACGGATGATCGCCGGAAGGCCGACATGCTCCAGCGCGTCGAGGCATTCTTCCATCGTGTTGGCGATGACGGCTTTCGGGTTTTCCAGCCCGATCCGGTCCATCGCCTCGCGGAAGAGCTTGCGGTCCTCGGCCATCTCGATGGCGGCGCGGTTGGCGCCGATCAGTTCGACCCCGTATTTGTGCAGCACGCCCATATCGGCCAACGCCAGCGAGGTGTTGAGGCCTGTCTGCCCGCCCATGGTCGGCAGCAGCGCGTCCGGGCGTTCCTTCTCGATGATCTTGGCGACGATCTCGGGGGTGATGGGCTCGATATAGGTGGCGTCGGCCATGTCCGGATCGGTCATGATCGTGGCCGGGTTCGAGTTGACCAGGATGACCCGGTACCCTTCCTCGCGCAGCGCCTTGCAGGCCTGGGCGCCGGAATAGTCGAATTCGCAGGCCTGCCCGATGACGATGGGTCCCGCTCCGATGATCATGATGGACGAGATATCGGTACGTTTGGGCATGGGCTCTACTCCGGGCGGCTGGCGGCAAATTGACTGCGTTATAGACAGCGCGCAGGGGGGCGCAAGCCCTTAGCAGCGGTGTGTGCCGAGTTCGGAGAAATCCCTTGTTGCGCAGGTCGCAGAAGCGGTGGTCAGCACGGGAGTTTGGCCCCAACTCCCCTGACCGGACCGAAGCGCCCCCCATTGGCACGGAATCACCCGGCGAGGCATCTTCGGGCTCTGCCCCGCCGTCTGCAATCACTCCCGCGGCAGTAGCCCCACCGGCTCGGGTCTCTCGCGCACGAAATCCGCCGGCGGCCCCGTCCGGTCGGCTGGATTGGTCACCTTGAATTCGAAAAGCCGCTCGCCCTCTCGCTCGGAAGACGTCACGATCAGCGCCTGGCAGACTGGCCGCCCCCGGTCGTGGATCTCGACCAGCCCACGCAGCCCTGCGGCGGCTTCGGCATCGACCGCGAACCCGCCCTCCCAATAACGCAGGATCGCGTGATCTCGCCCCTCGGCAACGACCCGCATGTGCGTCCGCTTGCGCGCCTGCGCCCTGCGCGCCCGCGCCATCTCGTCTCGGACTTCCTGCGGCAGAAACTCGGACATGCTCGACTCCCTTTCCCGAGGCCCCATTGAGCGAAGCGAGCGCATGGGAGTCAACGGCGACGTCGCGGTGCTTGTGAAAACAGCAGCATTTCAAACACATGACAGCATGTGCGGAAAACCGTGACGCCCCCTGCGCCGGTACGGCTTTTCCCGTCGGCGCAATCGGATAAATGAAGGTCAGGAAACAGGGAGGCGAACAGGATGGGACTGCTGATCGACGGCACATGGCATGACAGCTGGTACGAAACCGGCAAGACCGGAGGCGAGTTCCGTCGTACCGAGGCGGTGTTTCGCAACTGGGTGACCGCGGATGGCACAGCCGGCCCGTCCGGAGAGGACGGCTTCGAGGCAGAGAGCGGACGCTACCACCTCTATGTCTCGCTGGCCTGCCCCTGGGCGCATCGCACGCTAATCTATCGCCGCCTCAAGGGACTTGAGAACCACATCTCCGTCTCTGTCGTGCACCCGGACATGCTCTCGGAAGGCTGGACCTTTGCACAGGACTATCCTGGTGCCACCGGGGACACGCTCTTCGGCCACAGCTTCCTGCGCGACATCTATACACGCGACACGACCGATTTCACGGGCCGGGTCACTGTGCCGATTCTCTGGGACAAACAGCGCGGCCGTATCGTGTCCAACGAGAGCTCGGAGATCATCCGCATGTTCGGCAGCGCCTTTGACGGTCTGACCGGCAATCGGCTGGACCTGCGGCCGGCAACCCTCGCCGCAGAGATCGATGCAATCAATGATCGGCTCTATCCCGGGCTCAACAACGGCGTCTACCGCGCCGGTTTCGCCACCACTCAAGCCGCATATGAGCGCGCCGTGACAGAGCTGTTCGACACGCTTGACTGGATCGAAGACCGCCTCTCGCGTCAACGCTACCTTGCCGGCGACCGGGTGACCGAGGCGGACTGGCGCGCCTTTACGACCCTGATACGTTTCGATCCGGTCTATCACGGCCACTTTAAATGCGCCCGCAACCGGTTGACGGAGATGCCCAACATCTTCGCCTACACCCGCGAGCTTTTCCAGTGGCCCGGCGTATCCGACACGGTCGATTTCGACCACATCCGGCGCCACTATTATTTCAGTCACGACATGATCAACCCGGCCCGGATCGTGCCCATCGCCCCGCAGATCGACTGGCTCGCGCGGCATGGTCGCGAGGCGTTGTCCGAAGGGACGGCAATCGGAGGTCAGAGTGCCGCGGTGGCGTGATACTCGACCATCACCGCGAGATCCTCGGGTGGGGTCGCGGCGGGCAGGTAGGCGCAGGCATTGGCGGCGAGATTGAAGATGGAGCCGTCGGAGAAGAAACTCCTGCGGGTCACGAAGATCACCCGTGCCTTCGGCCGTCGGTAAGAGGCGAAATCCGCGACGGCCAGTGCGCTCCCCTCCGCGATCTCGACATCAAGGACGATGGCCTGCACGTCCCGGTTGCGGAGCACGTCTGCAGCCGCATCCTGTCCCTGCACCAACGAGACCGCGCATCCTTGCCGTTCGAGATGTCGTTTCCAGAGTTGCCCAAGGTCACAGCAGCTCTGGACGATGAGAATATGCATACTGCCTCCACGACCGTGTCCTGCCAGCACTTTACCACTTCCTGCGTGTTGTTCGTTAACGGCTCTTTAACGCACCATTCGGTCATGTTCCCGTCTTCCCTTCCCGCCGCAAACGCGACAGAAGCAGCGTCAGGAGAGCATGGGAAGACGGCATGACGACAGGTTCGGGCGAGACAGGCGGGCGAGACCATGGCGGCGGGCTGGACGCGGCGCGGTCCCGATGGGGCGGCGATCGATCGGACTGGCTGGACCTCTCGACCGGGATCAACCCCGTCCCGTATCCGCGCCCCCCGCTATCCGCGGAGGCATGGACGGCCCTGCCGGACGCGGGCGCACAGGCCCGGCTTGTAAAGGCCGCACGGCAATTCTGGTCTGTCCCGGACGGGTTGGAGATTCTCGCCACGCCCGGAGCCTCGGCGCCAATTGCCCGGCTGCCTGCGCTGCTCGGCAGCGCCCCGACAGGGCAGGTTCACATCCCGCAACCGACCTATAACGAACATGCCGCCGCCTTTCGCGCCGCCGGATGGCAGGTGACGACCGAGCCAAAGGACGCCCAAACAGCCACCGTATGCGTGCATCCGAACAATCCGGACGGGCGGCTCTGGCAAGCCGGCGAGCTTCCCGCCGAAGGCTTCCTGGTACTCGACGAAAGCTTCTGCGACATCGCGCCAGAGGCCAGCTTGATCCGGCATGTCACAACGCGGAACCAGACGATCCTGCTCAAGAGTTTTGGAAAGTTCTGGGGCCTGGCGGGGCTGCGGCTCGGATTTGCCATCGGCGCGCCAGCGCTCATTACCCCCTTGCGAGAGATGATCGGACCCTGGGCCGTTTCCGGTCCGGCACTGGAGATTGGCGCTGCGGCGCTGGAGGACCGGGAGTGGGCCGAGGACAGTCGGGTTCGGCTCGCGCGCGATGGGGCCCGGCTCGATGCGCTGATCGCAGACGCTGGTGGCGAGTTGGAAGGCGGCACGCCTCTCTTCCGCCTCTACAGGGTCGGCAGCGCGACGGAAATGCAGGCCCGGCTGGCGCGCGGTCGGGTCTGGTCGCGCGTCTTCCCCTATTCCGATACCTGGCTGCGCCTCGGCCTGCCCGGCAGCGAAAACAACTGGCAACAGCTGACAGAAGCGCTGTCATGACCGGCGCGCCGGAGATCTTGCTGCTGGCGCTGCTGCTCGACGCGGCGCTGGGCGAACCGGCCTGGCTCTGGGCGCGGCTGCCGCATCCGGCCGTGCTCATGGGGTGGCTCATCGGCTGGGCGGATACACGATTCAACCGTGGCGCGCATAAGCGGCGGGCCGGCATTGCCGTGCTCTGCGCCCTTGTGCTCGGCGCCGGTCTGTTGGGCTGGTTGCTTGAGGTGCTGTTGCCCTGGCGGATGGCCGAGCTCCTCCTCGTCGCGATCCTGGTGGCACATAAGTCCTTGGTTCAGCATGTGGCGGCGGTCGCCGCCGGGCTGCGCGAGAGCCTGGCTGCCGGACGTCGGGCCGTGGCAATGATCGTCGGGCGCGACACGGCCGAGATGGACGAACCGGCGGTGGTCCGGTCCGGAATCGAGAGCGCCGCGGAGAACCTCTCCGATGGCGTCACCGCTCCGGTCTTCTGGTACCTGCTGGGGGGGCTGCCGGGCATCCTGATCTACAAGGTGACCAATACCGCCGACAGCATGATCGGCTATCGCACCGAGCGTCATGCGGAGTTTGGCTGGGCCTCGGCGCGGTTCGACGACCTGCTCAACTGGATTCCGGCTCGGGTGACCGCGCTGCTGATCCTGCTGACCCATGGCCGGTTCGCGGATTGGGGCGCGGTCTCCAGGGAAGCGCGCCTGCACCGTTCGCCCAATGCGGGTTGGCCAGAGGCGGCCATGGCCCGTTGCCTTGGCGTCGCGCTGTCCGGTCCACGCAGCTACGAGGGTGAATTGCGCGACTATCCCTTTGTCCATCCCGAGGGCAACAGGACTCCCGGCCCCGAGGCAATTGATCAGGCGACCGCCGCGCTCTGGCGCAGCTGGGCCGGGATCTGCGCCGTGGCCGCAGTCCTCGCCCTCCTCACCTGAACTTGAGTTTCTTGTGGACTCGCGTGGGTTGGCGGCAAAACGGCTGCGGCCTGCGCTTTGCCCCAGCCAACCATAAGATGATAGCTCGTCACGCGTGGAGGACGAAGCGCACCCCCGCCGGGACGGGCATACACTGACCCAACGCCTTGATCTTGTGTCCGGTCCCATGGGCGTTCAACACACATGGCCGCTTGCGACACCTTTCATTCACTGCAAGACCGCACGCGGAGGTCGCCCGTCCCAAGGCATCGCCAAACGAAAACGGCCGGGCACAAGGCCCGGCCGTTCGACGTTTCAACTGATCCGATGATCACTCGCGATTGCCGAAGAGCTGCAGCAACATGAGGAACATGTTGATGAAGTCCAGGTAGAGGCTCAGCGCGCCCATGATCGCGGCCTTGCCCAGCCATTCCTGGTCGCCATGCATGGCCATCTGGATATAGGTGTTCTTGATCTTCTGGGTGTCGTAAGCGGTCAGACCCGCGAAGATCAGCACACCGATCACCGAGATCGCGAAAGTCATGGCCGAAGAGGCCAGGAAGATGTTCACAACCGAAGCAACGATCAGGCCGATCAGGCCCATCATCAGGAAAGTGCCCCAACCGGAGAGGTCCTTCTTGGTCGTGTAGCCATAGAGCGACAGGCCTGCGAAGGCGATTGCCGTGATCAGGAAGACCTGCGCGATGGAGGTCGTCGTGTAGACGAGGAAGATCGAGCTGAGCGACAGTCCCATCACCGCGGCGAATGCGTAGAAGACCAGCTGCGCCGTTGCGGCCGACATGCGGTTGATCATCGCCGAAAGGCCAAAGACGAAGGCCAGCGGGGCGAACATGATGATCCACTTCAGCGGCGAGACGAAGATCGCGTGCCCAAGGGACGTCAGATACATATCCGGGCCGAGCTGGGCCGCGGCCTGCGACGGGTCAGACGTCACCGACAGACCGGCGAAGGCCCATGCGGCGAGTGCTGTGATCAGCATGCCCACGGACATCGTTCCGTAGACCTTGTTCATGTGGGCGCGAAGGCCCTCGTCGATCTGGGCGGCGCGGGCGCCGGAGACGCCTACCGTCCGGATCGTGTCGTATTCAGCCATGGTTACCTCCGTTCAAGTTCCGAAAACGCCCGCTGGAATGCAGCGGGCGCCTTTGGCTTAAATATCGTTCGGCGGAGGCCTTATTTCAAGCCCTTCTCGCCCTCTAAGGTTGCGAACCGGGCGAACAGGTCAGCCGATCCAGTGATGCGGCACATCCCAGGCCGGGCGGGTGGCTTCGAGTTCGGCCTCGTAGCGAGAGACACCGATGTCACGCAGAGCGCGATCATCGAGCTTGGCCAGATCCCTGCGTTGCTTGTGAACCGCGACCATTTCCATGATCCAGGTGAAGAGCCCCGTGTGGTGCATGGCACCGACGAGCGGGGTATTTGTGGTATGTGCGCTCATTGCGGTTTCCTTAACATATTGTGAACGAGGCTTCGCCTGCCATCAATTTCCTTGATCTATATGGGGCGGTATGCTTCATTTGAAAAGCGAATGTTTTTGAAGATATCCATCAAAATGAGTGATGAATGCCCCGAAACCTCGATTTGACAGCTCTCCGCTCCTTCGTTGCCGTGGCAGATAGCGGCGGCGTCACCAAGGCCGCGGGCTACCTGAACCTCACCCAATCCGCAGTATCCATGCAAATCAAAAGGTTAGAAGAGGCTCTCGATGTCGAGCTCCTGGATCGCGCCGGGCGCGGCGTTTCCTTGACCTCGAATGGAGAACAGCTTGTTTCCTACGCCCGCCGCATGCTGCGACTAAATGACGAGGCCATTGACCGGCTCACAGCGCATGATTTTGGCGGTGAGATCATGCTCGGCGTTCCCCATGACATCGTTTACCCGCATATCCCCGAGGTGCTGCGCCGCTTCAACGCCGCCTTCCCGCGCGTGCGCGTCAATCTCGTCTCCTCCTATTCGCGCGCGCTGCTCGACCAGTTCGCGCGCGGCCAGTTCGCCATGATCCTGACCACCGAACTCGGCCACCCCGATGCCGCCGAAGTGCTGATGGAAAAGAAACTGGTCTGGGTTGGTGCGGAAGGCGGAAGTTGCTGGCGCCAGCGCCCCCTGCGCTTCGGATCCGGCCGGCAATGCCTGTTCCGCTCCACCGGGATTCGCGGGCTTGAGCGCTGCGGCATCTCTTGGGAACTGGCCGTTGAATCCGAATCGGATCGCACCATCGAGGCCACGGTCCGGGCCGATCTCGCCGTGGCCTTGATGCTGGAAGGGACCGAGCCCCCCTTCCTCGAAAAGATCGACCATAACGGAAACCTGCCGGACCTGCCGAGCTATTCGATCAATCTCTATGTCTCGGATCTCGCGCGCGGGCGTGCCGAGGACGCGCTGGTGGATCTCGTGCGACAGGCATTCCGCAGCGACACGCTCACGGCATCGTCACCACGACCTTCCCCGTCGAGCGACGCTGCCTGAGCAGGTCCAGCGCTTCGACGGCACGATCCAGCGGCAGTTCGTGGCTGACATGCGGTTGCAGCCGGCCGGCCGCGTACCAATCGAAGAGCCGGGCGAGAGACCCGGTCAGGACCTCTGGCGCGAAACCGAGATACCCCCCCCAATAGAGGCCGATCACGGACAGGTTCTTTACCAGCAGGTGATTGGCCGGGATCTGCGGAACCTCGCCGCCGGCGAAACCGATGACCAGGATCCGCCCATCCGGGTTGGTTGCGCGGAAGCACTGTCGGAACAGATCGCCCCCGACCGCTTCATAGACCACGTCGGCCCCGCCCAGCGCCTTCAACTGACCGCGAATATCCTCGCTCTCGGCATCGATCAGGTGGGTCGCGCCCGCCTGACGGGCGATCTCCAGCTTTTCCGTCCCACGCGCAATGGCAATGACCTCCGCCCCCATCAATGCGCCGAACTCCACCGCCGTCAAACCGACCCCGCCTGCCGCGCCAGTTACGACTAACCGCTCGCCCGGCTGAAGCCGCGCCTTGTGCTCCAGCGCGACATGCGACGTCCCATAGGCCACCTGGAACGCCGCCGCATGCACGGCAGACATCGCCTCCGGCAGCCTCACGCATCGTGCAGCCGGCACGACTGCCTGTTCCGCAAGCCCCCCCTGCCCGCTGAACACCGCGACCCTGTCGCCAACGGCAACCCCCTCCACACCGGGTCCAAGCCGCTCCACGCGCCCAGCCATTTCCATCCCCAGGGTTACCGGGGGGTCCGGCCGTTCCTGGTATTTCCCACGCGACATCAGAAGGTCGGCAAAGTTCAGGCCACAGGCCTGCACGGCGATCCGGACGTCACCGGCGGCCGGCTCGGGGGACGCAATCTCGACCAATTCCGGGTCACTCTCGAAATCTGAAATCTGCAGGGCGCGCATCAGGGTATCCTCGGACAGCAGTGAATCGGCGCATCCTAGGCAAAAACGAATCAAGCTTGAAACCGTTTCCTTGCCCGGCCGGTAGGCAGCCCATCAACCATGCGCCTGCGCAATCCGAAAGACTCCCTTTCAAACGATTGCATTTTGCATTGCAGTTTGCACTTCGCCTCAGGCGCGAGTGTCATCTTCGGAAAGAAATCTGTCGGTTCGCGACCAAATGGCCGTGATGTATTGTTTTCTTTCGTGATGACAAAAAGATAGGTTGCTTCACGATCTGTTCGTCTCGACGGTGTACATTGAATACCACGAAGGACGATATCTTGGTCGGCAACTTGGGATTGTAGCGATTGCGGAGGAGGTCAGATGACCCACCCTGTTGATGTTCATGTTGGAAAACGCGTCCGCCACCGGCGATGGATGATTGGGGTCACCCAACAACAACTCGCCGAGAAGGTCGGGATCAAATTCCAGCAGATTCAAAAATACGAAACCGGCGTGAACCGGATCAGCGCCTCACGCCTCTGGGACATAGCGGACGCCCTACAGGTCAATGTCGCTTTCTTCTTCGAAGGGCTGCAAGGTGAGACCGAGTGGGAGACCCCGGCCCCGGGTGACCTTCTGGCCGACCGCGAAGCGTTGGAGCTCGTACGCTGCTATTACGCGATCCCGGAAAATCAGCGCCGCCAACTCTTCGAACTCGCGCGCGTTCTCTCCGACGCCGCTTGACCCCCGGACAACGCAAGGCTACCGCGCGAGGGAGGGCCGATCCCGCCCGCCCAACCCGGAGTGTTGCAAATGACCGACGAACCAACGTCCGCGCCTGAAGGCTCCTTGTCCCTTGAAACGTTCGCCCGAGACATCGAGGCGACGGCGATTGCGATGGCGGATGCCGCCCGAACGATCACGCTGTCGCTCTTCCGGTCGCCGGAACTGTCGACAGATAACAAGCTTGAGACCGGTTTCGACCCCGTCACGGAAGCCGACCGCGCCGCCGAGCGCGCCATGCGCGAAGTGCTCGCACAGCGCCGCCCGCTCGACGCGATCCGAGGCGAGGAATACGGCTCAACCCCCGGAACCAGCGGCTTCACCTGGGTGCTCGACCCGATCGACGGCACGCGCGCCTATCTCTCCGGCCTGCCGTGCTGGGGCACGCTGATTGCGCTTTGCTCCGAGGACGGGCCGGTTCACGGTATCATCGACCAACCCTTTACCGGCGAACGCTGGCAAGGCGGCCCGCTCGTCGCGCGCCACAGCAGCCCACATGGCGACCGGGACCTGTGCAGCCGCGCGCCGCGACCGATCGGCGAAGCCATCCTCTTCTCGACCTTCCCCGAGATCGGCACAGCGCAGGATCGGGCCCGGTTCCAACGTGTTTCCGAAGCCGTCCGCCTCACCCGCTATGGCACCGACTGCTACGCCTATGGCCTTCTGGCGCTCGGCCAGATCGATCTCGTGATCGAAGCCGGCCTGAATGATTACGACATTTGCGGCCCCATCGCCGTGATCGAGGCCGCCGGCGGAATCGTCACCAATTGGGAAGGTGGTCCCGCCCACAAGGGTGGCCGCGTCATCGCCGCCGCGAATGACGCGATCCACGCGGAGGCGCTGGAGCTGTTGTCCTGACTTCCCGGCCAGCGCGCCCCTTTCGAGCGCGGATTCGTGATTTGACGGCATATCCCGGCTTCCATTGGAGTTAACCAACAGGAAAGCCCATACGGTCTATAGTCCCAGTGACGAAAACCATGGAGACAGAATGCTTCGATTGAGTCTCGCCCTTCTGGCCATCGGCCTCCTTGCCGCCGGTCATATCGCGCCCCCGCCCCATACCGCTGCCGGATCCTCGGGCCTGCACCATCTCGTCGCGAGCCAGGCAATCAGCGTGACAGATGTCGTCAACGAAGCGCGGAAGAGCAAGGGCCGCAAACCGATCAAGCGCTCCACCCGCCTCGACTCCGTCGCCGCCTCCCACGCCAAGGATATGGCCTCGAGGGACTACTTCTCCCATGTCTCGCCCAACGGTGCCAAACCGAGCGACCGCGCCCGCCGGGCGGGTTATCGCTACTGCCTGATCGCGGAGAATATCGCCAATGGCTACCCGACCGTCGCCCAGGTGATGGACGGCTGGATGAAGTCCAAGGGGCATCGCAAGAACATCCTGCTGCCGAAGGTCACCGAGTTCGGCCTCGCCCGTGCGCAAGACAATATCTGGGTGATGGTGCTGGCCAAACCCGGCTGCTGAGCGCTCTCACAATCCGAGGCTGTCCGCGATCAGCGGATTGACCTCCCGACTATGCCCCGAATCCGCACCCAGCTCCGGCGCGCCACTCTGTGGAACGCCCGCAACATAGACCGCCGAGATCGCCCGGTCGTCCCCCATCATGATCGTCGGGAAGACCGCCTCCCAGATCGTCTCCGCCCCGTCGACACGCTGGGCGATGGCAGGGGTCGAGGCGAGGTCCAGCACCACGAGATCTGCCGCCGTGCCGTCGCGCAGGGTTCCGATCCGGTCGCTGGCACGCATTGACCGAGCCGAGCCTTCGGTTGCCAGCCAGAGCAGCTGTGCCGGGTGCAGCGCGTGGCCGGTGAGCTGTCCGATCTCGTAGGCCGCGGCCATCGTGTGCAGCATGGAGAAGTTCGAACCGCCGCCGGTATCGGTCGCAAGCCCGACGATCTGGCCTTCGGACATTGCGCGCGCCGTGTCGAAGAGGCCGGAGCCTATGAAGGTGTTCGAGGTCGGGCAATGGATCAGCGCAGCGCCGGAAGCGCGCAGACGGGCACGTTCGTCATCGGTCAACCAGATGGCGTGGCCGAACATGGCGCCGGGGCCGAGCAGGCCATTTGCCTCGTAGGTGTCGAGATAATCCTTCTTGCAGGGATACAGCTCGCGCACCCACTCGACCTCGTCGGTCTGCTCGCTCAGATGAGTCTGCATCGGGCATTCCGGATGTTCGCTCCAAAGCGCGCCGAGCGCTTGGAGTTGTTCCGGCGTCGAGGTCGGCGAGAAGCGGGGCGTGATCGCATAAATCGCACGCCCGACCCCGTGCCAGCGCTCCAGCAGCGCCTTGCTCTGGTCATATGCCGACTGCGCGTCATCGCGCAGCCCGTCAGGGGCGTTGCGATCCATACAGGTCTTCCCCGCCGCCACGGCCATGTTCCGCGCCGCCGCCGCTTCGAAGAAGGCCTCCACCGAGTCCGGGTGGATCGTGCAGAAGCTGGCCACGGATGTCGTCCCATGCGCAAGCAGCAGGTCGAGATAGCGGGCCGCGATCTCGGCCGCGTAGCCAGGGTCTCCGAAGCGCATTTCCTCAGGGAAGGTATAGCTGTTGAGCCAGTCGATCAGCCGCTTGCCCCAGGAGGCGATGATGGCGGTTTGCGGATAATGCGCGTGGGCATCGACAAAACCGGGCAGGATGAGCCCGTCGCCATGGTCGATGATGTTTGCGCGGGGATGGGCCGCGCGCAGTGCGTCCGCAGCACCGGTGACCGCGATCCGGCCATCGCGCAGCAACACCGCGCCCCGGCGTTCATATCGGGCGGCGGCCTCGGGCGGCGCCTCGAAGGGGTTGGCATGGATATCCAGCACCTGCCCCAGCAGCAATGTCTCTTTTTCACTCATGTTGGGAAGCCTAGGCGCGGCCCAAGGGCGCGGCAATGGAGAAGCGCCGGTTGCGCCCTGCGACGGGGCGCTTATTCTGGCGTGGAGTTCACGCGGAGGGCGCTTCCATGACCGAAGAGTTTGCCGAAAAGGCAGGTCGTGACGACGACGCCTTCGCGCTGCGCCGTGAGCGGGTCCGCGAGGTGCTGCTGGCGATCAACCGTGGCGACACGGCAGGGTTGGGCCGGTTGCTGGACGAGCTTCACCCCGCCGATGTGGCCGACCTCATGGAACAAGTCGGCGACAAGACGCGACACCTGCTGCTGCGTTTCTGGGGCAGGGATATCGACGGCGAGATCCTTTCGGAGCTCGACGAGGGCGTGCGCGCCGAGGTGATCGAGCTTCTGCCCGACGAGGTGTTGAGCGAAGCGGTGCTCGACCTGGAATCGGACGATATCGTCGACCTGGTCGAGGATCTGGGGAAAGAACAGAAGGACATTCTGCTCGACGCCCTGCCTGCAAGCGAGCGGGTCGCGGTCGAGAAGGCGCTGAGCTATCCTGAAAGTTCCGCCGGCCGGTTGATGCAGCGCGAAGTCGTGCGTGCGCCGGAGCATTGGACGGTCGGCGAGGCGATCGACTATGTACGCGAAGATGCCGAGCAACTGCCCGAGCAGTTCTATCACGTGATCCTTGTCGATCCGAAGATGCGCCCGACCGGCTACGTGACGCTTGGAAAGCTGATGTCCATGCCGCGCGCGCGGTCGCTGCGCGAAGTGAGTGAGCATTCCTTCCGGACGGTTCCGGTGGAACTGGACGAGGCGGAGGTCGCCTATCTATTTAACCAGTATCACCTGATTTCGGTGCCGGTGGTCGATGCAGAGGAGCGGTTGGTCGGCGTGATCACCATCGATGACGCCATGGCCGTGCTCGACGAGGAACACGAGGAGGACATCCTCCTGCTGGCGGGCGTGGCCGAGGACAGTTCGCTGTCGGACAGTGCGCTGGAAACGACGAAACTGCGGCTTCCCTGGTTGGGGGTGAACCTTCTGACCGCGATCCTGGCCTCTATGGTGATCGCGCTGTTCGAGGACGTGATCGGGCAAGTCGTGGCCCTCGCCGTGCTGATGCCGATCGTCGCCTCGATGGGCGGCAATGCGGGAACGCAGTCGCTGACGGTCGCGGTGCGCGCGATTGCGACCAAGGACCTCACGGGGTCGAATGTCTGGCGCGTTGTCGGCCGGGAACTGGTCGTGGGGCTTCTCAACGGGGCGGCCTTCGCCGTCGTGATGGGGATCGTGGCGCTGATCTGGTTCGGCTCGGGCCAGATCGGGCTGGTCATCGGGTTGGCGATGATCGTGAACATGGCGGTGGCAGCGCTGGCAGGTATCCTGGTGCCGGTGATGTTGGAGAAACTGGGCGTCGACCCGGCGCTGGCATCCGGAACATTCGTGACGACGGTGACAGATGTTGTTGGTTTCTTTGCCTTCCTCGGCTTGGCTTCGATGGTCCTGCTATGACCCTTGCGAAAGCAAAAAAGGCGGCCCGCAGCGCGGCGTTCGCAAGGCGCAAAGCCGCACATTCGGCTCACGCGGCAGCAGCCTCTGAGGCCTTGAATGCCCATCTTTCTGAGACACGGGGCCGGATCGTCGGTGGTTATCTTCCGATCCGCACCGAGGCCAATCCCCTGCCGGCGCTGGAGATGCTGGCGCGGCACAATCGGATCGCGATGCCGATCGTGTCCGGAGCCGGGCTACCGCTCCTGTTTCGAGAGTGGTGGCCGGGTTGCCGGCTGGAGGCGGGCACGTTCGACGTAATGGTGCCGGTCGAAGGCGCGGATCTTGTACCGGATCTGATCATCGCACCGCTGGTGGCCTTCGACCGGAAACTCTATCGCCTCGGCTATGGCGGAGGTTTCTATGACCGGACGCTGGAGCGGCTGCGGGCCTGCGGTCAGGTCGAAGCGCTTGGCTTTGCCTATGAGGCGCAAGGCACCGACGCGCTGCCGCTTGAACCGACAGATCAGCCACTCGACGGACTTGTGACCGAGCTCGGCATGCGCCTGTGCGAGGATTGACGCAGGCACGCCAACCAAAGATTGGCGTGCTGACCGAAGTGGTCTGGTGCGAGGATCGAGCGCTCCCGTCATTGCGGATGCAAGACAGAACGACCGGACCCGCGCCAATCAGCACTTCGTTCCAACGCCAGCAACCAGCTCGTTTCGCATAGGCCTTTCTCCCTCCCCAGTGACGGCAAGTACCAGCTTCACAACGGGACCCAAGAGGTTGGACAGGGCGCGGCGCTTGCGCCAGAACGCAGTCGGAGGGCTTGCCCCCGAGGCGGTCCGAGGCTAGGGCAAACGCCATGAAGATACTCTTTCTAGGCGATGTGATGGGACGCGCGGGGCGCGCAGCGGTCACCGAACGGCTTCCCGCGCTGCGGCGCGACTGGGGACTGGATTTCGTCGTGGTCAATGGCGAGAACGCAACGTCCGGCATGGGGCTGTCCGGAGCCCATGCGAAGGCAATCCTGGAGGCGGGCGCCGATTGCATAACCCTGGGCGATCATGCCTTCGACCAGAAGGACATGCTGCAGTTTATCGAGCGCGAGAAGCGAATTCTGCGTCCAATGAACTATGCCAAGGATGCGCCCGGGCGCGGCGCGGCGGTGTTCACGGCAACCGGTGGCCGCAAGGTGCTCGTGGCGCAGGTGCTGGGCCAGGTCTTCATGAAGCGGCCCTTTGCCGACCCGTTCTCGGATGTGGATGCGTTGCTGCGAGCCCATCCGCGCGGCGGGATGGTCGCCGCGAGCCTGATCGACATTCATTGCGAAGCGACCTCGGAGAAGATGGGGATGGGCCATTTCTGCGACGGGCGCGCGAGCGTGGTTGTGGGCACCCATACACATATCCCCACGGCAGATGCGCAGATCCTGCCCGGCGGCACCGCGATGCTGTCCGATGCCGGGATGTGCGGCGATTACAACAGCGTGATTGGCATGGACAAGGCCGAGCCGATGCGCCGTTTCGTGACCGGAATGCCGAAGGGGCGTTTCTCACCGGCACTTGGCGAGGCGACGCTTTCCGGCCTCTATGTCGAGACCGATGACAAGACCGGCGCCGCGACCCGGGTCGAGATGGTCCGACAGGGCGGGCGGCTGGCACAAGCGGGGCCGGCCTGAGGACAATCCGACGCTTGGATCGCCCTGCGCCCGCAGGGCGCCACCCCCAACCGTTTCCCGCGCATCTTCGATGCAAGGGAAACCGGCGGGAGCACGCCCGTCGCTCTCTTGCGCCATTGAAAGCTTGCGCCGCGCTCCACCAGCGCTAAGGATGGCCTCCGGAGCAGTCACGGGACGCGCATGGAATTACTCAGCCTAGGCCCGACGGTCCAACCCGTCCTCGCGCTCTGCGTGGTTATGAGCATGTTCGTGCTCTTCTCGCGAGAGGTCTTCCCGGCCGAGGTCACGGCAATGCTCGGCGCCGCGGTTATGCTTGTCACCGGCATCCTGCCATACGACGACGCCCGCGCCGTATTGGCCAATCCAGCCCCCTGGACCATTGCCATGATGTTTCTCGTCATGGGAGCACTGGTGCGCACCGGCGCGCTGGACTGGTTCACCCAGATCGCTCAAAAACAGGCTGAACAGAGCCCGCGTGTCGCCATCGGCACATTGATCCTCTTCGTCGTTCTCGCCTCGGCCATCGTCTCCAATACACCGGTTGTCGTGGTCATGATCCCGGTCATGGTCCAGATCGCCCGTACCATCGACCGCCCTGCCTCCAAGATGCTGATCCCGCTCTCCTATGCAGCCATCCTCGGCGGCACACTGACCCTGATCGGCACCTCGACCAACTTGCTGGTCGACGGCGTCGCCCGCGCCAACGGGCTGGAACCCTTCGGCATTTTCGAAGTCACACCGCTGGCCATCTTCCTTGTCGCCTGGGGCATGATCTACTTGCGCTTCATCGCCTACCGCCTGCTGCCGGACCGCAGTTCCATGGCCGGACTGCTCTCCGACAAGCGTAAAATGAAGTTCTTCACGGAGCTTGCGGTGCCAGAGGACAGCGACCTGGTCGGACGAAAGGCCGTCGAGATCGGGTTGTTCAAGCGCGACGGCGTCCGGCTGATCGACGTGTTGCGGGGCGATGCCTCGCTCCGGCGCGACATGAAGAGCGTTGTGCTGGAAGCCGGCGACCGGGTGGTCCTGCGCACGCGGATGGCTGAGTTGCTGAGCCTGCAGGAGAACAAGGCGCTGCGTCAGGTCGACAAACTGAGCCACGTACGCACCGAGACGGTCGAGGTGCTGATCTCACCCGGTGCGCGCATGGTCGGTCGGACGCTCGGGCAGCTGCGCCTACGGCGGCGCTATGGTGTGTATCCCCTCGCCGTGCACAGACGGAACCAGAATATCGGCCGCCAGCTCGACGACCTTGTCGTGCGCGTCGGCGATACGCTGCTGCTGGAAGGTGCCCCGGAAGACATCCAGCGCCTGGCCGCCGATATGGGCCTGGTTGATATCGCCCGCCCCTCGGCCCGGGCCTTTCGCCGCGAGAAGGCGCCCATTGCCCTGTTTGCACTCATGGGCATCGTCGGACTGGCCGCGATGGGTGTCGGGCCAATCCTGCTGCTCTCCTTCCTTGCTGTGGCGCTGGTGTTGGTCACCCGCTGTATTGACGCCGACGAAGCCTTCTCCTTTGTCGAGGGACGCCTTCTGGCCCTGATCTTCTCGATGCTGGCGGTGGGGGCGGCACTGGAAGCCTCTGGCGCGGTCGAGTTGATCGTCACAGCCGTCGCGCCGGCCCTGAAGGGACTGCCCCCCTTCCTGATCGTCTGGGCAATATACCTGCTGACCTCTGTTCTGACCGAGCTGGTCTCCAACAACGCCGTCGCCGTTGTTGTCACTCCCATCGCCATCGGTCTGGCAACCGCGATCGGCTACGACCCCCGCCCACTGGTCATCGCCGTCATGGTCGCCGCTTCGGCGAGTTTTGCGACACCCATCGGCTACCAAACCAACATGATGGTTTACGGCCCCGGCGGCTACCGTTTCACCGATTTCATGCGCGTCGGCATTCCGTTGAATCTCTCCATCGGGATCCTGGCCTCGGCTCTGATCCCGATCCTCTGGCCCCTCTGATCCGTCTCGCGGGCGTGCCGCCGATCACAGATCGAGCGGCGGTGGCGCCGCTTCGCGGCGTGCGCTCCTGGCCAAGGTGGCGCTCCGGGATTGCCCCGCCCCCTTCCTTTGGGCTATGGACGCGCCAATCGCAGCAAATTCCCGATCCGAACGGAGAAGACCCATGGCCGGCCATTCAAAATGGGCGAATATCCAGCACCGCAAGGGGCGCCAGGATGCCGCCCGCTCGAAACTGTTTTCCAAGCTCTCGAAGGAGATCACAGTCGCCGCGAAGATGGGCGACCCTGATCCCGAGAAGAACCCACGCCTGCGGCTCGCCGTCAAGGAAGCCAAGTCGCAATCCGTCCCCAAGGACGTGATCGACCGCGCGATCAAGAAGTCCGTCGCCGGCGATGGTGATGAATACGAAGAGATCCGCTACGAGGGCTATGGCCCGGGCGGCGTCGCTGTGATCGTCGAGGCGATGACCGACAACCGCAACCGGACCGCTTCCACCGTGCGCTCGACCTTCTCCAAGCATGGCGGAAATCTCGGCGAGACCGGCTCGGTCGGCTTCATGTTCGAGCGCAAGGGCGAGATCACCTATCCAACCTCCGTGGGCGACGAGGATGCGGTGATGGAAGCCGCGATCGAGGCTGGCGCGGAAGACGTGGAATCCGATGAGGAGCTGCATGTCATCTACACGGCGGACACCGACCTCAACGATGTGTCGAACGCGCTCGAGGCGGCTCTGGGGGAATCCGAGCACACCAAGCTGGTCTGGAAACCGACCACCACAACCGAGTTGGACCTTGAGGGCGCGCAGAAGCTGATGCGGCTGATCGAAGTGCTCGAAGATGATGATGACGTCCAGCGCGTGACTGCGAATATGGAGATCTCCGACGAGGTCGCAGCCGAACTCTGAGCCGATCAGGGAGGGGCGAAACAAGCATCTGTGGCAAAGGCCTGCCCGTTCCCGCGGGCTGGCGCTGTCGCGGCCTTTCTGTGAAAGTTTCAAGAGTGGCTGCGCTTCCGCATCCCCACTCTCCTAGCCAACCCGCAACTGTTGCTGTGCGACTTCCCGGATCGCCCGCGTCAAAGGCGCCAGCGCGGGACGGGCGGCGCGAATACTCTGCCAGTAGAGCGGTGTGTCGAGCGGCTGCGCGACATCCAGCAATGCCAGTTCGCCGTTGGCGAGCGGCACCCGCAAGAGTTGTTCGGGGTTCATTCCCCATCCCAGCCCAAGCTTTGCGGCATCGACAAACGCCTGACTGGCCGGCAGGAAATGTGTCGGCGGCGCGGGGGGCGGCTTAAACCTTGCCGAAAGCCAGCGCGATTGCAGTTCGTCTTTCCGGTTGAAGGTCAACATCGGCGCCTTGGCACAGGCCTCCGCCGAAATCCCGTCGGGGAAGTGACGCACCATAAACCCGGGGCTGGCGCTCGCATGGTAGCGTAGAGCACCGAGCGTCAGGCTATCACAGCCCTGGATCGGATCGGCATGCGAGGTCACAGCCGCCGCGACTTCGCCTCGCCGCAGCCATTCGGCGGAGTGGTCCTGATCATCCAGAGTAACGTCGAAGAGCAGTCCAGGGGCTGCGAGGGAAGCCGCCGCGAGTGCTTCTGGCAGCCATGTCGCGAGACTGTCGGCATTTGCGGCAATCCGAACCGTGTGCACGCCCGTCGCGCCCGGCACCGGTCCGAGATCCGCCGCAAGCGCATGTTCAAGCAGCGCGACCTCCTCCGCATGGCGCAGAAGGCGTTGGCCAGCGGCGGTGCCGGTACACGGCTGTCCGCGCCGGATCAGTACAGTTCCGAGCCGCTCTTCCAGTGCCTTGATCCGTTGCGAGATCGCGGAAGGCGTGACCGAAAGCACCGCTGCCGCCCGATCGAAACTGCCGGTTCGGAGCACCTCGGAGAGGGCCGCAAGCTGAGATGGATCGACGTTAAGCATTTCTAATCTGAGATAAGAGTTTTCAATTTGGCTTACCCCACTGAAGCCGCTATCCGCAAGTCATGACAAATGGAGACACGGCATGAGTGAGGCATTTCTTCAGGGATTCGGCCTGAGTTTCAGCCTGATCCTGGCAATTGGAGCGCAGAATGCCTTTGTGCTACGACAAGGTCTGCGGCAGGAGCATGTGCTGGCGGTGGTGCTGACCTGCGCGATCTCGGATGCAATCCTGATCTCGGTCGGGGTCTTCGCCTTCACGTCGATCTCGAAGCTCATTCCCGGGCTTGTTCCGGTGATGAAATGGGGAGGCGCGGCCTTCCTGTTTGCCTATGGCGCGCTCAGTTTCCGCAATGCCTGGCGTGGCGGCGAGGTGTTGGAAGCGGGCGGCAATGGCGCGAAGAGCCTCGGGCAGGTGATCACCGTCTTGCTGGCTCTGACATGGCTAAACCCGCATGTCTATCTCGACACGGTTGGGCTGATCGGCTCGATCTCCTCCGGCTTTCCCGGCCGCGAGGTCGCCTTCGCCGCTGGTGCCGTCCTCGCCTCCTTCACCTTCTTCTTCTCGCTGGGCTATGGCGCGCGGCTGCTGCAACCGCTCTTTGCCCGCCCCATCTCCTGGCGTGTGCTCGATGTGATCATCGGCCTCGTGATGTGGGTCATCGCGATCGGCTTGTTGATCGGCTGACTGATCCCGCTTGTGGCTGGACAGCAAATGCTGTCAGGTCGCGGCATGGATTTCCCCGCTGAAAATCGCCCCGCCAGGGCCGTCCTGTGCATGGTTGTTACGGGCCTGTGCTTCATTGGCGTACAGGCTACGGTGAAGCATCTCGGCCCGGGCATGCCACCGGCGGAATCGGCCTTTCTGCGCTATCTGCTCGGCCTGGTCTTCCTGATTCCAATGTGGCCGGAACTGCGAAGGGCACAATTGACACGTCGTGCCTGGGCACTGTTCACCCTGCGCGGCGCGGTGCAGGCGGGCGCCGTCATCTGCTGGTTCTACGCGATGACGCGGATCACCATCGCCGAGGTTACGGCGATGAACTACATGAACCCGATCTATATCACCCTCGGTGCCGCACTTTTCCTCGGCGAGCGCCTCGCGGCCCGGCGCATGGCAGCCATCGGCCTGGCCTTCCTTGGTGCGCTGATCATACTCCGCCCGGGTTACCGCGCGCTCGATCCGGGCCATTTCGCGATGATCTTCGCCGCGCTCGGCTTTGCCAGCGCCTATCTTGTCGCCAAACGGATGACCGGTGAGGTCGCGCCAAGCGTGGTTGTCGCGATGATGTCGATCATGGTGACAGTCTTCCTCGCGCCCTTCGCGATGGCCGACTGGGTTGCGCCCAGCCTGACCCAGCTCGCCTGGCTCTTTCTCGTCGCCTGTTTTGCAACGACCGGCCACTACATGATGACCCTCGCCTTCCAGGCCGCGCCGATGGCGGTGACACAGCCCGTCACCTTCCTGCAGCTCATCTGGGCAAGCCTCCTTGGTTGGTTGGCTTTCGGCGAACCGATCGATGGTTGGGTCGTGTTCGGCGGCACGCTGATAATGGGCGCGGTCTCCTTCATCGCCTGGCGGGAGATGCGATTGAAGGCGGAACCATCGCAATCCACGACGTCGAACGGCTGAATCAGGTCCACGCCGCGAAGCGGCGCCACCGCCGCTCGATCCCCGATCGGCGGCAAGCTACCCTTCCCATGCACACAAACGCTTCGTCCGCTACTCCGCCGCCACGGGAAGCGCCTCTGCCCGGCCGATTTCAGCGATATCTTCGATCACGCCGCGCAGCACGTCCCGGAATCCGGGGAAATGGCGGCTCGGACGAATTCGCGTCTCATCCATGTAGAGGGAACGGTCGATCTCCACCTGGATTGCATGCTGCCCAATCGACGGCCTGCCGTAATGCTGAGTAATGAAGGCCCCCGCGAAAGGAGCATTGCGCGCCACACGCAGCCCCACCGCAGTGAAAGCTCCCTCGATGCGTTCCATGATCCCGCTGCCGCAAGCCGCGCCGAACCGATCGCCCAGAACGACCTGTGGCCGCTTGTCCGCCCGCCCCGGCGCGGTACGGACAGCCTCATGTGGCATCGAATGGCAATCGACCAGGATCGCCTGACCGAACGTGGCGCGCGACTCGTCGAGCAACCGCTGCAAGTTTTCATGGTAGGGATGCCAGATCCGGTCGAGCCGCTGCTGAGCCTCCTCCCGGTCCAGCTTGCCGCGATATATAGCCCGTCCTCCGGCAACGACACGAGGAATCACACCCAACCCGGAAGAAACGCGCGGATTGTGCCGTTGCACCCGCAAACCGCGAATCACGGCCGGATCGAGTTCGTCGGACGCCCGGTTGAGATCGACATAGGCGCGCGGAGCGTGGCATGCGATCAAAGGGGCGCCATAATCAGGCGCTGTATCGAAGAGCCGGTCGACGAAAGCATCCTCGGAGGAACGGATTCCCAACTCGTCCAGCATGGTTCGGCGCAGGAACTCGAGCCCGTAGTCTCGCCCGCTATGCGGCGAGGCGAAGACGACGCTCGTGGTGCGGTTGCGCGGCTGGTCGATGCGAAAAGATGGGTTGTGCATTGGCTCTCCTTGCCCCCCATATAGCGACATAAATTCTCTTGCCAAAAGCCCTTGAACCCGACGCGCGTTCCTTTTATACGCGCTCCACCGACGCGGAATCGACCGCGTCCTTTTCTTTCGAGCCGGGCAGCCGGAGAGAGGGATGGGCGTCAAGACGGTCCCAAGGCGGACGGGCGATTAGCTCAGCGGTAGAGCACTACGTTGACATCGTAGGGGTCACTGGTTCGATCCCAGTATCGCCCACCATGAATTCGGGTCGGAAACGGCTCGCTGGCGAAACAAACGGCGCCGTTCAGCGCCTGCGACAGAGGAAAGGGAAGACTATGAAAGTCCGTAACTCGCTCCGCTCGCTGAAATCGCGGCACCGGGATTGCCGTATCGTGCGTCGTAAAGGCCGCGTATACGTCATCAACAAGACCCAGCGCCGCTTCAAGGCCCGCCAGGGCTGATATCAGCGACAGATCTATTCGAACGAGGCCGCGTCATCCGCGGCCTTTTTCATGTCTGGACGCTTTCTGATCTGCCACCTCACTTGGAACGTTCCGGCGGTTTGCGTTCTGCTCCCACATCCCGCTTTGCCTTGCGCGCCTCGACTTTCCGGTCACGAAGGGCCGCGAAATCCAGCGCCTCCCGGTCGGAGAAATCCCTGTCCTCGCGGTCCCGCGCCATGTCTTCGAGGCTGCGCCGCGCGCTGAAATAGCTGTCGAGGCTCTCCCGGTGCCCCATCGTCAGTGACAGTTCGAGGCGGTCTTCTGCGGCCTGAAACGCCCGGCGCAGGGCCGCGCCGTCATTCATCGACCAGAAGCGGCGCTTCGCATCCGGATGACCGAACGGGTCCGCATCGGGCGCGTTCGTCCTCCGCTCCGGGCGGATCCCGACCGCGAGGTTCAGTACCGCCTCGCGCGCTTCCTCAGGCAGGAAGCGGCAGATATCAAGCAGGCTATCCTCGGTCGCCTTGCGGACCTCATCGAGCCAATCCTCGGGAACACCGCAATCTAGCAGAACGTCGTCACTCTCCTGGTCCAGAAGCAGCGGCTTCGGCGCTGCCGTCTCGGCAAAGCGGTGCAGGACAACCTCCTCGACCCGCTCGCGGATCTCGACAATCTGTGCGGCTCCAGTGCGCGGATGGATGTCCAACCTCCGCTTCTCCGCCCACTTGTAGGAATCGTCATGGTGATCGACATAGGCAAGCAGCAGGCTGTCACCGCGCTTGTGGACGATGATGCGGATGTCGCGATTGACCCGAACGGACCAGAAATACTTGTCTTTCGACTTCTCGATCCGATGAAAGGAATGCCCGGGATGCTCCGGGTTCACCTGCAGGTCGAAAGCGGTCTGCTTGACAGCAGCCTGCTCCTGCCGGGTCAACTTTGCGAGGCTGTCGGTAAAGCTGTCGGCGATAATGAGTGTCAAGGATGGCTGCCTCCCGGTCCGGTGCAACCCCACTTGACCATGCAAGGCGGAAGCCTGTCCAGAGCCCGCGCCGCGTCAGCGGCGCCGCCGCCGCTCGAACCTTGTTCGGCGGCAAGCCCCCGCCCCGAACCGGGCACAACAGATCGAGTGTCGCGCATCGGTTCGAGCCGCCTGTCTCTGACCGGCGCGCTGGCTCCGCTGGTTCGATCTATGGCGCTCGGCATGCATGCCACTTTCCACTGGACGCCCCTCCGGGGAAGCTCCGTCGCAGAAACAGTCCGGCCGCTCTTCTCCGTGATAGCTCTCGGCCGGTGGTCCGGACAAACATAGTATTCGCAGACAAAGAGATCGCAACTACGTTCCATGTCCTTCAGCAGGACCGGATCACACGAGACTTGCGCCTCGATCTCGGCATCTTTCTGCGGTGGGCCGGCAAGCGAGCCTCCCTCAGGGAAATGCGCTGGATCATGGGGTAAGTTGGACATGCTCGACCCGCACCGTTTTGAGAAAGCGGTAGAACGCCTTCGACTTCCGTGCCCTCGCTCTGCACGACGACGCGGGCATTTTTTCGACCTCATGCGCCTGCATGACCCGGATACCTTCCATGACCTTGTCGGAAGACCCGATGCCGTTCCGGCAAAAGCGATAGCGGTCATGGGTCTTCTTCGGTTCGTCGATGGAAACACCGATGAGAACGCCGTCCCATTCGACGAAGGCGGCCCACCCCGCCTTGATCGAGGCCGTGTTGGTCTGAATCGTATTGCAGATCAGGAAACCCGCAGAGTGGGATATTTGCTGCAACGCGATCACCTTGCCACACAACTCCAACCCGAGCAGGGTCTGCTCTTCGCCCTGCAGGGAGAACCAGATCTCGGGTATGCCCCGCCACCTGTTGCGCGGCGGTATTGCCGCGGATATCCAGATCATCACCCATCCGGATATGCGGAAGCGCTTGTCCTTCGGGTAGATGTGTACCCTTTCCAAATACCGGCAGTACGTGAAGTCGAAACTGCAACTCGGCCCGGTCGGCCTTTTCATCTCCTGAAAGGCTGGCGGGAGCCAGATCAAGGAAGAAGACCGGGATCAGGGGGGGCGAGAGCCAAGAAAGGCTGATTCCGGCACAACGACAAGCGGGGCGTGCCGCCGAGCAGAGCTCGAGCGGCGATGGCGCCGCTACGCGGCGTGGGTCAGCCCGGGACCGGGTAACCGCGCCACGACTTGATCGAGCGCAAGGCGAAGCTGGTCTGCATTCCTGAAACGCCCGGAAGCCGCGCGAGGCAGCGACGGTGGATATTGTCGTAGTGGGCAACATCGCGGGCGACGATACGCAGGATATAATCCGCCGTCCCGGTCGTCAGAACGCATTCGAGGATCTCGTCGTAGAGCTGTACGGCCTTCTCGAACGCGTCCATCGCTTCCTGGCTCTGTGAGGTCAGGGTGATATCGACGAAGACCTCGAGATCCAGCCCAAGCGCGCGCGGGTTCACGCGAGCGGAGTACCCGTCGATCATGCCGCCCGCTTCCAGCAGCTTCACGCGCCGGTGACAGGCCGAGGTCGACAGGCCGATCCGATCGGCAAGCTCGGCCACCGCGATATGCGAGTCCTTCTGAAGTTCACGCAGGATGTGAGCATCGAATCGATCCATGTCTTCATTCTCTTTATTGCCGAAATATTCGGAATTTTTCCCATGATACATCAGGGAGGCGCAGATAAAAGGGAAGAGAAACGGAAGATTTCGCGCAATAATCTCTCCATCGCGTTCAGGTAGAAAGAGGCTGTCATGCAAATCGGCGTCCCCAAGGAAATCAAAAACCACGAATATCGCGTTGGGCTGACGCCTGAATCCGTGGCCGAATTTGTAGCCCATGGTCACAAGGTTCTGGTCGAGACCGGAGCGGGGCTTGGAATCGGGGCGGATGATGCGGCCTACACGGCCGCTGGTGCCACGATTTCAGCCACGGCCGCGGAGGTCTTTGCCACCGCTGATATGGTCGTCAAGGTCAAGGAACCGCAACCGGACGAATGCGCCATGCTGCGGCCCGGGCAGTTGCTCTACACCTATCTGCATCTCGCACCGGACCCGGCACAGACGAAGGCATTGGTCGCCTCCGGAGCGACCTGCATCGCCTATGAGACTGTCACCAGCCCCTCCGGTGCGCTGCCCCTTCTCAAGCCGATGAGTCAGGTCGCGGGCCGCATGTCGATCCAGGCCGGGGCCACTGCGTTGGAAAAAGCGCATGGCGGGCGCGGCGTGCTGCTCGGTGGGGTGCCGGGTGTTCGGCCAGGCAAGGTTGTCGTGCTCGGCGGCGGTGTTGTCGGGTTCAACGCAGCACAGATGGCCGTCGGCCTCGGCGCCGACGTGACCATCCTCGATCGCAACCCGGACGTGCTGGAACGGCTGGCAACGCATTTCGAGAGCCGTGCTAAGACGGCCTATTCGACCCGGACCCGCGTTGCGGAGCTGGTGGCAGAGGCGGATCTCGTTGTCGGCGCGGTGCTGATCCCCGGCGCGGCAGCACCGAAACTGGTCACACGAGAGCATCTGGCAACGATGAATCCGGGCGCGGTGCTGGTCGATGTTGCCATCGATCAGGGCGGGTGTTTCGAGACATCTCATGCCACGACCCATGCGGAGCCGACCTATGAGGTCGACGGGATCGTGCATTACTGCGTCGCCAACATGCCGGGCGGCGTGGCGCGCACCTCTACCTATGCGCTCAACAACGTCACCCTACCCTATGCGCTGCGCATGGCCGATCTGGGCTGGCAGGAAGCGTTGCGGCGGGATGAGCATCTGCGCAACGGGCTGAATGTCTGGGACGGGAAGATCACCTGTGAAGCCGTCGCCGAGGCGCTTGGCTATGATTTCGTGCCGGCGGAAACCGCATTGAGCAACTAGGACGACGCGGGAGAGAGCGGCGGAAAGTCGGACAGAGCCGGGCCAGCGCCTGCCCGTGGGGTGGCGCTGCGACATTTGTGGTCTGCGCTTTATCCCGGGCAGATTCGCAAGAGTTCAGGGCGTTGTGCGCGGGTGACAAAGCGCCAGCCCGCCGATGCAAGGAAGGCCCGCAAGACAGAGAACCCGGCGCAGGGAGGAGATTGCGTCGGGTTCCGGAACCGCGCTGCCCCGAGGGGCGGCGCGGTCTTTCTTTGTTCATCAGGCCGGTTTGAGGCTCCGAAGCGCCTTGCGGGTCGCGGCGACCACGGGGTCATGGGTCTCCTTGAGGATCGAAACTCGGTCGAAACGCTCAGGGTCGCGATTGACCGCTTCGCGCAGCGCCGCCCCGAAGGCCATTCGCAGCTCGGTGCCGATATTGAACTTGCAGATCTTCGAATTCCGCGACAGCTCCAGCCGCTGCGCATCCGGCACGCCGGAGCCGCCATGGATGACCAGCGGCACGTCCGTTACGGCCTCGATGTCGCGGATGCGGTCGAGATCGAGCCCGGCGCCGTCCTCCTTTTGCAGGTGAACATTACCGACCGAGATCGCCATCGCATCCACCCCGGTTTCGCGGGCGAATTTCGCCGCTTCCTCGGGGTCGGTTCCGGCGGATTCCTCGCCCGCATCATAGCCTACGAAGCCAATTTCGCCTTCGCAGGAGATACCGGCGGCATGGGCCATCTGGGCGATGGCGGCGGTCTCGTCGATGTTTTGTTGCAGCGGCTTGCGGGAGCCGTCGAACATCACCGAGGTGAAGCCGCAATCGAGCGCGATCTTGCAGTCTTCCTGGGTGTAGCCGTGGTCCAGATGGGCCACGACGGGCACGCTGGCCTCTTCGGCCAGGGTGATGAACATCCTGGCCAGGATCGGCAACGGCGTGTGCTCGCGGCAGCCGGGGCCGGCCTGCAGGATGACCGGGCAGTTCTCGGCTTCGGCGGCGGCGACAAAGGCGCGCATGTCCTCCCAGCCGAGGGTGACGAGGCCACCCACGGCATAGCCCTGTTGCAGGGCCGGCTGGAGGACGTCGGAGAGAGTGACGAGGCTCATTTGAACTTCGCCACCATGTCCTTGATGCCCGGGATCGTGTCGAGTTGGGCGGCATGGGTCGGCTGGAAATACTGCACCAGCGAGCGCTGGCTCAACCCACCGAGGATGGTGAAGTAGTACATTTCATAGCCCGGCAGCACGCAGCAGGGGTGGTAGCCCTTGTCGATCATGATCGTGGAGCCATCGACGATGTGATAGGCATCGCCCGAGAGGTTGTCCTCGCGCTGGAGCATCTGCAGGCCCGAGCCATAGTTCGGCTTGAAGCGGAAATTGTAGGTCTCGTCATGGCGCGTCTCGTCCGGCAGGCGATCGGTGTCATGCTTGTGCGACGGGAAACCGGACCAGCCGCCCTGCCCGACCGTGAACAGCTCCGAGACCAGCAGGCGGCCGACCTTGTCATGCTGCTTCTGGCCGAGGATGTGCTTGATCTTGCGGTGGGTCTTGGTGTCGTCCGAGCCGTATTGCACGAGGTCGATCTCGTCGCCGCGCACGTCGAACGGGTCCAGCACCTTCTCGTATTTGGCACCGGCCACGAAGACTTCCGCCTCGTCGGAGACGCAGACCATCGTCGCCTTCGCACCCGTGGGCACATAGACGCCTTCCGGCTCGCCGTCCCAGACATCAACGCCGCGATTGCCGAGCTTGGGGAAGGCCACGCCTTCGACATCGAGATCGACCGTGCCGGTGGCGGGGGCGACGCAGGTCTCGTAGCCCGGGACCTGGTATTCGAAGGCATCGCCCTTCTTGAGCTTGACGATGTTGAAGTAGTTCAGCGGAACGAGCTTGTCGCCGGCATCGACGATCGGCTTGTTCTGGTTGTCAAACGGAGGGATGTGCATTGTCTTCTCCCTTTCAGGCCTCGGTCGGGCCGGGATGTGTTGCAAGGAACGCGTCGAGCTGCGCCGTGGTCGGCATGGCGGGTGCGCAGCCGGGCTGGGAGACGACGATGGAGGCACAGGCGGAGCCGCGCAGGACGGCTTCCTTGAGCGGGCGGCCTTCGGCGATGCCCGCGAGCAGGCCGGCCATGAAGCTGTCGCCCGCGCCATTCGGCTTGACGGCAGTGACGGGGTAGATGCCGGTGCGGATTTCCTGGCCTTCGAAGAAGGTCACGGCGCCCGACTGGCCCATCTTGTAGATCACCATCCGGCCCGGACGCTGCGCAAGCTCTCGCGCCTTATCCATGCCCTTCTCGATACCGCCGGCCATGAAGCCGAATTCCTCGTCATTGCCGACGATGAGATCGCTCTCTTCGCCCGCGCGCGACAGGACCTCGGCGGCAACCGCCGGCGACGGCCAGGAATAGGGACGGTAGTCGACATCGAAGATGACGGGCATGCCGACCTTCCGGGCATTTTCGAACGCCCGGAAGGTGGAGCCGCGGGACGGCTCGGCGGCGAAGACGGTGCCTGCGGTGATCAGCGCGCCGAACTCGCTGTAATTCACCCGGTCCACGTCTTCGTTGGTGACCTGGAAATCCACCGCGTTGTTGCGGTAGATGCAGTTCTGGAAATCCTCCAGCACGCTCTCATAGACCGCGAGCGAGATCCGATACTCGCCGTCCAGCACCTTCAGATACTGGGTGTCGACGCCGTAATGCTGCAGCTTGTTGGTGCAGAAGCGGCCGACGCAATCATTGGAGACGGAGGTGACGAGGGCCGACTGGCCCCCGAGCTTGCACAGGCCGGCGCAGATATTGGCCGAGGAGCCGCCCAGATCGGCGCGGAACATCCCGGCATTCTCCGCCTTCGTGCCTTGCGGGTCGGCGAACATGTCCATGCCCGCCCGCCCGAACACGGCGAACTTGTTGCGGCGGATGCCGTCAATCAAAGCGCTCATGGATCACACACCTTTCCGCTGCTTGGGACGGGCCGATTCCCAATCTTCGTGGGCAGCGCGGACCTTCTCGCTTTCGGAGACGGCGGGTGTGCCGCATTCCCACCAGGTGTGGCCCTGGTCGGTCCAGCTGTCATAGGCCGCGACCTTCATAACGATCACATAGGTCTTGTCGGACGCCTTGGCGCGCTTGAAGGCCTCGCCCAGTTCCTCGGGGTTGGAGACGGTCTCGGCGGTGGCACCCATGGAGGCGGCATGCGCTTCGTAATCGACGTCGAAAGCCTCGGGGATGGTCGGCGCATCCTCGTAGAGACAGTTGAAGCTCTCGGAGCCCACATTGTTCTGCAGCTTGTTGATGACGGCCCAGCCGCCATTGTCGAGCAGCATGACGATCATCTTCTTCCGGGTCAGGACCGAGGAGTAGATATCCGAGTTCAGCATCATGTAGGCGCCGTCACCGACCCAGACGATGGTGTCCTTGTCCGGCTCCCGCTCGGCTTGCGCAATCCGGGCACCCCAGCCGCCGGCAATCTCGTAGCCCATGCACGAATAGCCGAACTCGACATCAACCGTGCCGATATCCAGAGTGCGCCAGTTCGCGGTGACCTCGGCCGGCAAGCCGCCAGCCGCCACGACCACGCGGTCGCGCTTGTCGCAGAGCCCGTTCACCATGCCGATAGCCTGGGCATAGGTGTTGGGCTTGTTGGTGCCCCAGGACGTATTCTCGACGACGTATTCGTTCCAGGTCTTGCGCTCGCTCTTGGCGAAACCGGTCCAGTCCTCGGGCGTCTTGTAATCGGCCATCGCCTCTTCCAGCGCCAGCAGGCCGAGCTTGGCGTCGCCGACGACGGGCAGGGAGAGGTGCTTGCCGGCGTCGTGGCGCGCGGCGTTCAGCGAGACGAGCTTGGCGTCATGCGAGAAAGCCGTCCAGGAGCCGGAGATGAAATCCGCAAGCCGGGTGCCGACGCAAAGGACCACGTCCGCCTTTTCGGCAATCGCGTTGGCCGAGTCGGAGCCAGTGACGCCGATCGGGCCGATATTCAGCGGGTGATCGTTCAACATGTTGGCGCGACCAGCGATGGTTTCGACCACGGGCATGTCATGCGCTTCGGCGAACTCGGTCAGTTCCTTGACCGCGCGCGAATACTGGACACCGCCACCGGCGATGATCATCGGCCGCTTGGCCGTCTTCAGCAGGGCCGCCGCATCGGCGACTTCCAGCGTGTCGGGCATCTGGCGACGGATACGGTGAACCTTCTTCTCGAAGAAGATCTCCGGGTAGTCATAGGTCCAGCCCTGCACATCCTGCGGCAGGCCGATGAAGGCGGGGCCGCAATCGGCCGGGTCCATCATCGTCGCCAGCGCGTTGGGCAGCGAGTTCAGGATCTGCGCGGGATGGGTGATTCGATCCCAGTAGCGGGTGACGGGCTTGAACGCGTCATTCACGCCGAAGGTCGGATCGTAGAAATTCTCCATCTGCTGCAGGACCGGGTCCGGCAGGCGGGTGACATAGGCGTCACCGCAGAGCATCAGCATCGGTAGGCGATTCGCGTGGGCCAGCGCCGAGGAGGTCAACAGGTTCGACGTGCCGGGGCCGGCCGAGGCGGTCGCGAACATGAAACGCTGGCGCAGCCATTGCTTCGAATACGCGGCCGCCGCAAAGCCCATGCTTTGCTCGTTCTGGCCGCGATAAAGGGGCAGCTCATCCTGGTAGTTGTAGAGCGCCTCGCCGAGGCAAGTCACATTGCCATGGCCGAAAATTCCGAAACCACCTCCGCAGATTCGGTACTCCTCGCCGTCGATTTCGATGAACTGGTTGGCCAGCCAACGCACGATGGCCTGGGCTGTGGTCAGCCGGATCGTTGCTTCACTCATAGGTGTCTCCATCCCTTGATTGGCGTGCAGGCGGTGGGCTGCTTCCGATTGCCGCTTGCGCAATTCCGAGTCTGAGGATACAACTTTTGCAACCGGTTGCAATTTGAATCTGTGGAGGAGCGGATCGCGATGCCCGAAATCGGAATTGGAATGCTGGGTGGCGGCTATATGGGCAAGGCCCATTCGGCGGCCATGGCAGCAGTCGGCACCATCTTTGAAACCAATCTCAAGCCGCGACTCGAAATGATCGGCGAAGCCAATATGGAACTGGCGGAAAAGTACCGCCAGGCCTTTGGCTACAATCGCTGCACGGATGATTGGCGCGCGCTGGTCGATGACCCGGCGATTGGCGCGATCATCATCGCAACGCCGCAGCGCTTCCATCGCGAGATTGCGGAATATGCCTTTGCCGCCGGCAAGCATGTGCTCTGCGAAAAGCCCATGGGAGCCTCGCTTGAGGACTCCGAAGCCATGGTTGCAGCCGCTGAGAAGAGCGGTTTGATCAACCAGGTCGCTTATTGCTACAGCCGCTCGCCGGCGACTCAATATGCCCGCAAGCTGATGCAGGAAGGCGCGATCGGCGACATCACCTGGTTCCGCGGCGAGCATACGGAAGACTTCTTTGCCGATGTGAACGAGCCCTGGGCTTGGCGCTGCCAGGGTCTGGCCAATGGCTGCCTGGGCGACCTTGCGGTGCACCTGTTCAACGGCGCGCTGGCGCTGATGGGGCCGGTCGACGAGGTGATGACGGAACTGCAAACGGTGCATCCCAAGCGCCCCGGCGGCGAGGTCACCAATGACGACCAGGTGCACATGATGTGCCGCTTCGGCAATGGCGCGATCGGGCATATGCACTCGTCCCGCGTTGCAACCGGTCGCAAAATGGGCTACTGCTATGAAATCCATGGCACAAAAGGTGCGATCAAGTTCGACCAGGAAGACCAGAACTCGATCTATCTCTATCGCATGGACGATCCGGAAGCAGAACGCGGCTATCGCCGGATCCTGACCGGCCCGGCGCACCCCGATTACAAGCCGTTCTGCCTCGGCCCGGGCCACGGCACCGGCTATCACGACATGATCGTGATCGAGTCGAAGGACTTCCTGGAAGCCATCGATTCCGGGACGCCGAAATGGCCGACCTTCCGCGACGGGCTCGACGTTGCCCGCATCGTGCATGCTGCCGTTGCTTCGCATGAAGCGAAGTCCTGGCAAAAAGTCTGACCTACCTGAAACTGAGCTGCTGAAAGGCACCATCATGACTATCCGCATCGGTAATGCGCCCTGCTCCTGGGGTGTTGAGTTTGCTGAAGACGACCGCAATCCGACCTGGGAAACCGTCCTCAAGGAATGTTCCGAGGCCGGCTACAAAGGCATCGAACTTGGCCCGGTCGGCTTCATGCCCGAAGATCCGGCGATCCTCGGCGACGGCCTTGCCAAATACGGCCTGGAGCTGATCGGCGGCGTGGTCTTCCGCCCCTATCACGACCCCGACGCATGGGATGACGTGCTGGACGCCACCCACCGCACCGCAAAGGCCCTCAAGGCCCACGGCGCCGAGCAGATGGTGCTGATCGACTCGATCGCCAAGCGCCGCGCCCCCACTGCCGGCCGTGCGACCGAAGCCGAGCAGATGGGCAAGGAAGAATGGGTTGCCTTCCGTGACCGGATCGTCGAGTCGGCCAAGATCGGCACCGAGGAATACGGCCTGACCGTTTCCATCCACGCCCATGCCGGCGGCTTCATGGATTTCGAGCCCGAGCTTGAGCGCCTGCTTTCCGAGGTCGACGAGAAGATCCTGAAGATCTGCTTCGACACCGGCCACCACTCCTATGCCGGCTTCGACCCGGTTGCCTTCATGAAGCGCAATGTGTCCCGCATCTCCTACATGCACTTCAAGGACATCGACCCCGTCGTCAAAGCCAAGGTCATCGAGGATCGCGCCGATTTCTACGATGCCTGCGGACGCGGCATCTTCTGCAAGCTGGGCCTCGGCGATGTCGACTTCCCGGCCGTGCGCCAGGTGCTGCTCGACGCTGGCTTCGAAGGCTGGTGCACCGTGGAGCAGGATATCGACCCGACGCTCGACGTCACCCCGCTGGCCGATAACCGCTACAACCGCGAATATCTCGAATCCGTCGGGTTCAAGTAATCTCGCCCCGGGGCGTGCCGTATCGCGGCACGCTCTCCCCCCTTTTTTGGTTCGCATGTTTGAGGACCGCAAAACCGGATCCCGATTTTGCGCAACATGCTCTCGGAGGAAATCATCATGGCAAAATTGCAATGGGGCATGATCGGTGGCGGCGAAGGCAGCCAGATCGGCCCGGCTCACCGTCTCGGCGCCCTCGCTGACGGCCTTTTCGACCTTACCGCCGGCGCGCTTGACCACCGCCCCGAAGCGGGTCGCGAGTACGGCCAGCGTCTGGGCATCGCCGCAGATCGCTCTTACGGCGACTGGAAAGAGATGCTGGAAGGCGAAAAGAAGCGCGGCGATGACGCGATTGATCTCGTGACCGTCGCCACGCCGAACTCGACCCATTTCGAGATCACCAAGGCCTTCCTTGAGGCCGGCTTCAACGTACTGTGCGAGAAGCCGATGACGGTGACCGTCGAAGAAGGCGAGGAGATCGTCAAGATCGCCGAGAAGACCGGCAAGGTCTGCGCGGTGAACTACTGCTACACGGCCTATCCGATGGTCCGTCAGGCCCGCGCGATGGTCGCCAATGGCGAGATCGGCAAGGTGCGCTGCGTGGTCACCGAGTTCAGCCACGGCCACCATGGCGACGCGACCGATGCCGAGAACCCGCGCGTGCGCTGGCGTTACGACCCGGCCATGGCCGGTGTCTCGGGCCAGTTCGCCGATTGCGGCATCCATGCGCTGAACATGGCCAGCTTCATTTGCAACGATGAAGTCGTGAAGCTCTCCGCCGACTTCGCCTCCTGCATCGCCTCGCGCGAGCTGGAAGACGACGCGATGGTGAATTTCCGCATGGCCGGCGGCACGGTTGGTCGTCTCTGGACCTCCTCGGTTGCCATCGGACGCCAGCACGGCTTCATGATCCAGATCTTCGGCGAGACCGGGGGGCTCAAGTGGTTCTCCGAGCAACCGAACCAGCTGATCTACACGCCGGTCGGTGGTCGCACGCAGATCATCGAAAAAGGTGAAGGTGGTCTTTATCCGGAAGCCGAGCGCCTGCAGCGCGTGGGCATCGCCCACCCGGAAGGCTTCCCGCTGGCCGTTGCCAATATCTATTGCGACATCGCCGCGGCGATCCGCGGCGAAGAGCGCAAGGACCTGCCGACGGCTGAAGCCGGTGCCCGGTCGATGGCGGCTGTCCACTATTCGGTGGCTTCGGCCAAGAATGGTGGCGAATGGGTCGATGCCCGTCCGCCGATGTTCCGCTAATATCATCTGGAGGGGCTTTCGGGTCCCTCCGTCGCAAAACAAAAAGAGCCGGGCAATCTGCCCGGCTCTATTCGTATGAGAGGACGTATCTCAGGGGAGCGGGCGAAGGGTTCCGCGCTGAACCACCGAACAAGAAAAGAGCCGCGCTTCCGGATAGCGCTCTGAATCCTCAAGAAGCGCCACCATCAACTCCAGAGATGAACGGATAATCTGCCGGATCGGCTGACGAATCGTGGTGAGGTTGATGTTCTCCCACCTCGCCATCTCCATGTCGTTCAGCCCGATCAGCCCAAGTTCCCCAGGAACGTCAAGCCCGGCATCCTCTGCAGCGCTCAGCGCACCGATCGACAGAACATCGTCGCCGCAGAAATAGGCCTCCGCCGGATCGGCCTTAAGCAAACGCTGCATCTCTGCGCGCCCCGCATCAAAAGAATAGGCGCCGGCAAAGCTGTGGCTGAAACCGATCCCGCCATTCTTTTCGATTTCTTCCTGGAAACCGGCCAGACGGTCCTGACTCGAGGTCGAGTCCGCGGGTCCGCCGAGATAGCCGACCCGGCGATATCTCCGCGCCAGCAATTCCCGCGCCGCCATTCGGCCGCATTCCACGTTGTCGATGCCAACAATATGCACTGTCGGCGCGCTCGAATACCGCCCGAAGGAATGCACAACGGGCAATCCCGCCTCGCGATATGCCTGCGCAAAGGCCGGCGGCAAGGTCGAGGAGGCCAGCACGACACCATCGACGGAGTATTGCTTCAGCATCTGCACGGATCCGTCCGGCTCGGTCTCGTCGGTCAGGTTAACCAACAACGGACGTAGCCCCAATTCCTGCAAGCCCTGGGTGAAAAGATCAAAAATCTCGAGGAAGACCGGGTTGTGGAAGTTGTTTGAAACCAGCCCAATGAGCTTCGTCCGCCCCGTGGTCAGCGAGCTTGCCAGAGCATTCGGGCTGTAGCCGAGCTCGGACGCGGCCTTTTCGACCTTTCGACGCATCTTTGGTGAAACCGACGCCCCATCGGTAAAGGTTCGCGAAACAGCGGACCGCGATACGCCCGCTCTTTGTGCAACGTCCTTCAAAGTGACCGGCATTAATTTTCCTCCGCCCGTCCAGGCGGACGCCGCATCCTCATCTCGAGCGTCTGCCGCTGCCGATTATGAGGCGGACCCCGCGACTTTGCAACCGATTGCAGCCCGTTTCAACGTTTATATGGCCCTGAAAAGAAAGAACCCGCCCGGATTTCAAACATCCGGACGGGTTCAAGTTTTGATAACGTAGGGGCAATCGCGCCCGTTTCCGATTCACGCTTTGGCGGCGGATTGCTTGGCCAGGTAGTGGAAGTCGGCGCGGCTCATGCCAAGATCGGCCAGATCACGGTCATCGAGTTTGGTCAACTCATGCATCGTGTTCCGGTAAGCGGCGTATTGACGGCGCCAGACAGAAAAATCAGCCACAAGGCGGCGGGGGGTATCCAGCAGCGAGGCCGGGGCGAAAACAGCTTCGTTCATGCTCATGTCTCGGTTTCCTTCGCAGGTGTTCAGGTATCCGTTATCGCTAACGGCTCTTGGGATTGAATATAGAGGCGATTGTTAGCGCTACAATCGACAGGTTGGAAATCCAGACCTGCACCGAATGCATGACTGGCACGTCAAGCAAACTCCTCCAGACGAGAGATCGAACAGGGTCTGGTCAGCGCCTTTCGCCGCACCGCCTCCAGGTTTTCTCGTCTTGCCGGAACTGCACCCGGTCGTCGCCCACACACACCAGAAACAGAATGGTGTGGAATTTTTGTTCTGCGCCAGATAGCATTCACTTCAACCCGTCCACATCCGCCAATCAGGGAGGCGACCATGACCACCCGAACCGCGCCTGAAACGATCGAAGCCTTCCAGCAAAGAGTAAACGAAGTTTCTGACGAACTGCCCCGCCGCCTGAAGCAATGTGCGGATTACTTTTCTGTAAACAGTGAGAAAATTCCAATTGCGACTGTTGCAGAAGTCGCCGCGGCAGCGGGCGTTCAACCGTCCGCCCTCATCCGCTTTTGCCAGATTCTCGGGTTTTCCGGCTATAGTGAGTTACAGAAGCTCTTTCGCACCTCTTATGTGCCAGTTTTGCCAGATTACGACACGCGCCTGCAGAACCTGCGCGACCGGGGAGCTGCGAGCCCTTCGGCGATATTGGCAGAGTTTGTGGATGCCGGCCGAATGTCCTTGGAGAACCTTGCCAACACGGTAGAGCCGCGTGTGCTCGACCAGTCGGTTGCCACGCTGGTCGAGGCCGGAACGATCCATATCATTGGCCTGCGGCGGGCCTTTCCTGTGGCCGCATATCTTTCATATGCCTTTGAAAAAATGCATATACCTGCGGTTCTCCATGACCGCAGCGGCAAACTCGGGAACCTTCACGCCGTTCGCGACGGCGACGCGTTGATCGCTGTGACCTTCTCGCCTTACAGTGAGGAAACCCAGAGTTTCGCGCTGCATTGCGCGAGCCGGAATATCCCCGTTATCGTCATCACGGACACCGCGTCCGGACCGCTTCATCGCGACGGATTTTTGCCGATCCAGGTCTCCGAAGTCGATTTCGGAGCCTTCCGCGCACTCTCCGCGACCCTCTCCCTCGCCATTGCGCTCGCCGTCGCTGTCGGCACCGCGAGAAGCGCCTCGTAGCGGAACTCTGCTATTGCATTTTTCTCTTTTAGAATGTTTATTCTACGCATCCAACAGGAAGGATTCGTCATGGTCAGAGTAGGCATTCTGGGCGCCGGCCGCATCGGTCAGGTGCATGGTTCGAGCATCTCACGCAACCCCGACAGCGAGATTGCCGCCGTCGCCGATATCTACACTCCCGCCGCCGAGGAACTTGCGGCGAAATATGGCGCCGAGGCGAAGACCATCGAAGAGATTCTCGCCGACCCGAGCATCGACGCGGTCTTGATCGCGACATCCACCGACACCCATTCCGATCTGCTCGAAGCCGCCACGGCCGCCGGAAAGGCGGTGCTCTGCGAGAAGCCGCTCGACCTCTCCCTGAAGCGCGCGAAATCCTGCATGGCGACCGCCGGCGCGACGGGGCAACCGGTGATGCTCGGCTTCAACCGCCGCTTCGACCCGAATTTCACCGCACTCAAAACCGCCTTCGACGCCGGCGAGATCGGCAAGGGCGAGTTGCTTCAGGTCACCTCTTTCGACCCCGCACCGCCGCCGCCGGCCTATGTCAAGAAGTCGGGCGGGATCTTCCGGGATATGGCGATCCATGATTTCGACATCGTCTGCTGGCTCTATGGCGGCGCACCGAAGACAGTGCATGCCGTCGGTTCCTGTCTCGTTGATCCGGGCATTGGCGCAGAGGGCGACTTCGACACCGCCGTTATCACCCTGACCTGGGAAGACGGACGCATCGCCGTGATCCACAACTCGCGCCGCGCCGGCTACGGCTACGATCAACGCATCGAGCTGCTGGGATCCGACGGACTTCTTAGTGCTGCGAACCAGTTGGAGAACACTGTCACCAAGCTGACGACCGAGGGTCATATCGGCGCCAAGCCGCAATACTTCTTCCTCGAACGCTACATGCGCGCCTATGAGATCGAATGGGCCGCTTTCGTTGAGGCGCTCAAGGATGGCACAGCAATGCCCGCCGATATGGGTGACGGCGTGGCCGCGCTGGCGCTGGCCGAAGCCGCGACGCTCTCCGCCAAAAGTGGAAAGACTGTCGAAATGACAGCGGAAATGCTCGGCAAAGCCTGAGTTTTCTCCGGCACTGATGCCGGTCGTCTGACTGACAACCATCACCGCTCCCGAAGCTCCGGGGGCGGACGCGGTCCGCGTGTGTCATGCGCGGAACATTCATTCCATTCGTTCCATGGAGGATCTGTCTTGGAATTTGCACTCAACCATATCACCACGCCGAAGCTCCCCCTCGACGCCTTTTTCGCGCTGGCGCGAAAGCTGGGTATGAAGCGGGTCGAGATCCGAAACGACTTGCCCGATATCGTTGGCCAGGTGCCGCCCAGCGAGGTGAGAGCCTCCGCGGCGGCCGCTGGCGTCGAGATTGCCGCGATCAACGCGCTCTACCCGTTCAATGACTGGTCCGGCGATCTGCCGGAGCGCGCCCTGAACCTCGCCGACTATGCCGCCGAAGCCGGTGCGAAGGCACTCGTCATGTGCCCGCGCAATGACGGCACCGAAATTCCGCAGACCGCGCTTGTCGACGCGCTTGGGCAGCTCAAGCCAATCCTCTCGGAGCGCGGACTGACCGGGCTGCTCGAGCCGCTGGGTTTCCCGGTCTCCTCGCTCCAAAGCAAGGCCCTGGCTGTCGCCGCTATCGAAGAAGCCGATGGCAATGCGTGTTTCCGGCTCGTGCATGACACGTTCCACCACCATCTCGCCGGTGAAACCGGGGTCTTTGCGGACGCGACCGGCCTTGTCCATATCTCCGGCGTCACGGACCCTGCGCTGACTGTCGCCGAGATGCTGGACGATCACCGGGTGCTGGTCGATGCCGCCGATCGGCTGGAAAACGTCCCGCAGATCCGCGCCTTGATGGCGGCCGGCTATACCGGGCCGTTCTCCTTCGAACCTTTCGCTCCGGACGTACAGGCGCTGGACGATCCCGAATCCGCCCTGCGCGCGAGCATGGATTACTTCGCCACATCCGTTGGCTGACCCTTCCCAGAGGACATCATGGAAAAGACTTTGGACGTTATCACCATCGGCCGGTCTTCGGTCGATCTCTATGGCCAGCAGATTGGCGGACGCTTGGAGGACATGAACTCCTTCGGCAAATATGTTGGCGGTTCGCCCACCAACACCGCAACCTGCGCGGCGCGAATGGGGTTGAAATCAGCTGTGATCACACGCGTCGGCGACGAGCATATGGGTCGCTTCCTGCGCGAGGAACTTGCGCGCGAGGGCGTCGATACACGCGGGGTGATCACGGACCCGGAACGGCTGACGGCCCTTGTCCTGCTCGGCATCCGGGACCAGGAGCAATTCCCGCTGATCTTCTATCGTGACAATTGCGCGGATATGGCGCTCTGCGAGGCGGATATCGATCCGGACTTCATCGGCCAGTCCCGCGCTGTCGTCGCCTCCGGCACCCATCTGAGCCACCCGCAAGTCGAGGCCGCGACGATCAAGGCGCTGCGCATCGCCCGTGAGCACGGCATCCAGACCGCGCTCGACATCGACTACCGTCCCAATCTCTGGGGGCTGGCGGGCCATGGCGATGGCGAGAATCGCTTCATCGAAAGCGAGGCGGTGACACGCAAGCTACAGTCTACGCTGCATTATTTCGACCTGATCGTTGGCACGGAAGAAGAGTTCCACATTGCCGGTGGCGCCACGGACACGGTTCAGGCTTTGAAAACGGTACGCGAGTTCACCGCCGCCACGCTGGTCTGCAAGCGCGGCGCGGCTGGCGCAACCGCCTATGCCGGCGAAATCCCAGACTCGCTGGACGATGGTGAGACCGGCCCCGGCTTCCCCATCGAAGTCTTCAACGTGCTCGGAGCCGGGGACGGCTTCATGGGCGGGCTGCTCAAGGGTTGGCTCGACGGCGCGGATTGGCCCACGGCGCTGAAATACGCCAATGCCTGTGGGGCCTTTGCCGTCTCCCGGCACGGCTGCACACCGGCCTATCCGAGCTGGGAGGAGCTGCAATTCTTCCTCAAGCGCGGCATCAAGACGAAGGCGCTGCGCAAGGACGAGGAGCTGGAGCAGATCCACTGGTCGACCAACCGCAAGGGCGACTGGCCGGTCATGCGTGTTTTCGCTTATGACCACCGCATCCAGTTCGAGCAGATGGACGGGTTCAGCCCCGAGAAGGTCGGCCGTTTCAAGCAGCTCTGCGTTGACGCCACGCTCGCCGTCTCCGAAGGCCGTCCGGGCTACGGGCTGCTCTGCGACAGCCGGTTGGGGCGCGACGCGCTCTATCGAGCCGCCGGTCAGGGGCTCTGGATCGGACACCCGGTCGAATGGCCGACCTCGCGCCCGCTGGAACTGGAGCCGGAAATCGGCCCGGATTACGGCGGATTGCAGGAATGGCCGAACGAGCATGTGATCAAATGCCTCTGCTTCTGCCACCCCGATGACGACGCGGAGATGTGGGACAAGCAGATCAAGGTCATCAAACAACTCTTCGCCGCCTCGCGCCGCAACGGGTTGGAATTCCTGCTCGAGGTGATCCCGTCCAAGGTCGGGCCGGTCGATGACGACACCACGGCGCAGATCATCCACCGCATCTATGCTGAAAAGGTCTTCCCCGATTGGTGGAAACTGGAGCCGTTCAAGACCGACGCCGCCTGGCAACGCGTTTGCGATGCCATCGAGTCGCATGACAGGTTCACTCGCGGCATCGTCGTGCTCGGCCTCGACGCGCCCCGCGATGAGTTGGCGGCAAGCTTTGCGCTGGCGGCGAAATTCCCGCTGGTCAAAGGTTTCGCCGTCGGTCGGACGATCTTCGGTGACAGCGCCCGGGCCTGGCTGAAGGGCAAGATGAGCGACGAAGAGGCCGTTGCTGAAATGGCCTTCCGCTACCGCGACCTTTGCAGCGTCTGGGACGAAGCTGCCGGGCCTTGAAACAGGGTTTCGAAACATTGCTTCCGAAAGGAGACACGGGATGAGCGTCAAGATCGGGATTTCTCCCATCGCCTGGCAGAACGACGATCTGCCGGACATCACCGCCGCCTACACGATAGACCAGGCTTTGGAAGAAGCCCGCGAGATTGGCTATGTCGGCGTCGAGCGCGGGCGGCGCATGCCGCAGGACACAGAAGGGCTGAAGGCCTATCTGCAGAAGTACGACATCGCGCTCTGCGGCGGCTGGTGTTCGGGCTCGGTGATGACAAATGACCTGCGCGACGAGATCGACCTGCACCGCCAGCAGGTTGCGCAGTTCGCGGCGCTGAATGCCCCCTGCATCGTCTTTGCCGAATGCTCCAACACCGTGCAGGGCCAGATCGACACGCCGGTCAACAACCGCCCGAAGCTCTCGCGCGACGAAGTGCTGGGCTTTGCCGCCAGACTGACCGAACTGGCCAAGTGGATGGCCGATCAGGGGCTGCCCCTTTCCTATCATCACCATATGGGCTCGATGATCGAGGATCAGGAGGACATTGACTGGCTCATGGAGGGCTCCGGCCCGGAGGTGAACCTGCTCTTCGACACCGGCCATCTTGTTTTTGGCCGCGCCAGCATCGAGGATACGCTCGACAAATGGGGGGATCGGATCAACCACGTTCACTTCAAGGACATCCGTCCGGACGTGACGAAGATGATCCGCGAGCAGAACAAAAGCTTCCTCGATGGCGTCATCGCCGGTGCCTTCACCGTGCCGGGCGATCCGGATGGCAGCATCGACTTCCAGGCCGTGACCGACTTCCTCAAGAAATCGGACTATAACGGCTGGATCGTGGTCGAGGCCGAGCAGGACCCGGCCAAGGCCGCGCCTTACGCCTATTCCAAAATGGGCTACAACCATATCGTCGAGATCTGCGGCACGTCCGGTCTCGAAATCGAAAGCTGAGAGGGATCCGATGGGCGATCTTCTGCGCAAACCGACCGGCCTGTCCGGAAAGGTTCATGACATCACGGTAGACGGGGCGACCACCCCGCTCTCGCCGGATTGGGGCTATGTCGGCTTCGGGCTCTATCGGCTGAAAGCGGGTGAGAGCGCGGCGGAAGTGACGGGGGATCGCGAAGTGATCCTCGTTCTCGTCGAGGGCAAAGCGAAGATCTCCGCTGCGGGGGCGAATTTCGGCGAGCAGGGCGAGCGGATGAGCGTTTTCGAACAGTTGCCGCCCTGTTCAGTCTATGTGCCGAATGACAGTGACTGGAACGCAATCGCCACGACGGATTGCACGATCGGTGTTTGCACCGCTCCGGGCAAGGGCGGCTACAAGGCGCAGGTCCTGCCGCGCCCGGAGAAGGTCTCGCGCGGCAAGGGGGCCAATACCCGCTACATCTTCCCCATCGCTATGGAAGAGAGCGACGTTGCGGACAGCCTTCTGGTGACAGAGGTCTTCACCCCCTCGGGCAACTGGTCCTCCTACCCGCCGCACCGGCATGACGAGGACAACTTCCCCGAGATGACCTATCTCGAGGAAACCTATTACCACCGGCTGAACCCGGAACAGGGCTATGGACATCAGCGGGTCTTCACCGATGACCTGAGCCTCGACGAGACAATGAGCGTCCATAATCACGACGTGGTGCTCGTCCCGAAGGGACACCATCCCTGCGGTGTGCCCTGGGGTTACGAGATGTATTACCTGAACGTCATGGCCGGCCCGCTCCGCAAATGGCGGTTCGAGAACCATCCGGACCATGACTGGATCGCGCAACGCGACGCCTGATTGGCCGGGAGGGGCCAACCCGCTCGGTGTCATGACAGGCGCAGTCCGAATGAAGTGTGATTGGAGACGACCGTCGCCGCGCCTGCGCGGCGGCTGCGCCATGCTTCGATACCAAACAGCGCCTTGCGCCAATCTTCCCAAGCGATCCGTCTTTGGACGCAACGCAGGAGTCCGGATTCCTGGGTTCTCTTCTCCCCGACGGCAGAACCGCATCAATCGAATCCGTCAATGCAGGCCTGAAAATGCATCGGGCGCGACATCCTCGCGTCGTTTCGAGACGCGAAGCGTCCCCCGCGAGTCACTTAGACAGGCCCCTCCGAAACTCGCGAACGGATAAGGAAACGCGCGATGTTCCAAGTGATCCTGGCCAGCTGGGCCCTTCTTTTCGGTATCCTGCTGCTGATGGTCGGCAATGGCGTGCAAGGCACGCTGCTGGGCATTCGCGGCGGCATCGAGGGTTTTTCGACCTTTGAAATGTCGATCATCATGTCGGCGTATTTCCTCGGCTTCCTGGGCGGCTCGCGCATGGCCCCCGAGATGATCCGTCGTGTCGGCCATATCAGGGTCTTCGCGGCCCTCGGCTCGCTAGTCTCGGCGATCCTGATCCTCTACCCGCTCTTCCTGCACCCGGTCGCCTGGACGCTCGGACGTGTGGTGATGGGCTTCTGCCTCTCGGGCGTTTATGTGACCGCCGAAAGCTGGCTCAACAACGCGGTCACCAACGAACGGCGCGGGCAGGCCCTCTCGCTCTACGTCATCGTGCAGATGGCCGGCGTCGTCGGCGCGCAAGGGCTGCTGCTGGTCGGCGACCCCTCCGGCTTCGTCCTTTTCGTCATCCCCTCGGTGCTGGTCTCGATCTCCTTCGCGCCGATCCTGCTCGCCATTCAGCCGACTCCTGCCTTTGAATCGACCAAGCCGATGAGCCTTCGCAAGCTCTGGAGCGTGTCGCAGCTCGGCTGCGTCGGTTTTTTCCTGCTGGGAGGGGTTTTCTCGGCCCTGTTCGGCATGGCCTCGGTCTATGGCTCCGAGGCCGGCCTCACCGTGGCACAGATCTCGGGCTTCATAGCCGTGATCTATCTCGGCGGTATGTTCATGCAATACCCGATCGGCTGGTTCTCCGACCGGATGGATCGACGCCTTCTGATCCTTGCCTCGGCAATGGTGGGCGGCGTGGCCTCGGCGCTGGCAATGGTCATGGCGGATGACTACTCAACACTGCTCGTCGCTGCCTTTATCATCGGCGGCGCCTCCAACCCGCTCTACGCCTTGCTGCTGGCCTATGTGAACGATCATCTCGACTACGAAGACATGACCGCCGCCTCGGGCGGGCTGATCTTCATCAACGGAATCGGCGCGATTTCCGGTCCGCTGATCACTGGCTGGATGATGGGGATCGTCGGGCCGTCGGGGTTCTTCCTGTTCCTGACCGTGCTCTGCGTGCTGCTCGCCGGCTATGCGGGCTTGCGCATGACCCAGACCGATTCCGTGCCGGTTGATGAAACGGTGTCCTATGTCCCGATCCTGTCGACAGCTTCGCCGGTTGCGGTCGAAGTGGCTCAGGAGGTATTCATCGAAGCCGCGCAGGAAGCGGAGGCAGAGGCGGAAGCCGAGGCCGAAGAACAGGAAAAGGCGGGCAGCAGCGAACAGGGCTGATCTCCGTCTTGCAGACAGTGAAGAGGACATCACCATGGCGGTCACCGCTGAGGATATTTCACGATTCTGGATTGAAGAGGTCGGCCAGTCGCGCTGGTATGTTCAGGAAGACGCGTTGGATGAGAGCATCCGGCAGCGCTTTCTGCCTGCCTGGGAGGCTGCCTTTGCCGGCAATCTTGACGACTGGTGCCAGGAGGGGACCAGCCTCTTTGGTTTTCTGATCCTGACGGACCAGTTTCCCCGCAACATGTTCCGCGGTGACGAGCGCGCCTTCGCCACGGACGCCCTCGCCCGAACCGCTGCGAAGACGGCGATTCATCGCCGCTGGGATCTCGCCTTGCCCGAGCCGGAACGGCAGTTCTTCTACCTGCCCCTGATGCACTCGGAAGATCTCGCGGACCAGGATGCCTGCATTCGGCTGATGAACGAGCGCATGCCGCAAGGCGGGGCAAAACAGGTGCTGCATGCGAAGGTGCATCGGAAGATCATTCGGCGCTTCGGGCGTTTCCCGTATCGCAACGTGGCACTTGGTCGGATGACATTGCCCACAGAGCAGGCCTTTTTGGAAAACGAAGGTTATGGCAGCGTCCTGCGCGAGATCCAGGCGACGCCCTGAACAGCATCCGGCGCCTCTTTTTCGGACCTTGAAACGGCTCAGCCATGCGCCAGGGACAAGGCTAGTTATGCGCTTGGCACATGGCAGCCTTTCTGCGCCAAGGTCGGGATTCTCGGATCTTGGGGCTTCGCTGGCCAACGAAATTAGTTTAATGCTAAACCAGTTTCGACTGAATTCGTGAACACGGGGGGCCGGAAATGGCTGCACAGAGCTTTGACATGATCGTGATCGGCGCCGGCCCGGGGGGCTACGTGGCCGCCATTCGGGGGGCGCAGCTTGGTTTGAAGGTCGCCTGCGTGGAGCGCGAGCATCTCGGCGGGATCTGCCTGAACTGGGGCTGCATCCCGACCAAGGCGCTGCTGCGCTCTTCGGAAGTGTTCCACCTGATGGAGCGGGCCGGGGAGTTCGGCCTGAAGGCCGAAAAGCTCGGCTACGACATCGACGCCGTGGTCAAGCGCTCGCGCGCCGTGGCCGCACAGCTTTCCGGCGGCATCGGACACCTGTTCAAGAAGAACAAGGTCACGACGATCATGGGCGAGGCGACGGTGACCGGCAAAGGCAAGGTGTCGGTCAAGACCGACAAGGGCACCGAGGAGCTGACCGCGAAGAATATCGTCGTCGCCACCGGAGCGCGGGCGCGCGAGTTGCCCGGGCTGGAAGCGGACGGCAAGCGGGTCTGGACTTACAAGCACGCGCTGCAGCCCCCGCATATGCCCAAGAAACTTCTGGTGATCGGCTCCGGCGCCATCGGCATCGAGTTCGCGAGTTTCTACAACACGCTGGGTGCCGATACGACGGTGGTCGAAGTCATGGACCGCGTGCTGCCCGTCGAGGATGCGGAGATCTCCGCCTTCGCCAAGAAGCAATTCGTCAAGCAGGGCATGAAGATCATGGAAAAAGCCATGGTCACGCAGCTCGACCGTTCCGCCTCCAAGGTCGTGGCCCATGTCGAGTCGAACGGCAAGACCGAGAAGCTCGAGTTCGACACCGTGATCTCCGCAGTCGGCATCGTCGGCAATGTCGAGAATCTCGGGCTGGAAGCGCTCGGCGTGAAGATCGACCGGACGCATGTGATCACGGACGAGTTCTGCCGAACCGGCGTTGAGGGGCTCTATGCCATCGGCGACATTGCCGGCGCGCCCTGGCTGGCGCACAAGGCCTCCCATGAGGGCGTGATGGTGGCCGAGCTGATCAAGGGTCTGCACGCGCATCCGGTCAAGCCCGAGAGCATTGCCGGCTGCACCTATTGCCACCCGCAGGTCGCGTCTGTCGGCATGACCGAGGCACAGGCGAAGGAAGCCGGGTTGGACATCAAGGTCGGGCGCTTCCCCTTCATCGGCAATGGCAAGGCAATCGCCCTCGGTGAACAGCAGGGGCTCGTGAAGACCATTTTCGATGCCAAGACCGGCGAATTGCTCGGCGCGCACATGGTTGGTGCCGAGGTAACGGAGTTGATCCAGGGCTATGTGATCGGGCGCCAGCTCGAGACAACGGAACAGGACCTGATGCAGACCGTCTTCCCGCACCCGACGCTCAGCGAAATGATGCACGAGAGCGTACTCGACGCCTTCGACCGCGTCATTCACATGTAAGGGATCCGCCCATCCATACGGGGCGATTTGCGACATTGGCCGCAGCCGCGCGAGAGCGCAGGCTGCGGTTGTTTTTTATTGGAGGCCAGAATGTTTCGCTTCGCCGCAACCGCCCTTACCTGCCTTGCACTGGCAACGCCCGCCGCCGCACAGGAACTCATTGGCGGTTATTTCGCCCTGATCGGGCCGCAGGACATGACCAATTCCAAGGGCGCGCGGCTGAAGAATTTCTGCGCCATCGTCCAGCAGGATCGGGCGAATTTCCACAAATTCGGCATCCGGCACGAATATGACGAGCATGATCCCTGGTTCACCAATCTCGCCGCGCGCCAGAAGATCTCGGCCGATTGCCGCATTGGCGCCGGCTCCGAATACATCCCGGATGCCGTGCTGCGTGGCGAACAGCGCTATATCCGCGTTCAGGTTTATGGGCGTGGGGGCGTTCCGCAATTCGTCGTCGTGCATGAAGGCGCCGGTTGAGCGGAAGGGCCTTCGTTCCCGCGATCCCTGATGTCCAGTCCGGCACGCGCCCAATTGCCCTGCCCTGCGCTGCGGCGTCTGTTGCAAATCTCGCCAGCCGGTTCCATATGGGAGCGAACAGAATGGGAGCCGTCGCATGAACTATCTGGAGTTCGAAAAACCCCTGGCCGAGATCGAAGGAAAGGCCGAGGAATTGCGGGCAATGGCCCGGTCGAACGAAGAGATGGACGTGACCGCCGAGGCCGCCGGGTTGGATGCCAAGGCCGAGACAATGTTGGCCGATCTCTACGGGAAACTGACCCGTTGGCAGAAGTGCCAGGTGGCCCGGCACCCGGAGCGACCGCATTGCCGCGACTATATCGACGCGCTCTTCACCGAATACACACCGCTCGCCGGCGACCGGAACTTCGCGGATGACCACGCGGTCATGGGCGGCATGGCCCGGTTCAATGACCGGCCCGTGGTGGTGATCGGCCATGAGAAGGGGCATGACACGCAGAGCCGCATCGAACGCAATTTCGGCATGGCGCGCCCCGAAGGCTATCGCAAGGCAATCCGGCTGATGGAACTGGCGGACAAGTTCGGCCTGCCGGTTGTGACCCTTGTGGACACGCCCGGGGCCTATCCGGGCAAGGGCGCGGAGGAGCGCGGCCAGTCCGAGGCCATTGCGCGCTCGACCCAGGCCTGCCTGACCATTGGCGTGCCACTGGTCTCGGTGGTGATCGGCGAGGGCGGCTCGGGCGGTGCGGTGGCCTTCGCCACGGGCAACCGGTTGGCGATGCTGGAACATTCCATCTACTCGGTGATTTCACCGGAGGGCTGTGCGTCGATCCTGTGGAAGGATGCAGAGAAGATGCGCGAAGCGGCCGAAGCACTGCGGCTGACGGCGCAGGATCTGCTGGAACTGGGCGTGACCGACCGCGTTGTGGCGGAACCTGTGGGCGGCGCCCATCGCGACCGGACGTCGAGCGTCGCGGCTGTCGGCGAGGCGATCGAGGCGATGCTCGCGGAGCTCGACGGGATGGATCGCGCGGCGTTGATTGCAGATCGGCGGCGGAAATATCTCGACCTTGGCAACAAGGGTCTGGCTGCCTGACGGGGCTGATTGACGGACAGAGCGGACCTACGCTGCGGTCGCAAGAAAGCGCCCTGGTCAGCGCGCGTCCGCACCCATCATCGCTCTGTTTCGACCGGTCCCGATCAGCTTCAGTTCTTTCCGAACCTGCTGCCCTCAATTCGAGCGGCCATGGACTCTGTCCATACGAACCCGCGCGCGGGGCAGGTAGACGCGCTTCTATTTCCCATATGTCATGTGCACCTTTCATAGCACCTATGACGTCACTGCTACTGCGGCGCCAGTGACACGTTCGCCCCGACAGAAACTCCACTAGACGGGCGCCAAAACAAAAGAATCGATCCAGACAAGACACCGGAGTACCTGATCATGTCCCATAACGGCGCCATCGCCGCCAACCCCGCAGTCGTGGGGTTGGGCGGTTTCGGACTGACAACCTTTCTTCTGCAAATGCACAACCTGGAACTCATGAGCACAGGCCCCGTCCTCTGGGTCGGCCTGATCTATGGTGGCCTCGCCCAGATGATCGCCGGTTTCCAGGAGCAAAAGACCGGCAACCATTTCGGCTACAGCGCCTTCGTCTCCTACGGCGCCTTCTGGATCGCCCTCTGCATGCTGCTTCTGGCCAACCATTTCGGCATCTTCGTCTCCTCGACCACCGATATCGGCTGGTTCATGCTCGCCTGGACCCTTTACACCGCGATTATGTGCCTCGGCGCGTTCCGGATCCACGGCGCCATGGCCTTCACCTTCCTGACCCTGCTGATTGGTTTCGTCGGCCTCGTCATCGGCCATTTCGGCGCGCCTGTCTTCAACACCCTCGCCGCGATTGACCTCATTTTCTGTGCCCTCGGCGCCTGGTACATGATGGCCGGCATCGTCCTGAAGGATGTTTATGGCCACGAGGTGCTGCCGATGGGCAAGCCCTGGCTCAAGGACCTGCGTCCGCAAAACACCCTGGTCACCACACCCGCCGAGTGAAAAACACCGGCAAGATAACGGGTGCGGGCCGGATTGGCCCGCCCCTCCTCCCCCGGGACACGGTTGCAATCCCTCCATCCCCGGCGTGATATAGCGGCACGTCCGGGCTGCGGTCGACGGCATCGCCAAGACATGCTGCCAGCCCGAAACCAGGGAGGGAACAGGACATGACCAAACCATATGACAAGCTCGAGCGCCGCAGCGCCGATGCACGTACGACCGCGCGCGCCGAAGCGCTGCCGCAGCAGATCGCGGCCGCAAAGGCGCTGCCCGGCTATGCCAACAGCCTCGCCGAGATTGACCCGGCAACGATCACGGATACCGCCGGCCTGACCGCCCTCCCCGTCCTGCGAAAATCGGAGCTCGGCGCCAAGCAATCCGTCGATGAACCCTTTGGCGGCTTCACCACCCGGCCGGCCCATGGCTTCGCCCATGTCTTCCAGTCGCCGGGACCGCTCTACGAGCCCGGCATGATCAGCGCGGACTGGTGGCGCATGGGTCGCTTCCTGCATGCAGCCGGGATCGGCAAGAACGATATCGTCCAGAACTGCTTCGGGTATCATCTCACGCCGGCCGGCACGATGTTCGAAAACGGTGCCCGCGCGGTCGGCGCCGCGGTCCTGCCTGCCGGCACTGGCCAGACAGATCTGCAGGTCCGCGCCGCCGTGGACATCGGCACGACGGCCTATGCCGGCACTCCTGACTTCCTCAAGATCATCCTCGACCGCGCCGATGAAATGGGCGAGACCCTGCGCTTCGCCCGCGCCGTGGTCTCCGGCGGCGCCCTCTTCCCCTCACTGCGCCAGGAATACGCCGATCGCGGCATCTCCTGCCTGCAATGCTACGCGACGGCCGATCTCGGCAATATCGCCTATGAGAGCCCGGCCATGGAGGGGATGATCATCGAGGAAGGCGTGATCGTCGAAATCGTTACCCCCGGCACAGGCGACCCTGTCGCGCCTGGCGAGGTTGGCGAGGTGCTGGTGACCACGCTCAACCCCGATTACCCACTGATCCGCTTCGCCACCGGCGACATGTCTGCCTGGCTGCCCGGCGAAAGCCCCTGCGGACGGACCAATGACCGGATCAAGGGCTGGATGGGCCGCGCCGACCAGACGACCAAGGTCAAGGGCATGTTCGTGCGCCCGGAACAGGTGGCCGCGCTGGTCGCGCGCCACAGCCATGTTCACAAGGCCCGCGTCATCATCACCCGTGAGAGCGAGATGGACGCGATGCATGTCCAGATCGAGGCCGATGGCGGCGATTGGACCGAATATGGCGAGGACATCAAGGACCTGCTCAAGGTCAAGGGAAGCGTCGAGGTGCTGGCCCCGGGCGAGTTGCCAAAGGACGGAATCGTGATAGAGGACCGGCGCAGCTACGACTGAGTCTCTCGTTGATATCCGCCACCATGGGCGTAGACTCACGGGCAAGAAACAGCCCAAGGAGGCGGGTATGAGCAGAGTGATTTCAGCCCTTCTGGGGTTGGCCATGGCGATTCCGGCCGGTCTCGCGCAGGCCGACCGGGCCCTTGTCATCGGGGCCAGCGAGGCAGAGCGGCGCGGCCTCTGGGGCACCGGCTCGGAGGTCGACAGCGCACAGGCCCTGCGCGACGCAGGCTTCGAGGTTGTCACCGCGGATGCCGGCTCGGTCGCGGAGATGCGCACGGCGCTCTCCCGTTTTCTCGACGGGCTCGCGACACAGGAACGGATCGTCATCCACCTCTCTGGCACCTTCTTCAATGACGGACAGCGGCACTGGCTGGTCGAGGCCGACCGTGTCGCGCGCCCCGATATCGCGACCATCGACTCCATCGCGCTCTCGGTCGAGACCGTCCTGTTCATCGCGCAGGATGTGCCCGGCGGCGCAGTGGTCGCGCTCGGAACGGAGCGGGGCAAGACTGAAGCCGGAGCGGGTTTGACCGTCGGCCTGGCGAATCCGACCGCGCCGCAGGGGGTGACGCTGGTGCAGGGGCCGGCGAAAACCGTCGCCGAATTTGTCTCCGGTCCGCTGCTGGAACAGGGCCGGACGCTTCCCGAGGCAATCGCAAAGGCGCGTAGCTTGCTGGGCACCGGTTTCCTGTCTCCACATCTCCCCTTCCTTCCGGAAGACGAGGACCGCCCGGTCGCCCCGCCCAATGCGGCCGAGGTCGAACGCGCCATCTGGCAAGCGACATTGGCACAGGAATCGATCGAAGGGTTCGAAGGCTATCTCCAGCGATATCCCGAAGGCTTCTTCGTCACCGAGGCACGACAGGCCATCGAACGCATCCGCACCGAGCCCAACCGGCTGGCCCGCCTGGCTGAAGAAGAGCTAGAGCTGAGCCGGGCGGACCAACGCAAGATCCAGCAGGAACTGACGCTCCTCGACTTCAACCCGCGCGGCGTTGACGGCATCTTCGGCGCCGGCTCGCGCGCTGCAATCGTGCGATTCCAGCAACAGGCCGGCTTCCCGACCACCAGTTATCTCGACAGCACCCAGATTGAACGGCTGGCGCTTCAGGCCGAACGTCGCCGCGCCGAGATCGCGGCGGAGGACCGCCGGCAGGCGCTTGAAACGGAGAAGAAGGACCGCGAAGCCTGGGCCGTCGCCTCGGAGGCCGGAGACATGGCGGCGCTGCGCACCTATCTCGACGCCTATCCAAAGGGCCTCTTCGCGCCGATTGCGAAGGAACGGCTGGACACGCAAGAAAAGGCGGAGGCTGAACGGATCGCCGCGCAAGAACAGTCCGACTGGGAGGCGGCTGCCGCGTCCGGCACAGTGGATTCGTTGCAAGCCTATCTCGCAGCCCATCCCGAAGGCGCTCACGCTGAGGCCGCCGGCGAGAGACTGGACGCGCTCGCCCGCGACTCCAGCGACACCTTGCAGGAGGCCCGCGCCGGGGAGGCGGCGCTCGATCTCAACCCCGTGACCCGCCTCCTGCTTGAGCGGCGCCTCGACCAGATGGAATTGGAACCCGGCTTCGTCGACGGCACCTTCGATGACGACACCCGCGCCGCGTTGCGCCGTTTCCAGCGTGAGAACGAGCTCGAGCCCACAGGCTATGTTGATCAAGCCGTCATCGAGCGGATGCTGAGCGATCTCGGCGGCTTGCTGGCGCCCGGCCGCTAGACCCTAAGACGGCCCCGAAAGGTCAGCTTCGCCCCTGCCGGAAAGGCCGGGGCGGACGGCGTTTCCATTGACAAAACGCGGCATCGGGAATATAGTTAGAAATCATACCAACTCGGACAATTCAATGGCCGCTCCCGTCACTCGCCTGGACAGGAGCGTGGCGGAGTTCATGCGCCACGTCCCCGTCCACCTCGCCCCGATCTTGCTGCGTGCGGAATATCGGGGGCGCCTGCTCCCCGAGAGCGAGGTCATGGTGGTGATGATGCTGGCCGAAGATGGACCGCTTTCGCCAACCGCGATCAGCCGCGGGCTGAACATGCAGAAGGGCAGCCTGACATCTGTGTTGAAGCGGCTGGAAGGGCTGGACCTGATCCGGCGCCGGGACAACCCGGAAGATGACCGCTCCTATATCGCACAGCTGACCCGAGAGGGGGAGGATTTCGCCCGGCAGGTCGAGGCACAGCGCCGCAACGGGCTTCACGCCTTGTTCGGCCCGATGGGCGCTCGCAACAGCCGCGCCGCGATAACCGGGCTCGACACGATTTCCGCGCATTTTCGAAAACTGGAGGAGAAGACGATGACCAATCACGACGATCAGACCCATGCGTCGCTGAACTGGTACCACGCCGCCACCCCGGAGGATCGTCGCGAATATGACGGCTTCGGTCCCTGGCTGAGCGAGGTGAAGTCCGAAGCGGACATGCCGCCGCGCTTCCTCGCCTTCTATGGAGAGCACAAGGACGCCAAGTTCCTCTTCAAGGTGCCGCGCAATGCCGACCGTCGGCAACTCCGTCCCGGCATGGATCTCTACGACGCCGTCCTCGCTGTTCACGATCATGGGATATTCATCGCCAAGCTCGATGCGGGCGGCGTCAGTACCCGTCAGTCGAACTGGGATCACATTGCGGCCATCGGTAACTTTGGAGACCGGTTGCAAGGCATTTGGTCGGCCTACCTGAAAGACGGTTCCCGCGCCAATGTGACCTTCAACAAGGTCTCCTCGGAGATGATGGACGAGGTAACGGACTTCGCGCGCGGCCATCTCGTCGGCCCTGCACGGGAAGTCGCCACGACGACTGATCCCATTGAAATCACCGATTCCGACCTGTTTTTTGGCTCTGCACTGTTGGAGATTCGCCGACGCGGGCGCGGCCCCTTCACACCGATCCATTTCGAACCGCAGGGAAAACCCTGTATGGGCGCGGACGGCAAGAAGGCGGAAACGACCGGCGTATTGTTGCTCGACTCGCCGGAAGAACTCGTGATCGTCAATCGGGACAAACCTTCGCATCGTCGGGGTGAGGCCTGGCACGCTTCGAACGACATCTTCGTTCCCTACGAGCACTTGACGCATGTCTCCTTGATTCCGGCCGCCAACGGAACCACCGGCGAGTTCCATACGTTGGTGCTGCGACTGGATGGGCAAGCGATCGAACAACCCTGCCTGACGGTTCCCGAAGCCGCCATCAAGATCCTTCAGGAGCGCATCGGACACGCCGAATAATCCGGGCGCGTTCTTCCAGACCGATTCTCCAATTGAGGCAGGGACCACCACCTCTTGCCTCAATGTACTGATTTTAAACACAATACACCCAGCCTAAGCCGATAGAACGTCGAAACACGGCACCGGCGAATTTCCGACGCGCAGCATACGACGGCATTTTTTTTCAGGCCCGATCACACGCCGAACTCCGGCTGGGTCAAACTCATCCCATCTGATCAGCGCGCGTCGGCCGCTCCGACATCCCCCTGAAATCACGAACGAACTCTCCCGACTCAGAAGAGCTCAACAGGTTCCTGCGTCATGGAACGAAGGCACCTAATGGAATTTAATTATTTGAAAATCCCGAATGGAATTTTCATTTCAGCATGAAGAGGCTTTGCAACCGGTTGCAAAATGGTTATCGTCGGATTCGTATCACACCAGTCGGCGCCCCGAACGGGTCGGCGTCTGGTTAACAGGCTGGGGAGGAGACAGCGTGTTTGGAGGAGATGAGAGCTGCGAAACCTGCCAGGCGCGAACCGCCCTGCCGGCAGCTCATGCGTCTGGACAAACCTCTTGTTTTTCCCTGCCCAAGATCGGACCGGCGAACCGAACGCCGGCCAGTGCAATAGCGGAAGCCGGATGGTCCGGTCGCCGCAAATCGTTCCAGTAACGTGTAAAAGACCCATCTCTGGAGGAGAGAGACTATGAAAAAACTCGTGACCGCTGCGGTTCTTACCACGCTGATGTCCTCGGGCGCCTATGCCGAAAACATCGGCGTCTCCATGGCCGCCTTCGACGACAACTTCCTGACCGTCCTGCGCAACGCCATGAACGACAAGGGCGCAGAACTCGGCGTGACGCTGCAGGCCGAAGACGCCCAGAACGAGGTTGGCAAGCAGCTCAACCAGATCCAGAACTTCGTCGCTTCCGGCGTTGACGCGATCATCGTGAACCCGGTCGATACCGACGCCACGATCCCGATGTCCAAGCTCGCCGAGGATGCCGGAATCCCGCTCGTTTACGTGAATCGTGAGCCGGTCAACCTGATGAAGCTCCCCGCCAACCAAGCCTATGTCGGCTCTCAGGAAATCGAGGCCGGCAACCAGCAGGGCCAACATGCCTGCGACCTGTTCAAGGCCATGGGCAAGACCGAGGACGTCAAGGTTGCGATCCTGATGGGCGACCTGTCGCACCAGGCCGCGCGTCTGCGCACCCAGGGCGCTGAAGAGATCTTTGCCGGCGATGATTGCAACTTCATCTCGGTCGTCGACAAGCAGACGGGCATGTGGCAACGCACGCTGGGCATGGACATGGTCGCCAACTGGCTCTCCGCTGGCCAGGACATCGACGGCGTGCTCGCCAATAACGACGAAATGGCCGTTGGCGCCGCGCAGGCCCTGCGCACCGCTGGCGCGAATTTCGACGAGCTGGTCGTGGCCGGCGTGGACGGCACGATCGACGCCAAGGCGCTGATCGAATCCGGCGAGATTGACCACACCGTGTTCCAGGACGCCGTGGGCCAGGGCAAAGGCGCCGTGGATGCCGCAGTCAAGCTCGCTCGCGGCGAAGCTGCCGATCAGGTCGTCTACATCCCGTTCCAGCTGATCACGAGCGAGAACCTGGCGGACTTCGCCGAAACCAACTGATCCGAAGAGATCTTTCGTCGCGAGGGCGGTCCGCCGCCCTCGCTCCCCAGGGACGGCGCGCCCAGCCCGCCCCGTAACGCCCTTCAGCGCAAGTGAGGGAGGAAAACCATGCTTGACGGAAGCGCGGGTTCAGCGCGCGATAGTTTCACCGGCGAGTTCATTCTCGAAGTCGACAATGTGCGCAAGGAGTTCCCGGGGGTTGTCGCCCTCGACGATGTTGAACTCCGGATCCGCCCTGGCTCTGTACACGCCCTCATGGGGGAAAACGGTGCCGGCAAATCGACCCTGATGAAAATCATCGCGGGGATCTACAGTCCCGATCGCGGCGAAGTACGCTTCGCTGGCGAAAAACTCTCCATCAAGACGCCGATCGACGCTCTCAACTCCGGCATCGCCATGATTCACCAGGAACTCAACCTGATGAACACGATGACCGTGGCCGAGAATGTCTGGATCCGACGCGAACCAAAGAACTCGCTGGGTCTGATCGATCACGGCCAGATGCGCCGCCAGACTCAGGCGCTCTTCGACGAACTTGGTATCTCGCTCGATCCGACAGCAATGGTCGATACCCTGACCGTTGCCCAGAAACAGATGATCGAGATCTCCAAGGCGGTCTCCTACAAGTCCGACGTCCTGATCATGGATGAGCCGACCTCGGCGATCACTGAAAAGGAAGTCGCCCAACTCTTCACCATCATCCGTGACCTGCGGGCCCGGGGTGTCGGCATCGTCTACATCACCCACAAGATGGACGAACTCTTCGAGATCGCCGACGAGTTGACCGTCTTCCGCGACGGGCAATATGTGGGCACCGTGCCCTCTTCGGATATCGACCGGGACGGCGTCATCAAGATGATGGTCGGCCGCGAGATCACCGACATGTTCCCGAAAGTCGAGTGCGAAATCGGCGAGGTTGCCCTTGAGGTCAAGGGGCTGAGCCGCGGCAAGGAATTCCAGGATGTCAGCTTCGAGCTGCGTCGCGGGGAAATCCTCGGCGTTGCGGGTCTCGTCGGGTCCGGTCGCTCCGAAGTGGCCGAGGCGATCTTCGGTGTGAAGCCAGCAACCGCTGGCGAAATCATCATCGACGGCACCCCGGCAGTCATCACGGAGCCTTCGCAGGCAATGGATCATGGCCTAGCCTTCCTCACCGAGGACCGCAAGGAAAGCGGCTGCTTCCTGATCCTCGATTGCCTCGCCAACATCCAGATGGCGCTGATCACTCAGGGCATGACCGACAAGTTCGGTTTTGTCGAGCAGAGCAAGATCAACGAACTGGTCAACGACTATGTCGAGAAACTCCGGATCAAGACCCCGAGCCTTGGCGAGATCGTGGAGAACCTGTCGGGCGGCAACCAGCAGAAGCTGCTGATCGCGCGATGGCTCCTGACCAACCCGAAAATTCTTATCCTCGACGAGCCGACACGCGGCATCGACGTGGGTGCGAAATCCGAAATTCACCGTCTGATCACGGCGCTTGCCGGCCAGGGGGTGGCAATCCTGATGATCTCGTCAGAGATGCCCGAAGTCTTGGGCATGTCAGACCGGATCATGATTATGCGTGAAGGTCGCGTCGGCGGCTTCCTGGATCGGGCCGATGCCGACCAGGTGAGCGTCATGCAACTGGCAGCGAATTAAGAGCGGGAGGAAGCTCGAAATGGCAACTACTGACGTCAACGTGGCAGACGCCACACCCAAAAGCCGAAAACTGCCACCGGAAGTGAACATCTTCTTCGTGCTGATCGGTATCGCCCTTCTCTTCGAGGTACTTGGCTGGGTCTTCCAGGGCCAGTCCTTCCTCGGCAACTTCGCCCGTCTGAAGATCATGATCCTTCAGGTGTCCGTGCTCGGCATTATCTCGGTCGGCGTGACCCAGATCATCATCACCGGCGGCATCGACCTCAGCTCCGGCTCGCTTGTGGCCGCTGTGTCCATGGTCTCGATGTCCTTTGCACAGACCTCCGAATACGGTCTCGACCGGGTGCTCTATCCGGCCTTCGTCGACCTGCCGGTGATCATCCCGATCGTTGTCGGCCTCGTGGTGGGCGCCTGCGCGGGCTTCATAAACGGCTGGCTCATCGCCTACACCAAGATCCCCCCCTTCATCGCCACGCTCGGCATGATGGTGTCCGCGCGCGGCTTCGCGAAATGGTACACCGAAGGCAAGCCGATCTCCTTCCCGACCGACAGCTTCGCCCGCATTGGCGAAGGGATGAACCCGGTCATCATCTTCATCATCGTGGCGATCATCTTCCACATCATGATGAAATACACCCGGTACGGCAAATTCACCTACGCGCTCGGCGCCAATGAAACCGCCGCACGTGTCTCGGGCATCAATGTCGAGCGTCAGAAGGTCAAGATCTACATGATCGCCGGCACGCTCTCCGCCCTCGCGGCAATCGTGGTCTGCTCGCGCGGTCAGACGGCCCAACCGGGCATGGGCCTGATGTACGAACTGGACGCCATCGCCATGGCCGTCATCGGCGGCACCTCCCTCGCCGGCGGCCGCGGTTCGATCATCGGCACCGCAATCGGCATGGTCATCCTGGGCGTGATCCTCTCGGGCTTCACCTTCCTGCGGCTCGACGCCTACTACCAGGAGATGATGAAGGGAGCGATCATCGTCGGCGCCGTGATCATCGACACCTATCGTCAGAAGAAGAAGGTCTGATGCACTAGCATTCCCGACATTCTGCGACGAAAGTGACGGGGCCGGAAACGGCCCCGTTTTCCATAGAAGAGACCGACAGGGAGCCCCGCCGACCATGTTCAATTTCGATGTCCCCTTCTTCAAGCCGCTCTGGATCCGGATCGCGACCGTAGCGTTCGCGATTGGCTGGGGGCTTGTGGAGCTGGCTTGGGGCGAGATTGCCTTCGCGATGATGTTCCTGGCCGCAGGCATCTATGCCGCCTACCGGCTCTTCATCACCTTCGATCCGGGTGAGGATTCCTGACCGTCCGACAATCGGGCGGCGGCACGGGTCACCCGTCGCCGTCCACCTTGTCGACCGTGTTCCGCAGGATCCCGTCCAGCCAGATCCGACCGGAATCGACCTTTCCGACATAGCTCTCCAGCATCGGTGCCGCCTGTGGCAGCGCCCCGGAGAGCCGCTCGGCCTGCGAATAGACCATCGTTGCCACGGCGGCAGCAAGGAAGACCAAACTCATGCCATAACGCTGTCCGCTGCCGCGCGAAGGCTCTGCCTCCCGCTCACTCTTCCGAGCGACGGGCATTTCCACGGGTTGCAGGGTCGAGTTGATTTCCTCGACATCCGGCAGCATGTCGCGCCGCGGCGCCGGGCGTTCGGCGGGATCGGTCGGCTCCGGCGGCATGGTATCAGTCGGCTCGACCCGGACTGGCGCACGGGTCTGCAGCCGCGCCGCGCCTTCGGCATCGCCGGTTTCGGGCGCTGCCATGTCCAGCTCGCCCTGGAATTCGAGCCCACTGGCCTCTGCGCGACGCACTTCCTGCTCACGCGCGGCCTCTTCGCGCAGAACCGAGAGCGCTGCTGTATCGACCGGCACCCGCCGTGGCATGACGTCTCGTGGCGGCTCTTCTTCCAGGCCATCGTCGTCTTCGTCGTCATCGTCACCCGCATGGGCGTCCGCAGACTGGGCCGCGCCCACTTCCGGCTCTGGCTCCACCTCGTCGGGAACGAAATCGACCTGCTCGTAGGAATCCGGCGCATCATCCTCCGGCTCGAACGAATATGGCGACTCGTCCTCCGGTTCGGCCTCGTAGGCCTCTGCTTCGAAACTCGCGTCGAAATCTTCATCCGCCATTTCGGTGGCCGCACTCACGTCCGGCAACGCGGAGGAAACAGCGTCTGGCTCCACCTCAGGTTCCGGCTCGCGCGCTGGTTCTGACGCGGACACAGGCTCTGGTGCAGGCGCAGGTTCGGGCTCAGGTTCCGGAACGGGCGCAGGCTTCGGCACGGGCTCAGGTTCCGGCGCGGGCGCAGGCTCCGGCACGGGCTCAGGTTCCGGCGCGGGCGCAGATTCTTGCAAGGGGTCGGGTTCAGCAACCGCCTCCGACGCGCCTGATGGTTCAGGCTCCACCGCAGGCGGGCTCGACGCAACCGGCGGGCTGGGCGCTGGCGATTTGGGCGCAGCGCGTGTCAGCTCTCGCAGGCCATAGCCCATCTCCGCCGCTAGCCCTGGGTCATCCTTGGGATGGAGCTGAAACCATGTATTGCCGCAATTGGAGCATTGAACATCCCGCCCCGCGTCCGGAATAACCCGGTCGTCGACAGCATATTGCGCTCCGCAATTCGGACAGATGAGTCGCATTTCCCCTCTCGACCGGCGCGCTCGAAGCGCCCCACTGCTCTGTCTTTTCTATGTTTATCTATGTTTATGCATTGTCTCTGTCGCGATGACAAAGAAAATGCAAATCCCTGTCGTTGCGAACCCCGTTGAAACGCATCCGTTGCTCAGGCACAACGGAACCGCATGGCAAGGATACAGATTTCGTGATCGAGCTTCAGGATGTTGCCTACAGTTACGGCAACGGCACTCTTCTGGGAGACGTCTCGCTGCAGCTTGCGCCGGGATCGTTCCATTTTCTCACCGGCCCGTCCGGCGCGGGGAAGTCGACCTTGCTCAAGCTGTGCTACATGGAACTCCTCCCAAGTTCCGGACAGCTCTCCATTTTCGGCCGCGACGTGACCGGGTTGAGCCGGGACGAGGTCGCCCGTGCTCGCCGACGGATCGGTGTCGTGCACCAGGATTGCCAGTTCCTCGACCACCTGCCGCTGACCGATAATCTGGCGCTGCCGCTGGATGTCAGCGGGCGCGATGCAAGCGCCGAGGCGCAAAACCTTGAGGAGTTGATGGTCTGGGTCGGGCTCTCGTCCCGGGCCGACGCGCTGCCGCCACAGCTTTCGGGCGGCGAGCGGCAAAGGGCGGCGCTGGCGCGCGCGGTGATCATGGATCCGGAGATCGTGCTGGCCGACGAGCCGACCGGCAATGTCGACTGGGAGATGTCGTTGCGGCTGCTGCAACTGTTGATCGAACTGAACCGGATGGGCAAGACGATCCTCGTTGCCACCCATGACCTCAACCTGATCCGCGCCGCCAAGGCGCAGGTCTCGGCCCGCGTGCTGCGCATCGCACAGGGCACGCTGACACTCGCGGGAGCGGATCTATGAGCGTCTTCGGCAAGGCAGGCCACCTTCTCGCCGGAACGTCCGGCGCGGATCGCGTCGTCCCGCCCACCGGCTTCACCGCCCGCCTCACCGTCTTCACAGCCGCTGCCATGGCTTTCCTCGCCGTCTTTGCGCTGGCCCTGTCCCTGGCCACAGACCGGCTGGCAATCCGCTGGTCCGAAGCGCTGGCACGCACTGCCACGATCCGCATCTCCGCCCCGCTCGAACAGGCCCCAACCCAGCTCGCCAATGCGCTCGCCGTGCTGGAGACGACCCCGGGCATCGCCTCGGCCCGCGCCCTGTCCGACACTGAGCGCACCGCGCTTCTGGAGCCCTGGTTCGGCCCCGACCTTCCGCTCGACGCGCTGCGCATTCCGGAAATGATCGAAATCGTTGAAACCGCCGAGGGGGTGGATGCAGTCGGGTTGCGTGCGCGGCTGGCCGGCGAGGCGCCCGGGGCGGTCTATGACGACCATACCCGCTGGCGCGCGCCGCTGGTGCGGGCTGCGGAACGGTTGCGACTGCTCGGGATGCTGTCGCTGGCTCTGATCTCGGCGGCCACCGCTGCGATGATCACGCTCGCCGCACAGGCGGCCCTTGCTGCCAATGACCGCGTGATCGCCGCGTTGCGGTTGATCGGGGCGCTCGACACCTTCATCGCGCGTGCCTTCGTGCGCCGCTTCACGCTGCGCGCCATGTCCGGCGCTGCACTCGGCACCGGGCTCGGAATGATCGCCATCGCGCTGATGCCAAACACTGGCGAGGCTGGCAGCTTTCTGACCGGACTCGGCTTCACCGGCGCAAACTGGCTGCTGCCACTGACCATCCCGCTCATCGCAGCCCTTGTCGCCTTTGCAGCGACCCGCTATGCCGCCTTCCGCCAATTGCGAAAGACGACGTGACATGATCCAATTTCTGCGTTCGCTGCTTTTCAATACCCAGATGTACCTGATGATGGCGCTGATGGCGCTGGTCTTCACGCCGATCACGCTTGTCTATCGCCCGATGGCGTTCACCGCCTGCCGCACCTATTGCCGCTGGGTCCGCTGGACAGCCTCCTGGATGATCGGACTGCGTTCGGAACTGCGCGGCAAAGTGCCAACGGGCGAGTGCCTGATCGCCTCCAAGCATCAGAGCTTCTTCGACATCATCATGATCGTCTCCGAAGTGCCGCGGCCGAAATTCATCATGAAGGCACAGATCCGCTTCGTGCCGATTGTTGGCTGGTATGCGAAATGGATCGGCTGTGTCCCGGTTGATCGCGGCAAGCGTGGTCAGGCGATCCTGGAAATGAAACAGCGGGTCGAAGCCGGGCGCGCCACGCCGGGGCAGCTCATCATCTACCCGCAGGGCACCCGCGTCAGCATCGACGCAAAGCTGCCCTACAAGATCGGCACCGGCGTGCTCTACAACCAGCTCGGGCAGGAATGCGTGCCGGCGGCGACCAATGTCGGCGTCTTCTGGCCGCGTTTCGGCGTCTTGCGCAAGCCGGGGGTGGCCGTGGTGGAATTCCTGCCGGCCATCGCGCCGGGGCAGGACCATCGCGCGTTCATGGCGGATCTGGAGACCATCGTCGAGGGCGCCTCACTGCGGCTGATGGCAGAAGCGGGGTATCACCCACCGGACTGAGAGCTGCGCGGCGGGGCACCCGAACAGCACTCAACCCGGCGAGATGCCCCGCAGTCTTTCCGAGCGGCGGCGCAGCAGTTCGACCGTGGTCAGCAGCGCTATGGAGACGATGACAAGGATCGTCGCGACGGAGAGGATCGCCGGCGAGATCTGTTCGCGGATCCCGTTCCACATCTGGCGCGGGATTGTCTGCTGATCATGGGCGGCGACAAACAACACCACGACAACCTCGTCGAAAGAGGTGACGAAGGCGAACAGCGCGCCGGAGATCACGCCGGGCAGGATCAGTGGCATGGTGATCTTGAAAAAGGTCGTGGTCGGATTGGCGCCGAGCGAGGCCGCGGCCTGGGTCAGCGTCTGATCGAACCCAACAAGTGTCGCCGTCACGGTGATGATGACGAAGGGGATGCCGAGCGTGGCATGCGCCATGATGATGCCGATATAGGAGTTCGCCAGCCCGGTGGCGGAGTAGAAGAAAAACAGACCTGTCGCGGTGATGATGATCGGCACGATCATTGGCGAGATCAGCACCGCCATGATCACCCGCCGGAATGGCATTTCCGGCCGCGAGAGTCCGAGGGCCGCCAGAGTGCCGAGGAAGGTCGCGAGCAAGGTCGAGAAGAAACCGATGATAACCGAGTTCTTCGCCGCATTGATCCAGGCCGCATTGGCCCAGGCATCCGCCCACCAGGAGCTGTCGCGCGCCGCATCCGGATCGGTCATCCCGAAGGTCAGCAACAGGTCGTACCAACGGGTCGAATACCCCGTCGGGTCGAGACTGAGCATCTTCTCGGTGAAGGTGAAATAGGGCTCTGCATTGAAGCTGAGCGGGATCACGATCAGGATCGGCGCGATCAGGAACAGAAAGATCAGCGCGCAAAGGATGCGGTAGGTATAGTACCAGATGCGCTCGAGCGGGCTGGCGTAGATCGGCAGGGCCATATGCGCGTTCCTTATCCGAGCTTGAGGTTGTCGATGCCGATCAGGCGATCGTAAAGCCAGTAGAGCAGCAGCACACAGAAGAGCAGCAGCGACGCGAGCGCGGCCGCGAGCGACCAGTTCAGCGAGTTCTGCATGTGGAAAGCGATCAGGTTCGAGATCAGCTGTCCGGTAGAACCGCCGACGAGGGCCGGTGTGATGTAATAGCCAACCGACAGGATGAAGACGAGCAGCCCGCCGGCGCCAATTCCGGGGATCGTTTGCGGCATGTAGATCCGACGGAAGGCGGTCCACGAGGTCGCCCCGAGTGAACGGGCGGCGCGGACATAAGACGGATCAATCGGGCGCATCACCGAGTAGAGCGGCAGCACCATGAAGGGCAGAAGGATATGGGTCATGGCGATGATAGTGCCGGTCTGGTTGTAGATCATCTGCAGGCGCCCCTCGTCGGAAATGATGCCGAGAGAGACCCACAGGTCATTGACCACGCCCTGGCTCTGCAACAGCACGATCCAGGAGGTCGTTCGGACCAGAAGCGAGGTCCAGAAGGGCAAAAGGACAAAGATCATCAGCAGGTTGGAATGCCTCAGCGGCAGGATCGCCAGGAGATGCGCGATCGGAAAGCCCAACAGGAGCGTCAGGAAGGTGATCAGCGCCGACATGATCAGGGTGCGCTTGAAGAGCAGAAGGTAGACGGCGCGTTCCTCGTCGATCTTGACAATATTGCCAGCGTCGTCGCGGGTCCTGTCCAGCGCGGAGAGGTAGAAATCGATGGTGAAGGCTTTCGAGGCGTTTCGCATGGCGCCCCAGAGACGGGGATTTCCCCAGTCTTCATCGACATCCAGCACCGCGTCCTTGTAGGGCGGTTCGAGCTTTGGCGCCTTCCGGGCCGTCTTGGTAAACAGCGAACGGGAGCGGGAGACATCGTAATTGATCCGCGTTCCGATCTGGCCAGCGGCCTTGATCTCTTTCGCGTGGCTCAATCCGGCGACCAGCGCGGCATAGGCGGCTTCGTCGGGTTCCGTGCCGGCCGGCGTGGCGTCGAACCAGTCGCGCAGTTCGACCATCAGCGGTATGGTTTCCCCATTGTCCCGGTTCTGCCAGGAGTAGAAGCCGCTGTTGTTGACCGACATGGTCAGCATCTGCCCGATCGGCGCGAGGAAAGTGATCACCACGAACAGCAATAGTGGCGCGACGAGATAAAAGGCACGACGCGTTCGGTGCGCCTGGGCGGCGGCGAGCGCCGCCTTGAGCGGCTTGCCGTCGGCCGTGGTCAGCGGGCCGGTCTGGTCGGGAGCGGTCGATGCGTCGGACATGGTGTCTTTCCGGCAGAAGGATTGCGTCAGGCAGACGCAAGGGGAGCTGCCCCGGTTGGAAACCGGGACAGCTCGGAGTGATTTACTTAGCAAGCCAGGCGTTGAAACGCTCGGAGAGCTCGGTGTTGTAGTCGACCCAGAACTCGTAATCGGTGGTCAGCGCACCTTCGAGGTTCTCCGGCGAGGTGGGCATGTGCGGGCCCATCTCCGTCTTGCCGTCCTGGTAGAGGCCGACGAAAGGCGCGGAGGATTTCCGGGCCGGACCGTAGGAGATCCACTTGGCCTGCTCGGCGAGCTGCTCGGTTTCCGTCGCGAAGACGAGGAACTCCAGCGCGCGCTCCTTGTTCGGCGCGCCTTTCGGGATCGCGTAACCGTCGTAATCCATGACCTGGCCGTCATAGACCATGACGAAGGGTTGGCCTTCACCGATAGCGGCGTTGAACAGGCGACCATTATAGGCGGTCGTCATGACGACCTCGCCATCGGCCAGAAGCTGCGGCGGCTGGGCGCCGGCTTCCCACCAGACGACATCGTCCTTGATCGTGTCGAGCTTGGCAAAGGCACGGTCGACGCCCTCATCGGTCTCAAGCAGTTCGTAGACATCTGCCGGGGCAACGCCGTCGGCCATGAGCGCCATTTCAAGCGTGGTCTTGGGCGCCTTGCGCATGCCGCGCTTGCCGGGGAACTTCTCCAGGTCGAAGAGATCGGCGATGGTCGAAGGGGCGTCGCCCTCGAACTTGGTGGAGTCGTAACCATAGAGCGTCGAGAAGACGATGGTGGTCACAAGACAATCGGAGATGGCGCCGTCGAGGAAGTCCTCTGCGGCCGGCGTCCCGTCCGCGCCCGGGGGCAGGATCGACGGGTCGATCTCTTCCAGCAGACCTTCGTCGCACAGGCGCACGGCGTCCGGATATTCCACGTCGACCACGTCGATGGTCACGTTACCGGCCTCGACCTGGGCCTTGATCGGGGTCGCCGGGTTGTCGGCATCGACCGAGATAACCTTGACGCCGGTCTTCTCGGTGAAGGGCTTGTGATAGCCTTCGATCTGGGACTTGGCATAGGCGCCGCCCCAGGACATGACGGTGATCTCTTCGGCGCCTGCCGCGAAGGCGAAGCCGGTGAGGGCCGTGGTGAGGATGAGTGTCTTTTTCATGGTTGTCTCCCTGTCGGACACTTTGGTTTTTTTGTTTGGATGTGCCGTGCGGCTGGGTCCGCACGTGCGGGTGTGTAATGGTTCAGATAGCGCTGTCGTCTTCGAGCGCGCGGGCGTCCTGCATGTGCCAGGAGATCGGGATCTTCTCGCCCGGCTCCAGCCGCCGCTGGCCCATCATGTTGCGCGACTTCATGACGAAATCGTCATGGCCGGCAACGCGCAGACGGGTGCGGAACGTGTCGCCCATATAGATGAACTCCAGCACCTCCGCCTCGATCGTATGAGCGCCCTCGTCGAAGAACTCCGGCTTGAACTCGACCCGTTCGGGGCGGATCGAGACAAGCGTGTCCTGACCCGGCTTGGTCACGTTGACCGGCGTGGCGTCGATCAGCTCACCGGTTTTCAGCCGCACCAGCGCCTTGTCGTCATGGATCTCCTCGATCCGGCCTTCCAGCTTGTTGTTCTCGCCGATGAAGCCGGCAACGAAAGCATTCTTGGGGCGTTCGTAGAGCTCGTCCGGCGGGGCCAGTTGCTGGATCCGGCCATCGTCGAACACCGCAACCCGATCCGACATGGTCAGCGCTTCGGACTGGTCATGCGTCACATAGACGACGGTAATGCCGAGGCGGTCATGCAGCGCCTTGATCTCGAATTGCATATGCTCGCGCAGCTGCTTGTCGAGAGCGCCGAGCGGCTCGTCCATCAGCACAAGCTCCGGCTCGAAGACCAGCGCGCGGGCCAGCGCGATCCGCTGCTTCTGGCCGCCCGAGAGCTGGGCGGGGCGACGCGCGCCAAAGCTGCCCATCTGCACCATGTCCAGCGCCCGCTTGACCTTCGCCTCACGCTCCGACTTGCCAAGCCCCCGCACTTCCAGTGGAAAGGCGAGGTTCTCGGCCACGGTCATATGCGGAAAAAGCGCGTAGTTCTGGAAGACCATGCCGATCCCGCGCTTGTGCGGCGGGATATTGTTGATCGGGTGGTGATCCAGGAGAATCTCACCATGGGTGGCGGTCTCGAAACCCGCCAGCATCATCAGGCACGTCGTCTTGCCGGAGCCTGATGGCCCGAGCATGGTCAGGAACTCGCCCTTCGGCATCTTGAGGTTGAGATCTTTCACGACCAGCGTTTCGCCGTCGTAGCTCTTCTGAACGCTGCGGAACTCCACGAAGGAGGCAACGTTTGTCCCTGCTGTCTCGGTCAAGGCAGCTCCTGTTGGTCTGAATGATGCAATCTTTGTTCGCGTCGCACCTGTTCCCCGGACTAAACCAACAGGGATTCCACTTGGCAATGGGTTTGCGGGCGATGCCTGCCCCCCAAATCATCAACTGCCCGTCGTTTAAGCGTTATTTCGCGGGCGGCTGCACAGCAATAATGCGCGTTGTGACAAACCGCGTTCAGACAGCGAACTCACTGCCTGAAACTATATTCCAAAATGGAGGTGAGTTTCGAAACATTTCGCCACTACAATAGGTTACCTAGCGGCACTCCAAAAAAGAATCGGCCAGACCCGAAAGCATCTCGGCGTAAAAGCCGGCGCCGGGCGCAAACTCCGTTCCGAGCGGATCGAGAACCGTCGTCGCCATATCGCCGCCACTGGCCAGGGTGTCGACCATTGCCGGGTCGAATTGCGGCTCGGCCGCGAGGCAGGTGACCCCGGCCTCCTGTACCATGGAACGCAGCTCGGCGATCCGCCCCGCACCGGGATCGGTGGCGTCACCCAGTGAGATAGCCCCCATTGCGGGAAGGTCGAACGCCGTCTCGAAATACTGGTAGGCATCATGAAAGACCACGTAACGCACCCCGTGCAGCGGCTCCAGGCGGGTGGAGATTTCGACTTCCAGCGCGGAAAGCTCATCAAGCGCACCCCTGGCATTCGCGGCATAGGCCACCGCATTCTCGGGATCCTTCCCCGAGAGAGTATTTGCGATCATGGTCAACCAGGCCGCGGCATTGCCCGGGTCCAGCCAGGCATGAGGGTCAATGCCATCATGCGAATGCCCCGCGTGATCGTCGTGATCCTCATTCTCTGCATGGTCGTCGTGGTCAGCATGGTCGTCGTGGTCGGCGTGCGCATCATGGTCGTCGTGCTCGTCCCCCGGCATCTCCACCTCGAAGACAGCACTCTCCCGGAAGGGCAGCGCCCGGGTGTCCGGCGCTTCCAGCAACTCGACGAGTTCGGCATCTCCTGCCAACGTGTCCAATGTACCTGACAGCCAGGGTGTCAATTCGGGACCAACCCAGAAGACCATGTCCGCCCGTGCAAGCGCCCGCGCCTGCGACGGACGAAGAGAGTAGCCGTGCGGCGAAACACCCGGCGGCAGAATCAAGTCCGGTTCTCCCAGCTCCCCCATGACCTGCGCCACGAGCGAATGCACCGGCGCGATGTCCGTCGCCACATGTGGCACCTCCGCCCAGGCAGGCGCCGAGAACGTGATTGCGGCCACGATCCCGCAGGGTATAGCTTTTTTCATCCGGCTGTCCTTCCAATTGAGACGCCGACGCTGTAAGTGCAATGTTATAACAATTCAAGTGGAAACGGAGTGTCCATGTCCGCGCCCGACGCCGAAACGCTCGGCTTCACCCGTCACGATCACGCGCATTGCGTTGCCGAAGCGCTGGCCGCCGCCGAGGCGCGGTGCACGGAGACCGGACTTCGGTTCACCGCCGTGCGCCGGCGGGCGCTGGAGATCCTGCTGGAGGAACACAAGGCCATGGGAGCCTATGAGGTTCTCGAACGGTTGCAGCAGGAGGGGCTCGGCGCCCAACCTCCGGCGGCCTATCGCGCACTCGACTTCCTTGTCGCCAACGGCTTCGCCCATCGGATCGAGCGCCTGAATGCCTTCATCGCCTGCGCCCATCCCGGCGCGGACCACGTCCCCGCCTTCCTGATCTGCCGGAACTGCAACCGCGTGGCCGAATCCCTGTCGCTGCCCAACGCCGTTGTCCTGGAGGCGACGTCCGGCACCAGCGGCTTCGCGATCGAACGGATTCTCGTGGAAGCCGTAGGGCTCTGCGCCGCCTGCCAGCAGAAAGCCGACACATGACCGCACAGCCCCTGATTGTCGCCGAAGGTCTCGCTGTTCAACGCGGAAGCCATCTTGCGCTGCGCGACGTGGACCTGTCGATCTTTCCTGGCGAGATCGTCACCATTGTCGGCCCCAACGGGTCCGGAAAGTCCACCCTGCTGCGCACATTGATCGGCGCCATCACACCCGATGCCGGCCAGATCCGCCGCGCTGACGGGCTCCGGATCGGCTATGTGCCGCAGAGCCTGCATATTGAGCCGGGCCTGCCACTGACCGTTGCCCGCTTCCTCAACCTACCGATCCGGCACAAGACGTCTCGGATGCGGGACGCATTGCACCGCGCCGGCTTGCCAGATCTCGAAGACCGGCAAATGTCGTCCCTCTCCGGCGGCCAGTTCCAGCGCGTGTTGCTGGCCCGCGCCCTGCTGGACAAGCCGGATATCCTGATGCTTGACGAGCCGACACAGGGGCTCGACCAACGCGGCTCGGCTGATTTTTACCGCCAGATCGAAGAGGTTCGACAGACACTCGGCTGTGCTGTGCTCATGGTCAGCCACGAATTGCACGTGGTCATGAGCGCCTCCGACCGGGTGATCTGCCTCAACGGCCATGTCTGCTGCTCGGGCACCCCGCAGGTCGTCGCCACCGCGCCGGAATACCGCGCACTCTTCGGCTACGGCACCAAGGGCGCGCTGGCGCTCTACCGCCACACCCATGATCACGGACATGACCACGACCACCCCGCGCCGGATCACCACCACGAGGACCCCGTTCCCTGATGCTCGACGATTTCATGATCCGCGCCGCGCTGGCCGGGATCGGCACGGCGCTCGCTGCCGCCCCGCTTGGCTGCTTCGTGGTCTGGCGACGCATGGCCTATTTCGGCGACGCGACCGCCCATGCCGCCATTCTCGGCGTCGCTCTGGCGCTGGCCCTCGACATCCCCGTCTTCGGTGGCGTCCTCGTGACGGCGCTTGTCATGGGCCTCGCCGTTACAACGCTCTCCGGGCGCGGCTTCGCCACCGACACGCTGCTGGGTGTGCTCGCCCATTCGGCGCTCGCCATCGGCCTTGTCGCCGTCTCCTTCCTCAGCGGTGTCCGGGTGGACCTCATGGGCTACCTTTTCGGCGATATCCTCGCCGTCAATGCAACCGATCTCGCGATCATCTGGTCCGGGGCCGCCATCATCCTCGCGCTGGTCACGCTGCGCTGGTCTGCGCTCCTGACCTCCACGCTCAGCCCCGATCTCGCCAGCGCCAGCGGCATCGACTCGCGCCGCGAACAGATGATCCTCACCATCGCCCTGGCGCTCACCATCGCCATCGCGATCAAGGTCGTCGGCGCCCTTCTGATCTCGGCGCTGCTCCTGATCCCCGCTGCCACGGCCCGCTCCGTCGCGCGCACGCCGGAGAGCATGGCGCTTCTCGCGGCCCTGCTCGGCAGTCTCGCCACGCTTGGCGGCCTCGGGCTCTCCTATGGGGCCGACACGCCGACCGGTCCATCTATCGTCTGCATCGCCACCTTCTTCTTCCTCACCTCCCTGCTGCTGCGGCGACAGGAAACCGGCTGACCTGTGTCTGATCAGATTGGGAAAGGGCAGCTTTGCGGCTGAGACGGTTGTGCGCGGGGAGCAAACCCGCGCGTGGTCTTTCAGCTCTCAACCTCCACTCAGCGCCCCGCCCCAGATCGACAGCGAGCGCACCGCCAATGAAAAAGCCCCCGCCAGCGCTTGGCTGACGAGGGCCATTTTCCAGACGCGAGCGCATTTACAGGCGCGAGGCGACGTTGTCCCAGTTGACCAGCTTCTCAAGGAAGTTGGACAGGTAGGCCGGACGCTTGTTGCGGAAGTCGATGTAGTAGGAATGCTCCCACACATCGCAGCCCAGCAGCGCGGTCTGGCCGAAGCAGAGCGGGTTCACGCCATTTTCGGTCTTGGTGACCTTGAGCGAACCGTCGGTGTCCTTTACCAGCCAGGCCCAGCCGGATCCGAACTGACCGGCACCCGCGGCGGAGAATTGCGACTTGAACTCGTCGACCGAGCCAAAGCTCTCGACAATCGCCTTCTCAAGCTCGCTCGGCATGGCAGCGCCAGCCGGCCCCATCATTTCCCAGAACTGGTTGTGGTTCCAGAGCTGCGAGATGTTGTTGAAGATACCGTTCTGCGCCACGGCGCCGGCATCATAGGTGCCCTTGACGATTTCCTCGAGGGACTTGCCCTCCCACTCAGTGCCCGCGATCAGCTTGTTGCCGTTATCGACATAGGCCTTGTGGTGCAGGTCGTGGTGGTATTCCAGCGTTTCCTTGCTCATGCCGAGATCGGCCAGGGCGTCGTGGGCATAAGGCAGGTCGGGAAGATCAAAAGACATTGTGCGAGTTCCTTCCGGTGCAACGTTTCCTCGAAAGGTTCTGAAGCCCGACCGGCCCGACGTCAAGCCAACCCGTCGCGGAAATCGCTCCGTCCGGGGAATCGTTCCGCATGATCTTCCAACAGCTTGGCTCGCGCCACTCCCTGCCCAAGCGCTGCGCCGAGGCGAATCCGCGCCTCCAGAGGGTCGGGATTGTTGGGCAGCAGCCTGTCGGCGCGCTCCATCGCGCCAAGCGCCTCCTCCAGCCGCCCGGCCGCCTCCAGAAGCTCACCGCGCCGCAGCTCCAGCGAGCCATTGGCCGCCATGAAGCCCTCGTTGCGCGCCATGAGCGCCAGCGCCTCCTCTGTCTCTTCGAGCTTCAGCATCATCCGCAGCGACGCCTCGAAGCTCGCCTGCCCGATCTCCTCGGGCGAATGCGCCTCTGTCTCCACGTAGCGCTGCAGCACGGTCGCCATGATCCGGGCCACGAGATCGGCCGAGACATGCCGGTAATCGCCGCGCGACCAGGCGACACGCGGATCCGAGAGGGTCACGAACTCGTAGGAGGGGAAGTAATCCACCCCCTCGGTCTCGGCGACGAACGCGTCGATCGCCGCCCGCTGGACCGATTTCGAGTAGGAGTTGGCGACCAGCACATCCATGTCCCGGAACGTCGAGAGCAGCGGCACGGGCGAGACGGTCAGCAGCATCTTCAACGGTTTGCGCCGGTAGCGCAGCAGCAGATCGCGCATCTCGCGCAGCCCCTGAAGCACATCCTCATAGCTCAGCACCCGGAATTCGAACCGCTCCGGTTCCTTCTTCGCCAAAGCGGGCGGGGGAGCGACATTGAGATAGATGCCGAGCGTGCGGTCAAACCAGACCTCGACATAGCCAAGTGTGACCACGAGCACATCGGCCTCTGCCGCCTGCGCCATCACGTCGAGAAAACGGTGGCGAAATTCCAGCACCTCGGTGACCGGGAAGTCGAGCTTGGCGCTGCCGAGCTGGAGATCCAGCCAGGCGCTGCCATCCTCTTTCATTGGGTAGAGCAGGTCGCGCCCCGGGAAGGTCGAGCGGTCCATCGCCCAGCGAAACTCGTTGGTGATCGAGTGGATCGAATACTTGTTGAAGAAATTCCCGGCGAATCCGAGGCTGTCACCGATCGGCCCCAGCTCGAAATCGCGGCTGAGCACAACGAGCCCGTTCCCCGCCAGCGCCGATTCGACATTGCGGGCGAAACAGGAGCCGATGGTGAAGACGGTGTCGGTCCGGCTCATCGAGAAGGACGGCTTCAGCGTCGGGCTGGCCAGCGGATAGAGCCGCTCTCCATCCTTGTCGGGCGAAGGATAGCGGCGCAGGTCGTTGCGCGCCGCCAGCTTGTAGGCTTCCAGCGCGGGCCGTTTCTCAAGATTACTCTCGGACATCTCGTCTCCAATGCGGCCGGACTCCGCCCGCACCGCCCACTCACCGTCTTACGCGGCCTTGGCGATCCGCGTCTTCATCCGTTCGATCTGACCGAACCGCTCCGGCCAGAGCTCCCCCGCCATTTCAGCCAGAAGCCCGGCTTCTTCAAGACTTCCGAGTGAGAAACGTATCTGAATCAGCTTCCAGCAGAGCTGAAAATTCTCCGTTTCCTCCAGCGCGAGTTCCAACACGTCGCATGCCGCGTGCGCTTCGCCCATCGCCTCGTATTGTTCGCTCAACGCGCGCCAGAAACGCGGGTTCGTCGGTGTGTCGACAATCAACGTCTCGATCAGTTCCAGCGCTGCCATCGGCTCTCCCAGTTCCGCGCGCGCCCGCGCCAGAGCCATCCGCAGATCGGGCGCGAGCGGTTTGCCCTCCCGCTCCGGCAGTTGCGCAATTTCGGCGCCCCAGCGGGCATGCCCGCGCTCCGAACAGGCCATCGACAGCCGTGCGAGGTAGCGCGGCACGGCGCGCTGCCCCCGTCGCAACGCGCGGGCGAGGTCCTCGCGATCCCCGGCCGCCGCGGCCCGAAGGACCTCCTCGGTGATTTTGGGTGAGGACAGGGCCTGTTCTGTCCGATGCCCCATTCGCTTCAGTGGAATCACGTCCACACCGGCCTCATGCCGCAGCAATTCGGCATGGAGCAAGTCATGCGCATCCTCCGGATCGACGATGACATAGGCCCGCTCCGGCAGATGTGCGGGGCTCACTTCCATGTCGTGATGCAGATCGGCCCGGAAATGCCCTGAGTGGCGTGCGCCCGGCCCGGCCATTGCCGGATCCAGCCGCGCCTGAGGCGAGAAAGCCAGCGCGGTGGTGCAGCCGGCCCGCGCCCCATAGCGCAACGCGCCATAGCCGCCCATGGACGCACCAAGCGCCACGGCCGGCTTGTCCATCTTGTCGCGCGCGAGGGTTTCGACCATCGGTCCGGTCTCCGTCACCGGGAACCAGTTCGGACCGTTCGGCAGGATTTCGTAGAGATCGGCCTCAGGATGCGCTCCGACCCTGAGGGCGCGAGCCGCGGTGCCGCGGGGGCCGCTCACTTCATCGCCAAAAATCACGAGGGCGGGCGTAGCAGGGCCATCTCGGTGGAGCAGCCGGATATAGGTGCCGTCAACAAGGCATTCGGGCGCGGCGGGTTTTCCAGACCACGCCAGCGCGGCCCAATTACTCAAATCCCGGCTGTCCTCGACCACGTCTCAAACTCCCCTTTTGCACTGCCAAAAGGCCGCCCAGGGGCGGCGTCGATCCCAAGGATCTCGCTAAAATACGGCCTTTCCGTGACCCGGGGACGAGATTGCCGGGGCGACGTGGCCTATCCGACACGGGTTGATCGGGAAGGGAGGGCGACAACGCAGCGCAAGACGGGGTTTGAACGTCAATCGGATGCGAGACGGTCAGAACCAGAGCGCATTTCTCCGATTTCAATCAATGGATTTGCCTTGGGCCAAACCCAACGAAGATCCTCGAAGCGGAGGAAGCGGGAAATGCAAAGCCCGCGCGGCCTCACGGAAGCGAATTTCGGTACCGAAGCTGGCGAACGACGACCAGAAGCCCGGTGAACAGAGTGCTGCGAAGTGATCGACCCGGCGCCTTTCTGGGCGCACACTCCGATTGCTCAAGCCGACGATAACCTTGGTGGGAATGTCTGACCGGCGGGGAAACAATTCGGCCGCCCATCTCTCCCGTGAGCACAACCAATGTCTGTGCCGTGCAGAATGCTGCCGACTTAAATCATTCTATCGCAACAGCTTCGGTAGGTCCGCGTCCGATTACCCTCTGAAATCGAATTGCTATTCCGGTATCTCGGCCAAGGCGGCACCCCGGAGTTACGAGCGGCGACACCACCGGCAGCTGAAACCATCATCCCGATGGAATCGTTGCCCGTGATGCCCCAGATAAAACGGATCACTCAGGTCAGGCTGCCTTCGCTTTGGCCTCGACGCCGGACAAGGACCAATCCGCCAAGCCCTGTCATCAGCAAACCCAAGCCTGCAGGCAACGGAACCACCGCCATGTCATAGATCAGATTATCAACAAAAACATTATCCAACGTTGGATCGCCTCCTGTCGAAATGATCGCCTTGGCAATGCTCAGGCTCCCAACGTCCAACCCGGCAAAACCGCATAGGAAGCCACCACATGCAACCTGATCGGCAACTCCAATCGTGACCGACTCGATCAACGTGTCCAGAGCATCGAACACCGACAGTGCAACGGACGTGTTCCGCGAGTTAAAGTCGAGCCCAAACGAACTGACAGCCGATGAGAAGGCTATCTCGATATTGCCGCTGCCGATTTCAAGATAGGTTGGGGCAATCAACGAGCCACGAGCGATGTCTTGAACTGTGCCACCCGTGATTGTCAGAATCCCTGGATTCACGGTAGTTGTTCCAACTGCGAACCCATCAAATCCAAATTCGGTGGCGCTTGGACCAAAGTCAGAACGATCGGCAACTGCTGCTTCCGATATAGCACCGGTCATCAACAGCCCGATTGCGGCAGCGATGCCCATAAAAGAGGTTCAAATATCCATTCTTTTACCTTTCCGAACGGCACTCCCAATACGGCATGCCTGACATATGTCACACACATAAAGAGCGATCTGCCCAACATTTTATTGCCCCGCAAGCCCGTGATGGGTAGCCGGTTTGGCCTTCCCTTTGTTTTTCGTACGTCTGTTTCTCATACATTTCGGATGCTGCGTCCGACAGGATGGGCTGGCATGGAGACTTCCGGCGGTTTTCTTCATATGCTGACAAGATCGGCATTCCTCCCGTTCATCAAGGCCACAGCATTTTGAAGAACGGGTTGTTCGCCGTCATACGTTTTCCTCTACGAATAGCGGCTGGCTGGAGATCACGCATCCAAAAGGGGTGCCACAATTGCAGAGCGTCCAAGCAAGGGAAAGGTCAACAATCCAGGTCGAGCGGACGCGGTTTTGAGCGAGCCAAAGGAATGACCCGTCCGCCCTTCCAACGTCGACCCGTCGTCGCGCAATCGGGATAGACCCTTTCCCGCGGTGACAGGAGAAGTGCCAAGCGAGATCCATCCGGGCAATGCACCGGGCGCTTTTATCTTGACAGGTCGGCGAAGAACGACCCGCATACGGATTGGTCAAATCGACGCAGATTAATCGTACCGAAAGTCTCAAAGCTTGATTTCCCGATGCAGGACACGGGTTTCGCTCCTTCACACGGCCAGAATCGGCATTCGGCGGGCCCTGTGGCACCATGTCGAGGTGAAGTGGCGCCGGATCGGCGTTTAGATCCGGACAGATTCGCACCTGTGCTCACGGGTGCGGCTATCCTAAAACGTTTCAGCCGCCACGGGATCGCGAGAGGCTGTCCCGGACGGAGAGCCGATGACCGATGAGTTGATACCCGCCTGGGTCGATGGGACCCTTCAACCGGTTGACAAGCTTGAGGTGCACCGCAAGGGGCTGCGCCACAAGGCGGTATCGGTGTTTGTCATGGACGGCCAGAACGTGCTGCTGCAGCGCCGGGCCAATGAAAAGTATCATTCCGGCGGGCTCTGGGCGAATACCTGCTGCACACACCCCCACTGGAACGAGCCGGCAGCCGATTGTGCCGTGCGACGTTTGCGCGAGGAACTCGGCATCACCGGCCTCTGGCCAGCCCATCGCGACCGGATCGAATACCGGGCCGATGTCGGCAATGGCATGGTCGAGCATGAAGTGGTCGACATTTTCATGGCCATGGCACAGCGCAAGATGAAGGTAGAGCCGAACCCGGAGGAAGTCTCTCAGGTCGAATGGGTCGGTTTTTACGACCTGACGGCGGAGGTCAAGCGCCGCCCCGAACGGTTCACGCAATGGCTGCAGATCTATCTCGAAGAGCATAGCGACCGGATCTTCGGGACGCTCTTGCGACACTGAAACCGGATCATCCACGACAACGTTCCGAACGGCGCATGACAGCCGCGCGCGTCGGCGCGCGGCCACCCCCAACGGGAGGAGCGCATCTCCGATGCGCAGACGACGGGCGGGAGCACCACTGTTTCGGGCACAGCCCTCGGTCTGAAAAGGCAGGAGGTTTGTCGCCGGGCAAAGCCCGATCGACGGAGAAGGCGGGCGCCGCTGCGCGGCGCCCGCCCGGCCTGTCTAGCCGGGTACTTTGTCCGGACTGTTGGCATCTTTGAGCAAACGGCTGTGCTTGCGTACCGCTCCGATGACCTCGCCGAAAGTTCGATAGCCCTGCCCTTCCAGCATCGGGATCATCATCTCCAGTGCTGCGGCTGTCGCGATCGTGTCACCCATCGCTGTATGCCGCGCCTCGGGCGGGATCACGATGCCGAGCCGTTCGGTCAGCGCATCCAGCGTGTGGGTTTCGGATTGGCCGAAGACCACCGCCGAAAGCAGCACCGTGTCCAGCACAGGATGGTCGAAGCGTTTGCCGATATCGCCCTCGTGACGCCGCAGGAACTCCAGATCGAAGGGTGCGTTATGCGCAACCAGAACCGCATCATGGGCGAATTTGTGAAACTGCCTGCCGATCACGGCGATGGTCGGGGCACCCGCAACCATTTCGTTGGTTACGTGGTGGACCTCGGTCGCGGATGCCGGGATCGGACGCTCGGGGTTCACAAGGGTCTCGAACTCCTCGCCCGGGATGCGCTTGCCGCCGAGCAAGCGCAGGGCGGCAATCTGAACGATCTCATCCCCTGAGGAGGGCAGCAACCCGGTCGTCTCGGTATCGAAGACAACGCAGGTCAGTTCACGCAGCGGTGTCTCGGCCAGCGCGCCGGTCGGCTCTCGATCCATCAGGTCGAAATCGTAGATCGCGGAACGGCGGGCAACGGCCGGGGCACGGTCTGTTGGAATGGCCTGCCGCAATGGCAGGCGCAGCAGCGCGCGCCCAATGGCTCCGGATTCCGGCCAGACTTCGGTTGCATGGCTCGCCAGGACGGTGCGACCGGTCACATTGGACAGGCCCACTTCGAGCTGCACATCCATCCAACCGTCCAGAAGGCCGACCTGCAGCACGTCGCCGAACCAGCCAATGGTGACCAGCGCGCCGCCATCCTCCTCTGCCGAGATTCGCAGCGAGAGCGCCGTGGCACGGATCACGTTGGAGAGACGTTCGCAGAGATGGGTCAGCAGGGCGACGATCTGGAAAGCATCGCAGCGCAGCATCAGTTTCTCGGCTTCCGCCGTCAGGATGATCCCTTCGCGCGCGGTCAGGGCGACGACGGAGTCAACCAGTTCCGAGGCGCGGATCTCCTCCATCGGCCACCAGCCGCCGCGGGCCGCGTCATAGCGTGCGCCGAGATCCGTGATCGCATGAGTCAGTACGCCAACCTCGCCCAGCAGCGCCGCACGGCCGTTGCCATCCTCGGCGGCGCCGGAATCCAACACCGTCTGGAGATTGGCCGCCGGTCGGCGGACGCGTTCGAAGACCTCCTCGAGAAGCTCCTCGCGTCCGGCATGCAACTCCAGATCCGTGGTCACGTCGCGCAGGGTCAGCACGTAGCCGGGATCATCGGCACTGCGTTGTGGCAGATGGACCAGCCGCATCCGTCCGGCGAGCACCTCTCCGGACACCATCCCGGCGCAGAGAATATCCCCGGCCGCATCGCTGTCTTCCGAGGCAACGAGGCGCGCATAGGCATTTTGCAGCGGTCCGGCCCGAAGATAGTCGAGCAGCGACCGGTCCAGCCCCGCATCGACCTCGCCGGAGAGCACCTCCTGCGCCTGACCGTTATAGAAGACAATCTGGTGATCCGACGTGCAGAGCAGCACACCGGCGGGCACGTCACCGAGCAGCGCCTGCAGCCGGGCATTGTCGATGGCAAGGCGGGTGGTTTCGCGCTCCACGGCCTCGGCCAGCGCGTTCTTGGTCTCGGTGAGCGAGCCGGTGATGGCCTGAGCGGCCGGGGCGAGATCGCCGAGATATCTCGCGGGCGCGTGGTCCAGCTCTTCGGCGATATCGGCATGTGCCCGGGCGCGCATGCCCCCGGCGAGCTTCTGGATCGCCTTGGCAACATTCTCGTCGAAGAGGAACCAGACCCAGACCACCAGCCCGAGAATGCCGCAACAAGCGACCAGACCGGCAAAGACGAAACCGCTCTCCACCCCGGCCTCCGCCACCCGGCGATAACCGAGCCAGAGCCCAAGCAGGACCGCTGCCAGCCCGCCAAAGGCAACGAAGGCGAAGAAGAGGAAGACCCGAAGCCGCAGGCTCAGCTTGCGCGCCATCCACTCATGCATTGCTGGCCTCCGCCGGGCCTGCCAGAAGGGCGCGCGCCTGGTCGAGCAGATCGGACAGGTCGAACGGCTTGGCGATGAAACCGTCGGCGCCAAGCGCCAGCCCCTTGCGTCGCTCCATTGCGTTGCCGCGCGCCGTCATCATCAGGATCTTCACCTCCGCCAGTTCAGGCTCCAGCCTTACCGCCTGACAGACCTCATATCCAGACATGCCGGGCAACATCACGTCGAGAAGCAGCAGATCGGGGCGCTCGGTCCGAACCGCATCCAGCCCAGCCTCGCCATCGACCACGCGTTTCACGGCCCATCCCTCGCGCCCGAGCACATGACTCAATGCAAGGGCGATATTGTCCTCGTCCTCGACGATCAGGATCCTTGCAGGACGGTCGACGCCCGTTTCAGAGCCGGTCATGGTCGGGTCTCCTTGCAGACGGTGGCAAAGGTCAGGTCGTCCTCCGGGATCGGCGCCCATTTGGCTTCCGCGACAGCGCCGTCCGCGTCGAACGTGACGGAGTCGAGCATCGGAGCCCCCTGGCGCGTATCGCAATCGATTACCATCGGCACCGCCTCCGGCGCCTTCCAGCGGCCAAAGAACAGCATCTCGACGATACGTTGATGCGGGACGGCCTCGTTGCTCTGTACGGCTGCCGGATCCATGGCGACAAAACGATCGGTCAGCGGCGCGAAATAGGTCCAGGGTCGCCAGAAAGCGCTGCTTTCATGGGTCTGCGTTATCACCACGCCCTCGGGAAATTCAGCCACAGTTCGCTCGTACCAGCTATACTCCATCCGGATGGTGAAGAGGATCATTGTCACCCCCGCAGCCGCCGGCATCAGCCAGCGCGGCAAGCGCTTGCCGGTCATGTGGTTGAGCAGCATCACGATGCCGGCGGCGGCGGCGGCGGCGAATACCGCCGCGATCAGTTCCAGAAACATGGCCCCTCCCCTTGTCCACGCAGCGCAGGCAGACCCGCCCGCGCGGATAACATACTCAGCTCAGCATTCCCTTGCCCTGCCCCACGGCCGATTGCATCGTCCGCACAACGACGAAAGCGTCGCGCAGATGGCTGCGTTCGAGGTCCGACAGGTCCGAAGGCGGCATGTAATTGTCGGGCTTGCGGCCCGCCCTGATCTCGTCGGCCTGGCGCTTCAGCCGGGTTTCCGCGATCAGGTCGTAAGCGTCCAGCAGGTCATGCGCGCCGGAATGCGAAATCGTGCCGAGCGCCTCGGCGGCTTCAAGCCGCGCGCGGGTGTTCACTTCGGTGATCCCTCCCTGCAGCGCATAGACCCGGCCCAGATCGACCACCGGCACGACACCGTTCATTTTCATGTCCAACTCGTTCTTGTGCTCACCCGAGCGCACCGTGGCAAACCCCCGAAACAGACCCAGCGGCGGCGTGTGCTTGAGCGAATTGACGATCATGTGGCCGACAAAGATCGTGTTCTTGCGGGCCGCCGCCAGCGTCTCATCCTGAAGGTTGTCGAAGAGCGCATGCGTCCCGCCAATCGGGCGCAGGTCGAACATCACCGAGGCCAGCATCTGCGCTTCCGGGTCCGGCTTGTCGATCCAGCCGGCGAAGTAGCGCTTCCAGACCTTCAGCGGCTGACACCAGCGCTCCGCCGTCGCCATCATGTCGCCCGGGCAGTAGAAATAGCCACAGGTGTCGAGCCCGTCACAGACGAATTTCGCCAGCGCGCAGAAATAGGGCATGTCCGCCTCGGTCACGGCGTCGTCGAGGATCATGCAATTGTCCTGATCCGAGACACCGGTCTGTTCCTGCCGCCCCTGGCTGCCGCAGGCAAGCCAGAGATAGGGCACCGGCGGCGCGCCGAGCTCTCCCTCGGCCAGCGCCAGCAGGCGGCGGGTCACGGAATCGGCGATATCGGTGATCAGGCGGGTGACGACCTCGTGGCGGTTGCCAGCGCCGACGAGCTGCATCAACAGCTTGGGCAGGCGGACAGTGACTTTCGCCATCTCTTCGGCCGTGTAGGCTTCGGCGATCTCCTGCACCATCGAGGCGGAGCTGATGGCCTGGAAGCGGATCAGGTCGGTCTGGGTCAGGACACCGACAAGGCGATTGCCCTCGGTCACCGGCACATGGCCGATCTTGCGCTCCAGCATGACGTGGAGCAGGTCCGATCCGAGCGCGGAGGGCGCGAGGCTGACCGGCTCGGATGTCATGATCTGGCTGACGGGCGTCTCACCGCCGAGGCCTCCGGCGACCGCCTTGGTCGTCATGTCCCGCAGGGTGACAATGCCGGCAAGCACGTGCTCGGGATGCGTCACGGCGAGACAGGACACGTGGGTGTCGCGCATCATGCCGGCAGCCATCTGGATGCTGGTCTCGGGCGAAATGGAGATCGGGTTGCGCGCCATCAGGTCAGCGACGCGCTGCGTGGTAAGATCGCCGCGCTGTTCCCGTCCGGGGCTGCGGGTACGGTCGAAGAAGCGGGCGAAGCTCTTCGAGCTTTGCAGAATGTCGTGAAACTCATCGGCCGGCAGCATCAGCAACCTGGTTTCTTCGGTCGCCTTGGCATGGGTCACGGCCAGGCCATCGCGTGTCAGCCCGCGCTCGCCGAAGGAATTGCGGCCATGCAGGATGGAGACCGGGGCGCCCTTCTCGTCGGTGATTTCGACGGTGCCATGCTCGATCAGGTAGAGCCCTTCGAGCAGGTCGCCGGCGGTGTAGATCATCACGCCGGGATGGACCGTGCGCTCTATGAAGACCGAGGCGATCCGGGTCAGAACCTCGCGCTTGAGGCTGTCATAGGGGTGGACGTGTTCGAGGAACCTTAGGATCCGGGTATCGCGGTCGAGCTCTGTCATCGTCACACCATTCAAGGGATCTGGAAGCAAAAAGGCGCGCCCCTTCGGGCAAAGGGACGCGCCGGTCTTACTTTCTCGGTCGGGCGAGGTCATTGGGGAACCCCGCCCGGTTTCGAGATCAGTGATCGGCGGCAGCGGCCCCGGCACCACGCGGCACGCGGATGCTTTCAACCAGCTCGACGATCTCTTCCGGCGGCTCCTCGGTGGCGTTGGAGACGAGGTAGGCCGTGGCAAAGTTCAGCATCGCACCAACCGCGCCGAAGGAGGTCGACTTGATGGTCAGCAGCAGCGGGTCGGCATCCGTGAAGGAGTTCGTGCCCGGGATGAAGAACCAGCCCTTGTGCAGGAAGATGTAGACCAGCGTGACCACGAGACCGACGAGCATACCGGCGACGGCACCCTTGTTGTTCACGCGCTTGGAGAAGATCCCCATCATCAGCGCCGGGAAGATCGAGGCAGCGGCCAGACCGAAGGCGAGCGCAACCGTCTGGGCAGCGAAGCCCGGCGGGTTGAGGCCCAGGTAGGTCGCGACCGCAATCGCACCAGCCATGGCGAGACGTGCCGACATCAGCTCGTTGGCTTCCGACATGTTCGGGGTCAGCTGACCCTTCAGCAGGTCGTGGGACACAGCCGAGGAGATGGCGAGCAGCAGGCCGGCAGCGGTCGACAGAGCGGCGGCGAGACCACCGGCAGCGACCAGAGCGATAACCCAGCTCGGCAGGTTGGCGATTTCCGGGTTGGCGAGAACCAGGATGTCGCGGTTGAAGTTGGTCAGCTCGTTTTCGGAGCCCCAACCAGCGGCTTCCATGGCGGCAACCTTGTCGGCGTCCTTGTCGTTGAAGTAGGCAATCTTGCCGTCGCCATTCTTGTCTTCCCAGCCAAGAAGACCAGTCTTCTGCCAGGTCGCCATCCAGGCGTATTTCTCGTCGGAGTTGATCATCTCCGCAGAGACCGGCTCAGATGCCGTGCCTTCCGGCCACATCAGCTGCGAGATGTTCAGGCGAGCCATCGCACCAACGGCCGGGGCCGTGAGGTAGAGCAGCGCAATGAACACCAGCGCCCAACCGGCAGACCAGCGCGCGGAGGCAACGGTCGGAACGGTGAAGAAGCGCATGATGACGTGCGGCAGACCAGCGGTACCGATCATCAGCGACAGGGTGAACAGAACCATGTTCAGCGTGTCGGAGTGATGGGTCGTGTACTCGTTGAAGCCCAGCTCGGTGACGATCTGGTCCAGCTTGGCAAGCAGAGCCACACCGGAGTCAGCACCCGTGGCGGGATCGACAGCATTGCCGAAGAGGCCCAGGGCCGGGATCGGGTTGCCGGTCAGCTGCAGCGAGATGAAGATCGCCGGGATGGTGTAAGCCATGATCAGCACGACATACTGGGCAACCTGCGTGTAGGTAACGCCCTTCATGCCGCCGAAAACGGCGTAGGCGAAGACAACCGCGGCACCGATCAGCAGGCCGGTGGTGTTGTCGACCTCGAGGAAGCGGCCAAAGGCAACGCCGACGCCGGTCATCTGGCCGATCACGTAGGTGATCGAGGCGACGATCAGGCAGATCACGGCCACGAGGCGCGCGGTCGGGCTGTAGAAACGGTCGCCGATGAATTCCGACACGGTGAACTTGCCGAACTTGCGCAGGTAAGGCGCGAGCATCAGGGCGAGCAGCACGTAGCCGCCGGTCCAACCCATGAGGAAGGTCGAGTTGTCGTAGCCGGTGAAGGCGATCAGGCCGGCCATCGAGATGAAGGAGGCGGCCGACATCCAGTCAGCGCCGGTGGCCATGCCGTTGACGACGGGGTGAACCCCCCGGCCGGCGGCATAGAATTCGGACGTGGAGCCCGCGCGGGCCCAGACCGCAATACCGATGTAGAGCACGAAGCTCGCACCGATAAAGATCCAGTTGAGTACAAACTGATCCATGATTCCCTGTCCCTGTTCTTATTGCTCGTCAACGCCGTATTCGGCATCGAGCTTGTTCATGCGCCAGGCGTAGAAGAAAATGATCGCCAGGAAGACAAGGATCGAGCCTTGCTGGGCGAACCAGAAGCCCAGATCCGATCCGCCGACGGCGATCCCGGAAAGCATCGGCCGCAGCAGAATGCCGAAGCCGAAGGACACGAGGGCCCAGAGTACGAGGCACCAGGTGACGATCTTGATGTTCGTCGCCCAATACGCATTGGTTTCAGGTTTGTCCGACATTTCGGTCCTCCCGAGTTGGTTTCCCTTTTCCGCACGACGTGCCTCCCGCGCGCCGCGGTCTTTTTCTCCGAACCATGTCTTGGGCGGTCCGGTTCTGTGAACGGGCGCGAAGGCACACCCGCTCTGACGGGCAGACAGGAGCCTGCCCGACAATCTCTGTCAGTGAGTCGTCAGATCAGGTCTTGGCCTGGCCTACGATTGCGTTGAGCGCGCCGGCGATCTCCTCGATGGCGCCCATGGCGGGCACCTCCTTGAGAACGCCGCGGCCCTGATAGAAGTCGATCAGCGGAGCGGTCTGCTCGTGATAGGCGACAAGACGCGACCGCACGGTCTCGGCGTTGTCGTCGGCGCGACGCTTGAACTCGGTCGAGCCGCATTTGTCGCAAGTGCCGTCCACCGCCGGCGTCTTGAAGCTGTCATGGTAGCCTTCGCCACATTTGGCGCAGGTGTAGCGACCGGAAATCCGTTCGACCATCGCCTCGTCCTCGACCTCAAGCGAGATCGCGGCGTTGATCTTCTGACCCGATGCGGCCAGCAGACCGTCCAGCGCCTCGGCCTGGGCCGTGGTGCGCGGAAAGCCGTCGAGGATGACGCCGTTACGGGTGTCGTCGTCGCCGAGCCGGTCCTTGAGGACCGCGATAACGATCTCGTCGCTGACGAGCTGCCCCGCCTCCATCACGGCCTTCGCGGCCTTGCCAGCTTCCGTCCCGGCCGCCACTGCGCCCCGCAGAAGGTCGCCGGTGGAGAGCTGAACCAGCCCGAATTTCTCTTCGAGCATCCGGGCTTGCGTCCCCTTCCCGGCGCCCGGAGGGCCGAGAAGGATAAGGACGGGCGGGGTTTGTGCGTCGGTCATGCCGATTATCCCTTGTTCATACGGTTTTCGATGAGATCATCGACAACACTGGGATCAGCGAGCGTCGATGTATCACCAAGAGATCCGTAGTCGTTCTCGGCAATCTTGCGCAAGATGCGACGCATGATCTTGCCCGAGCGGGTTTTCGGCAGGCCAGGGGCCCACTGGATGACATCGGGGCTGGCGATCGGGCCAATTTCGTGGCGCACCCACATCTTGAGCTCCTTGAGAAGCTCGTCCGTCGGCTCGACATCGTTCATCAGCGTCACGTAGCAATAGATGCCTTGACCCTTGATATCGTGGGGGTAACCGACAACTGCGGCCTCCGCGACCTTGGCATGTGCAACCAGCGCCGACTCGACTTCCGCCGTGCCCATCCGGTGACCCGAGACGTTGATGACGTCATCGACGCGACCGGTGATCCAGTAATAACCGTCGGCATCGCGGCGGCAGCCGTCACCCGAGAAATAATAGCCTTTGTAGTCCGAGAAATAGGCCTTCTCGAAGCGACCGTGATCGTCCCAGACGCCGCGCATCTGGCCGGGCCAGCTGTCGCGAATGCACAGAACACCCTCGGCTTCGGTCTGGGAGACCTCGGCGCCGGAATGCGGGTCGAGGATGACCGGCTGGACGCCGAAGAAGGGTTTGGTCGCCGCGCCAGGCTTGGCTTTATGCGCGCCGGGCAGCGGCGTGATCATGTGGCCGCCGGTCTCGGTCTGCCAGAACGTGTCGACGATCGGGCATTTCCCCTTGCCGACATTCTCGTTGTACCAGTTCCAGGCTTCCGGGTTGATCGGCTCGCCGACGGAGCCCAGCAGCTTGAGCGAGGAGAGGTCGTGCTTCTCGACCCATTCGGTGCCCTTGCCCATCAGCGCGCGAATGGCGGTCGGCGCGGTGTAGAACTGGTTGACCTTGTGCTTCTCGACCACTTCCCAGAACCGGCCGGGATCGGGGTAGGTCGGCACACCTTCGAACATCACGGTCGTGGCGCCATTCGCCAGCGGGCCGTAGATGATATAGCTGTGGCCGGTGACCCAGCCGACATCGGCGGTGCACCAGAAGACGTCACCGTCATGATAGTCGAAGGTGTATTCATGGGTCATCGCCGCATAGGCAAGGTACCCGCCAGAGGTATGCACCACGCCCTTGGGGTGACCGGTGGAGCCGGAGGTGTAGAGGATGAAGAGCGGATCCTCGGCGCCAATCTCAGCCGGCGTCATGTGATCGTCGGCCTCGAGCATCAGCTCGCCGTAATCGTAGTCGCGCCCATCGACCCAGGTGGTCTGCTCGCGGGTGCGGCGCACCATGAGGACCGACGGATCGTGAATGCAGTGCAGGAGTGCTGCATCGGTATTGGACTTGAGCGGGGTCTTGCGGCCGCCGCGCGGAGCGTAGTCGGCGGTGATGACCAGCTTGGCGTCGCAGCCGTTGACACGTGCAGCCAGCGCATCGGGAGAGAAGCCGGCGAAGACGATCGAATGCACGGCCCCGATACGGGCACAGGCGAGCATCGCGTAGGCGGCTTCCGGGATCATCGGCAGATAGATGACGACGCGGTCGCCCTTGCGGATGCCGAGATCTTCCAGAACGTTGGCGAGCTTGCAAACCTGGTTATGCAGCTGGCGATAGGTGATGTATTGCGCCGGCTCGTGGATATCGTCGGGCTCGAAGATGATCGCGGTCTGGTTGCCGCGCTTCGCGAGGTGGCGATCGATGCAGTTGGCGGCGACGTTCAGCGTGCCGTCCTCAAACCATTTGATGTCGATATTGCCCGGTTCGAAGGAGGTATTTTTGACCTTGGTATAAGGCTTGATCCAGTCGAGGCGCTTGCCATGCTCGCCCCAGAACGCTTCGGGGTCGTTGATCGAGGCGGCATACATCTCCTCGTATTTCGCTTCGTCGATATGAGCGTTTTTCTTGAAGTCGGCGGGGATGGCGCCAACCTCGGCGGCCTTCGATTTAGCAGTCATGGATCTCCCTCCCTGTATTGGCTTCTGCAACCTTACGGGAGAAACTGCTCTTTCGGCGCATTGCACCAACAAGACACGTCCCTCCCCGGCCGCGGCTTGACTGCACTGTAACGCTTTTCGTCAAAAAACGGGTAAGTCTTTTCAGAAAAGAGATTTTTCTGTGAAGCCGTTAACCTGACACTTGCGTCATCTGTAAATTAGTTTTCAATCGTGACCGCAAACACATTAAAAAACAGGGGCTTGCCAGTGAGGCAGCCCCTGAAAACAAGTGATCACGAATCTGTCCGGATTGGACGAAATCTTCCGCAAAAGACCCAATCGACCGGTGCGACATGTTTGCCGGGGGCCAGCTCAAACGCAATATTCTTGCTCATCCAAGTTGGCCTCGCCCGAAACCGAGTCGCCTTAACCGTGTTGCCAGCGCCCCTCGAACCCTTCCGGGATGAGCAGCATGTCACGGTCCAGGTCGCTGACATTGCGTCGGCCACACAGCGCCATGGTGGTGTCCAGCTCCTTGCGGATCACCTCCAGCGCTTCCATCACGCCCTGTTCGCCATTGGCGCCCAGCCCATAGACATAGGCACGGCCGATATAGGTGGAATCCGCGCCCATCGCGAGCGCCTTGAGCACGTCCTGACCCGAACGGATGCCGCTGTCGATCTGCACCTCGATCTCGCCACCAACCTCGTCGAGAATCGGCTGCAACATGCGAATCGAACTCAGCGCACCGTCGAGCTGGCGGCCACCGTGGTTGGAGACGACAATCGCATCCGCGCCGACCTTCACGGCCATGCGCGCATCTTCTGGGTCGAGAATGCCCTTGAGGATCACCTTGCCGTCCCACTTCTCGATGAGCTTGGCGACCTTGTTCCAGTCCAGCGCGTGGTCGAACTGCTTGGCGGTCCACTCATAGAGCTGCGTCGGGTCGTCCAGCCCCTTTGCATGGCCGATGATATTGCCAAACTCGCGCCGCTTCGTGCCCAGCATGCCGAGCCCCCAGCTCCAGCGCATCGACAGGTCGATCCAGTTCTTCAGGGTCGGCTTGGGCGGGGCGGAGAGGCCGTTCTTGAGATCCTTGTGGCGCTGCCCGGCCATCTGCAGGTCGAGCGTGATCACAAGCGCCGAACAGCCGGCATCCTTGGCCCGCTGGATCAGGCGGCCGACGAAATCGGCATCCGTCATCGTGTAAAGCTGGAACCAGAACGGCTTGGTCGTGTTCTCCGCCACGGCCTCAATGGAGCAGATCGACATGGTCGACAGCGTAAAGGGCACGCCGAAGCGCTCGGCGGCGCGGGCAGCGGCGATCTCGCCATCGGCATGCTGCATCCCCAGCAAGCCGACCGGCGCCAGAGCCACCGGCATCGAGACCGGCTGTCCAACCATCTCGGCAGCGGTCGAGCGGTTGGTCATGTCCACCGCAACGCGCTGGCGCAGGCGGATTTCCTCGAAGTCGGAACTGTTCTCGCGAAAGGTCTGCTCGGTCCAGCTTCCCGATTCGGCGTAATCGTAGAACATTTTCGGCACGCGGCGCCGATAGATGGCCTTGAGATCGTCGATGGTGGTGATGACAGACATGTCGAGAGCCTCCCGGGGGTATTGGTTACATTTCCTTACCAACTTGCCCGGTTAGCAGCAATTCCCGATCTGCCCGAATAGCCATTCGGGCAGGCTGTCACATCAGCGCAGATGATCGAATAAAACCGCAGCGCAGGAGCGCTCAGCCGCGATGGGCCCCATCGGCGAGACTCTTCACGAAGGCCAGGGTCTCGGGGACAGGCCGGCCCTCGCCGATGAGCTTGACGATGGCGGAGCCGACAACGGTGCCGTCGGCAACACCGGCAATCGCTTCGGCCTTCTCTGGCGAATTCACACCGAAGCCGACGATGACCGGCAGGTCGGTTTGCGCCTTGATCCGCGTCACCTCGGGGGCGACATCGCTGGCCTGCGCCTCGGCGGCGCCGGTGATGCCCGTGATCGACACGTAATAGACGAAGCCGGAGGTGTTCTGCAGGACGGTCGGAAGACGTTTGTCATCCGTCGTCGGCGTGGCGAGGCGGATGAAGTTCAGCCCGGCGGCCTGGGCAGGGATGCAAAGCTCGTCATCCTCCTCGGGCGGCAGGTCGACCACGATCAACCCATCGATTCCAGCCGCCTTCGCATCCTCAAGGAAGCGATCCACACCGCGATTGTAGATCGGGTTGTAATAGCCCATCGCGACGATAGGCGTCTCGTTATCCGTCTTGCGGAATTCGGTTGCGAGTCGGAGCGTCTTCTCCAGAGTCATGCCCGCCTCCAGCGCACGCTGGCCGGCAAGCTGGATCGTCGGGCCGTCTGCCATCGGATCGGTGAAGGGGATGCCCAGTTCGATGATGTCCACGCCAGCGCCCGGAAGCCCCTTCACGACCTCAAGCGATGTTTCGTAGTCGGGATCGCCCGCCATCACATAGGCCACGAAAGCCTTCTTTCCCTCGGCCTTGAGCCGCGCGAATGTATCGTCGATCCGGGTCATGTCGGTCCTCGCAAATGGTCCGGCAACCCTTGCCGGATGCGCGCGCGAAGATCAAGCCGGCAAGCCGCTCCTGAAATGCTGCACCTGCATTGTCGCGCTGCCCGGAGCTTGCACAGGACCCGACAGAATCGACTGCTTTTTGCGCAAATGGCCAATTCTCGCGCAAAATCGCCCTGCGATCGCACGCCAGAAAGCTTTGAAAAACGGGATTTGCCGATCAGGTTTCCCGTATGGGCCTGCCGCCCGGGGGCAGGACGCGCTCCAGCGCCTCTCCGCCCCGTCTTTTTGAACGGATAGGAGAGTCACATGTTCAAGCGCCACCTCGCCGCCGCCCTTGTCTTCGGAATGGCCGCCACAGCCCCGCCCGCCCTTGCCTCCGGGATCCAATGCGCCGCGCGCGACAATGTCACCGAGAATCTCGCGGTGAAATATGACGAGGAACAGGCCGGGATCGGCCTGCACTCGCAGGACCGCCTCGTCGAGATCTGGGCATCGCCCGATACCGGGAGCTGGACCCTGCTGATGACCCAGGCCGACGGCACCACCTGCGTGCTGGCCACGGGCCACAACTGGCACGCCAAATCCGCCGTTGAACTGTTCGCCGAGAAGGGCGAGCCCTCCTGACGCGGGAACGGAAAAGGGCCGCCCATGTCTGGGCGGCCCTGCGGTCTGCCGTCAGGCAGATTTACTGGAAGGTCGCCAGGTAGGCGATGACATTGGCAATGTCCTCTTCCTTCTTGAGCCCGGCAAAGGCCATCTTGCCTTTCGGGATCACGTCTTTCGGCTTGGTCAGGTAAGCGGCCATGGTGGCGTTGTCCCAGGTCAGGCCACCTTCAGCCAGTTCCATCAGGTTCTTCGAATACTTGAACCCCTCGAACTGACCGGCAGGGGCATCAATGATTCCATTGAGCGGCGGACCGACCTTCTTCTTGGCGCCTTCGCCCACCGCGTGGCATGCCTTGCATTTCTTGAACACCTTTTCGCCGGCAGCAGCATCGCCCTCGGCAAAGGCCGGCATGGCGGCAACGCTCAGCGCGACAGCCAGATAGGTAAGAGCCTTGTTCATGTCATTCCCTTTCCATTCCTGTTTCTCCGATACGCCTGTGTCGCATCGGGGCGGGCCCGCGGCCGCGCGGAGACAGAATTTCCGCCTGGCAGCCCTCGTGGAACCCAACTCACGCCCCAAGATATGCCCAATCCGAAGACGAGCGTCCATCACAGTTGCGATCTGCGACGTATTGGCATGTCCCAAAAAAAAGCCTTCATTTGCAGCCGCCTGCCCCTCACCAGCCGGCCATTTTCAGGAAAGTTGAGCAACAACCCCATAAGAAAACCTTTGCGCAAACGTTTTCCTGACGTATCGTCGAGCCCGACTCGCACGCCATGATGGAGGAGATCATGCGCAAGGCTTCCCTGCTGAACGCCCCGATTGCCCGCGTTGCCGCACAGATGGGTCATACCGACTCGCTCTGCCTCGGTGATGCCGGGCTTCCGATTCCCCCGACGGTCGAGCGCATCGACCTTGCCATCCGCGCTGGTTTGCCCGCCTTCCTGGACGTGCTGCCGGCCATCGGCTCCGAGCTTGTGCTCGAACGTGCCGTTCTGGCCGAAGAGCTGAGGGACCAGCAGCCGGACTATCACGGGGCGGTTCTCGACCAGATCGGCGCTCTGGTGACGGCGCAGAACAAGCCGATCCAGATCGACTACGTTTCGCATGAGGCATTCAAACGCCTCACCGGGGACTGCAAGGCCATCGTGCGGACGGGTGAGTTCACGCCCTATGCCAATGTAATCCTCTATTCCGGCGTGCCCTTCTGAGGCGGGAGACATCCATGACAGCGCTTCTGCAACTTGAAGATGTGGACAAGGCATTCGGCGCGGTACGCGTGCTGCGCGGCGTCGATTTCACTGTCAAAGCCGGCCGTGTCGTCGCACTGGCGGGCGAGAACGGGGCCGGCAAATCGACCCTGATGAAGATCATAACCGGCATCTACCACCGCGACGCGGGCGTGATGCGCTTGCGCGGCGAGGAGGTGCAGTTCACCACCGCGCGCCAGTCCATGGATGCCGGGATCGCGATGATCCATCAGGAACTGAACCTGCTCCCCGCCCTTTCTGTCGGCGAGAACATCTTCCTCGGCCGCGAGCCGACAGACCGGATGGGCCGTATCCGCTGGTCCGAGATCGAGCGCGAGACGCGTCACTGGCTGGGCGCGCTTCAGCAGGACATCGATCCCTGGACAGAGACCGGCAAGCTCTCCATCGCCCAACAGCAGATGGTCGAGATCGCCCGCGCGCTGTCGATGCAGGCCGAGATCATCATCATGGACGAGCCGACCGACGCACTGACCGATGTCGAGACCCAGATCCTCTTCGGCGTGGTCGAGAAACTGCGCGGCGAAGGCAAGGGGCTGGTCTTTATCTCACATCGCCTGGGCGAGATCTTCCGCATGTGCGACGACGTCGCCGTGCTGCGGGATGGCAACATGATCCATCAGGGCCCTGTCTCGGAGATCGACGAAGACGGGCTCATCCGGCACATGGTCGGACGCGAGCTCTCCGACCAATACCCCTATATCCCCGCCGAGCCGGCCGATATCCGCCTCAAGGTGGTCGCGCTCAGCGCCCCGGGCGTGCGCAATGTCTCCTTCGAGGCGCGGGCGGGCGAGGTTGTGGGCTTTGCCGGGCTGGTCGGCGCGGGCCGCACCGAGCTTGGCAAGGCAATCTACGGCGCCAACCCGGCGCAGTCTGGAACCATCGAGATCGACGGCCAGCCGACCCGCCTGCGCAGCCCGCGCGACGGTGTCGCCGCCGGGATCGGGTATGTCACAGAGGACCGCAAGCTCGAAGGGCTGATCCAGGCGCATGGGCTGCGCCAGAACCTTTCGCTCACCGGCCTGTTCCGCTTCACAAGCCCTACCGGCCATATCGACAAACGCGCCGAACGGGCCGAAGCGACCCGCTATATCAACGCCTTTTCGGTCAAGACCCACGGGATCGACGCGGTGATCTCGCAGCTCTCGGGCGGCAACCAGCAGAAGGTCTCGATCGCCAAGTCTCTGGTCGCCCAACCGCGCATCCTGATCCTCGACGAGCCGACCCGGGGCGTCGATGTCGGCGCCAAGCGCGAGATCTACCAGCTCATCAACGAGCTGAAGGCCGAGGGGCTTTGCATCCTGTTGATGTCCTCGGACATGCCGGAACTGATGGGTATTTCCGACCGCATCCTGGTGATGTCGAACGGGTTGATGACCGGCGATTTCACCCGCGAGGAAGCCGATCAGGAAGCGATCATGCGTTGCACCGTCGCCGGTCTCGAGGAGGCCCGGGTCGGATGATGGCACAGCTTCTCGCCCCCCAAACCCTGCCTGTGCTGGCCCTTCTGGGCCTCATCTCGGCCATTGCCCTGCGCGCGACCGGCTCCGAAGAGCCGAGCGGCCTGGCTTCCACCCAATGCACCCCGGTCGAACTCCTGGAGGAAGGCACAAAATGAACGCCAAGGATTTCATCCGCGAGAACATCCCGCTCTTCGGCCTCATCCTCTTGATGACCGCGGTCTCGCTCTATTCGCCGAACTTCCTGACCGTCGACAACCTGCTCAACATCCTGCGGCAGACCTCGATCAACGCCATCATCGCCATGGGCATGACCTTCGTCATCCTGACGGCCGGGATCGACCTCTCGGTTGGCTCCATCCTGGCCTTCGCGGGCGCGGTCTGCGCCTCGATGATCGCCGCCGACACGCCGTTGATCGTGGCGCTCCTGACCACGCTGGTCATCGGCGCAGCACTTGGGGCAGCCTCCGGCACTATTGTCGCCTATTTCGGCGTTCAGGCCTTCATCGCGACGCTCGTGGGCATGACCATGATACGCGGCCTCGTGCTCGTCTATACCGATGGCCGCCCCATCTCGACCGGCGATTTCGACGTCGCCAACAGCTTCTACGAGATCGGCGGCGGCTACGTGGCCGAGATCCCCATCCCCGTCATCATCGCCGCTGTTGCCTTCCTGATCTGCTGGTACGTGCTCAACCACACCCAGTTCGGCCGCTATGTCTATGCCATTGGCGGCAACGAACAGGTGGCGCGGCTGGCCGGCGTCAACGTCGCCCGCGTCAAGCTCATCGTCTACGCCACCTCCGGCGCGCTCTCCGCGCTGGCCGGTATCATCCTGACCGCGCGGCTCGAATCCGCCCAGCCCACCGCCGGAATGGCCTATGAGCTGGACGCCATCGCCGCTGTCGTGCTTGGCGGCACCTCGCTCGCCGGCGGGCGCGGCCGTATCACCGGCACCCTTATCGGTGCCCTCATCATCGGCGTGCTCAACAACGCGCTGAACATCATGGATGTCTCGTCCTACTATCAGCAGATCGCCAAGGGCGCTGTCATCCTGCTTGCCGTGGTCGCTGATGGCCGCAGCAAGGCATCTTCCCGCTAAGACCCTACATGACCCAACCTGGAGGAGAACCGTCATGAAAAAGCTTCTTGGACTGGCCACCGCCACCGCAATGCTGCTTGGCACCACCGCACCCAGCTTTGCCGCAGACACGCTGGCCCTCGTCGTCTCGACGCTGAACAACCCCTTCTTCGTCACCCTCAAGGAGGGCGCCGAGGAGAAGGCCGGCGAGCTTGGCTATGAACTGCTCGTGCTCGACAGCCAGAACGACCCGGCCAAGGAACTGGCCGCCGTCGAGGACGTCCTCAACAAGGACGTGAAACTGCTGATGATCAACCCGACGGATTCGGACGCTGTCCGCTCCGCCATCCGCGCCGCCAACCGCAAGGACGTGCCGGTCGTGACGCTGGACCGTGGCGCCTCGGGCGGTGATGTGGTCTCCCACGTGGCCTCCGACAACATCCAGGGTGGCGAGATGGCCGCTGAACTGGTCAACGCCACCTTTGAAGGCGCGGCCAAGGTCGTCGAGCTTCAGGGCGTGCCCGGCACCTCTGCCGCCCGTGACCGCGGCGAAGGCTTCAACAAGGGCATCGATGCTGTCGACGGCCTGATGATCGTCGCCTCCCAGGCCGCCGATTTCGACCGCACCAAGGGTCTCAACGTGATGGAGAACATCCTCCAGGCGCAGCCCGAAGTGAATGTTGTCTTCGCCCATAACGACGAGATGGCGCTCGGCGCGATCAAGGCCATCGAGGCTGCCAAGCGCGACATCCTCGTGATCGGCTTCGATGGCACCGACGATGCCGTGGCCGCCGTGAACGACGGCTCCATGCTCGCCACCGTCGCCCAGCAAGCCGCGATGATCGGTTCGCTCGGCGTCGAGACCGCCGACAAGATCCTGAAGGGCGAGGACGTGGCCGACTACACCCCGGTTCCGCTCCAGCTGATCCAGAAGTAGGCTTTCCACACAGCAACAGGCTCCGGGGCAGTGCACCTGCCCCGGAGCACCCCCGGAAAGCGAGGCAGAAATGGTCAGTATCAAACACGTGGCGCAAGCCGCCGGCGTATCGGTTTCGACCGTTTCGCATGTGATCAACAAGACCCGCTTCGTCGCCCCGGACACCCGCGCCGCCGTCGAGAAGGCGGTGAAAGACCTGGACTACCAGCCAAGCTATCTCGCCCGCGCGCTCAAATCCAAGCGCACCCACACGCTCGGCATGCTCGTCACCTCCTCGACCAACCCATTCTTCGCCGAGATCGTCTCCGGCGTCGAAGAAGGCTGCTATCGGGCCGGCTACAGCCTGATCCTGTGCAATGCCGGCGACCAGCCCGGCCGCCAGCGCGCCTATCTCCAGACGCTGATGCAGAAGCGCATCGACGCTCTCGTCGTCATGACCACCAATCGCGATCCCGAATTCCAGGAAGATCTGGCGCGGCTCAACACGCTGCCGCGCGCCGTGCTCGATTCCGAGCCGATGCCCAATGCCTGTGCCATAGGCGACGATTCCCTGCTCGGCGGCCGGCTCGCCGGGGAAGCGCTGATCCAGCGCGGCCATGACCGGATCGGCTGCCTCACCGGCCCCGTCAACCACCCTCGCTCGCATGACCGTCTCGAAGGCTTCGAACAGGCCATGTCAGAGGCCGGTCTCGAGCTTGACCCCGACCTGATCGTCACCGGCGACCTCTCCGCCCATGGCGGCTACGAGGCAATGGTCGAACTGCTGGACCGCGCCGCACCCCCTTCGGCGGTCTTCGCCTTCAACGACCTGATGGCGATGGGCGCTTATCGCGCCATCACCGAGCGGGGCCTGCGCATCCCTGAAGACATCTCGGTCATCGGCTATGACGACCTCGAGATCGCCTCCTATCTCTACCCGGCGCTCACGACGATCCGGCAGCCCGGTTTCGGCCTTGGCCTCGAAGCCGCCGAGATCCTGATCGGACATCTCGAACGCGGCGAGGAACTGCCCGCGCTGATCCGCAAGCTGCCAGAACTCGTGGCCCGCGATTCCCTGCGCTAGAAGAAAGACACGCCCCATGCCCATTGCCGTCTTCGGAAGCATCAATATCGACCTGACAGCCTATGGCACCCGCCTGCCCCGCCCCGGCGAAACTTTGCATGGGAGCCGCTACGCGCTCGGGCTCGGCGGCAAGGGCTGCAACCAGGCCGTCGCCGCTGCGCGGCTTGGCATTGAAACGACACTCGTCGGCCGCATCGGGCGCGACGAGTTCGGGGCCAAGGCACTTGGGGAACTGCGGACACTTGGCGTCCCGACTTCCGGCATCTACGAAGACCCGGAAAGCGATACCGGCATAGCCGTGATCGGGGTCGATGCCGAGGCGCAGAACTGCATCACCGTGATCGGCGGGGCCAACATGGCCATTGACGGCAGCGACGTCCATCGCGCCGCCGCGACCTTCGCCGTCGCCGATATCCTGTTGTTGCAAATGGAGATCCCGTTGCAAGCAGCGCTCATGGCCGCCGACCACACCCGCCAGACCGGAGGCCGCGTCATCCTCGACCCCGCTCCCGCCCCGAGCGAAGGCTACGCGCCCGGCGTGCTGGCGCGGATCGATGTGATCACGCCCAACGAGACCGAAACCGAGCTGCTGACCGGCCTCAAGCCGACCAATCCGGAGGAAGCCGCCGAAGCGGCTTGCAAGCTGCGCGCCCAGGGCGTTGCCGCAGCCGTGGTCAAGCTTGGCGCGGCCGGGGTTTATTTCCAGGACGCAGAAAGCGGTGGCTTCATCGCCCCCTTCAAGGTCGACAGCATCGATTCTGTCGCCGCCGGGGACTGTTTCAACGGCGGGCTCGCCACAGCACTCGCAGAAGGCAAGCCCCTGGGAGACGCCGTGCGCTTCGCGGCAGCTTGCGGCGCGCTGTCCACGACCAAGCGCGGTGCCTCCGCCTCGGCGCCGACCCGCGAAGAGGTGGACAGGCTTCTCGCGCGCGGCTGAGCAGGCTTCGAGCGAGCTTGCCCGCGAAACGGGCCTTGAAGAGGAGCAGCCTACATGTCCGCCGCGCCGAGATGGCGTCGCAGAAAAACCAGCACGGCGGGTGTCAGCGCAGCCAGGCCGACGCAGGTCACCGCCTCCCATCCGAAACGCGCAAGGCACCAGCCCCCAAGGGCTGAGAATGCCGCGCCAACGAGCGTGAAGGAGGCCATGAACACGCCGTTGAGTCGCGCACGGGCGCTCTCATCGAGACCAAATATCTCGCGTTGGCCGATCACGAAGCTGAAGGTCACAGCGGCATTGATCAGGGCTGCGGCGACACTCATGGCAAGCGCGCCGCCGGCATGGCCAGGCACGGCCCAAAGGGTCAGCAAGAAGCCGCCCGCAGCCATGGCCAGCCCCATCGCCGTGCCCAAGCGGCTCCGTCCCCGATCGGCGAGTGCCCCCGCCGGAGGCGCGGCCAGCGCGCCCGTCGCGGCCGTCATGGCAAAAAGTCCGATCTCGCCCTGGCTCCATCCCCACTGTGGCTGCATCAACCAGATCGGCGCCGCCGTCCAGAACAGCGAAAAGCCACCAAACAGCGCGGCCTGGTAGAGAATTCGTTCCCGGAGCAGGCGATATCGGCCGAGCGCCGCGAGCATGGAGGCAATCACCGCAAGGTAGCTCTCGCGAGTTCGCGGCTGGCGTCTGGGCAGGCGCGCGGCCAACGTGAGCAGCAGTCCCAGCATGAGAAAGCTGTTGATCCGGAACACCCAGTGCCACTCCAGAAACTCGGCGATGACACTTGCGGCCGGACGCGCGAGCATGATCCCGAGCATGAGGCCCGCCGTAACGATGCCGATGGTCTGCCCGCGGCGGCTCTCGCAGACCAGATGCGCGGCATAGGGCACGAGGACCTGCACGCAGACCGACCCGAGCCCGATCGCAAGACTGGCTGTCAGGAAGAGCGTCGCCGCAGCAGTGCCACCGGCCACAAACAGCCCCAGCCCCGCCAGGGCGACGAGCCCGAGGATCAGGCGCCTGTTCTCCACGCGGTCGGCGAGGGGTACAACGAGCAAAAGCCCGGCGCCATAACCGATCTGGGTCAGCGTCACGACCAGCCCGGCCACCTCCGCGTTCAGGCCAAGGCTCTCGGAGATCGGCCCGGCCAGCGGCTGCGCGATATAGACATTCGAGGCCAACACGCCACATGCAAGCGACAACAGCCAGATCAGCTGTCGCTCGGGCTGTCCACGGGACCGCGCAGTTATCGCATCGACGCTCATGCCTGTCGCCACACGCTCAGGCCAATTCGCTCTGCATCAGGATCTGCTTCCATATCGCGGTCTCGTCAAAGAGGGTCCATTCGCGTCGAACCACAGGCCCGGGCGTGCCCAACTGGCCGAATTCAGCGTGGCTGATGCCCAGCACGTAGACCTCGGCGCCAGTTGGAGCTCCGAAAGTGCCCCATCCATCATGCCGCCCATGCAGGCTCCAGCGGATCGCGGCGCGAGGCGGCATCATCGGATCGTCGCGACCGATCTGGTGGTGAATCTCGAACCGGGCATTCGGGAAGGAGGCGCGCAGCCCCATCCAGAAACGGTCAACCGCGCCAAAGGAATGGCCGGTGACCCCGCCTGGATATTCCGACTGCACGGCCCGGTCATACGCCTGCTCGATCACCGCCATGTCCGCGCCCATGATCCGGGTCAGGCTTTCGGCATAGCGGGCGCCCCATTCATTGTCATTGCCGTGGCCTTGGTAGGGGCCGGCAAGATCGGTCTCGGGGGTCAGCGGCTGCGCGCAGGCCTTCGGCCCGCCCTCCCGCGCGATCAGATCGGCGGCATAGGCCTTCGGCTCCCATCCCATCTGCCGCACGATCGCGCCCTGATCTCGGATCAGCCATTCGTCGTTGATACTGTTCGCAATCGCGTGGCAATCGGCGATGATCCGATAGCTGAGCCTCTGCCCCGTCGCCCTTCCATAGGCGCCGTCCCCCAGATGGGTCGCAGTCGACAGGATCCGGTGCGAACTCAACATCCCGTCTTCGGGTGTACCGGACCAGATCACGTCTTCGCCAAGCAGGGTGCGGTCCGGAAACTCCGCCAGCGTCGCCATCGTCGCGCCAATGACATTTTCATTCCCCGTCACCACCGAAGACGGCGAGCGCACGACGATATCCGGCGCGTAGTAGTCATGCAGCGTGGCGATGCCGCGATCTTCCCAGATCTCCTTCGTAATGCCGATGATATAGTCAGGAAAGTCGCGGAATTTCGGGTCGAAACCGTTCATTTCGTCAATCCTTCAGGCAGACGGGCCGAGCCGCGCAGGATCAGCTCCGCATCGACGACCTCGTGTTTGGGTTCGGCACTCTCGGGGGCTTCGATCGCCTCCAGGAGCGCGTTGACGGCTTTCTCGACCATGAGGCCGGCGGGCTGACGCACTGTCGTCAGGTTGTAGGCGTGCCAGCTTGCGCTTGGCACATCGTCATAGCCGACGACCGAGACATCGCCGGGCACTGACAGGTCGAGTTCGTAGCGCAGGACATCCATGACGATGAGCGCCATGTGGTCGCCGGCGACGAAAACCGCATCGGGGCGCGTGCGCTCCGGCCCCGAGAACATCCGGCGCGCGGCCTCGGCGCTGCGGTCGCTGTCGAAATCCCCGATCTCCCGGCTGGCGAGGTCGCGCCCCGCCTCGGCGAGCGCCGCGCGGAAGCCGGCCTCCCGGTCCCGCTGGGTCGAGGCCGCTTCGGAGCCGGCGATATAGCCAATCCGCTCATGCCCCCCGGCCAGCAGGAATGCGCCAACCTTGCGCCCGCCGGCAAAATTGTCCGTGGTCACCGCGTTCAGCCCGGACACATCCTGCGAGCGGTTGAAGAGCAGGACCGGAACGCCGGCCGCCTCGCACCGCGACGCGAGGTCGGATGAGAGCGCGGCAGAGGCGAGGATGATCCCGTCGACTTGGTAGGAGAGGACTTCTTCGACGATCTCGTCCGCCTCGCGCTCGGTCTGGGAGGTCAGGAAGACAAGGATATGGTAGCCTCTGGCCTGCAGCGCACCGGACAGTTTCTCCAGAACTTCCGGGTAGAAGAGGTTCTCCAGGTAGGCGACCACCAGCCCGATGATGCGGCTGCGCCCGGAGACCATGGCGCGCGCCAGCACATTGGGTCGATAGCCAAGCTCGGCGGCCGCCTTGCGCACCTTATCCGCCGTCTTTGGCGAAGCGGAGGCGCCGCTCGTGAAGACACGGCTGACGGCGGACTGGCTGACGCCGGCACGTTCCGCAACCATCTGTGCTGTTACCCGTGTTGCCATGATCCTGAAGCCACTCCTCCGCCTGCTCTGCCCCGGTTGGACCGGGGCGTATCAAACCCTTAACGCTCTCCGACCGGGAACGGGACCACGCCCGGCACCCGAGCCTTGTTGAATTCCCGCAGACGGCGGAACACGTCCACCCCCAGTTGTCGGTAGGCATCGAGAATGTCCACCATCACCCAGTTTTCCCGGATCCTGCCATTCTCGATCCGCCAGAAATCGAGGCTGCGCATGGTGATCCTCTTGCCGGACGGGGCGATCCCCAGCCAGCCATCATCGGTGACCGTCTGGATCATGTCGGGCCAGCCGGTCACGGCGGCGTAGTCGCCATCGCCGAAGAAGTGATAGGTGATCTCGTCCAGATACTGGCCACGATCCGGCATGCCAGCCAGAAAGGGGATCTGGTGCCAGTTCCGAAACCCTGCGATCCCGCGCCCCGTTCCGATGCCTGCCGGTCCGTACCAGTTCATTCTCGGATGCCAGAATCGCTCTATTTCCATCACCTCCGGCCCGCCCTGGGAGGGGTGTTTCTTCATATGCTCCAGCATGTCGATGATGTGCTGTTGACTGGCCTTCGCCCTTTCCGGGTCCCACGGCCCGGGCACGATCCCGTCCAGGGTCGCCGGGCCGGGCACGTTCCACTCGCGCCCGAGGCTTGGCGCCATGGGCCAGGCATTGGCCTGCATCATCACTTCCGGGATGTCCCAGAGCGTCTGGATCTCCGTGACCTTGCCATCCCCGAACCGATAGAACTCGTGGAACCGCATGTGGACCTGATGCCCCGTCGGCGGAATGTCGAGCCATGGGGCGACGAAGGTGCCTGTATAGAAGCCGCCCGCACCGACCCAGTCAGCGCCCTGCTCGTCCGGCCCCGCCATGACAATCCAGTCGCGGCGCTCCAGATCCGGGATGGAGGACAGAAGCGGCGCGTAGCATGCGTCATACAGCTCCGCCGGGCCCGTCAGGTCGCCAAAGGGATGGCACATATGGACCACCGCGTCAGGCGTGACCAGCACGTCCAGCGCCGCGCGAACATCGCTTTCATCGAAATCATACATCGCGGCCCGCAGCGGGGCGATGACGGCCTTGTTGGCTGTGTGAACATCACGCATCTGGCTTGCTCCTCACCGTGTCACGCTGGACGCGGCGCGTCGCGCTCGCCGCGGTCGAAGGCTTCCCAGCCCTCGCCGTTGAAGACATCAACGCCGAGCTGCGCCAGCACATGCGGGAAATCCACCATCACCCAGTTGTCGGTGATCTTGCCGTCCTCGACCTTCCAGAAATCCATGTAGCGGATCTCGATGCGCTTGCCGGTCGGCTCCACGCCCATGAAACGTCCCGTATGCGTCGCTTCCTGGCGTCCGAAGGCCGCCGCCCACTCGCCCATGTAGAGCCGCGCCTCGTCGATGCAGGTCTTGTCCGAAAACGCCGCCTGGAAGGGGCGTTGCCAGTTGTCCTGAAATTCCTTGAGGCCGGTCTTGGTGCCGCAGCCGGTATTGCCCATCCAGCGGAAACCGCTGGAGAAGAACTCGCCGATATCGGCGATGCGGTGATCGTTGAGACCGTCCACCATGCCTTCGATCACGGCGCGGGTCTCTTCGGTCTTGTTCATGTCCGTGTCGCGGCTGAGCACAGCCTGTTCAGGGCGGGAACCCTTCATTCGAACCACCTTTCATGCATGGATGTCAGGAACAGAGGATCGGTCACGGGGTAACCGCTGGCTGATCCCAAGACGGAATCGACCTGACACTGCGGACAGAGCGCCGTGTCATCGTCACCGCTTGCGGGGACTGAACGGGTGTCGGTCCATTCCGAGATTTCGGACGGCGAAAACACCCCCCGACAGTAAAAACACGCACATGTTTCGCTTGCTTCGATTTCAGCACGGTTTCTGAAAGAATGCTTGTGTGCAGCAGCGATATCCCAGCCCATCGGAGTTCCTTCTTTCAACCCTTCACAGCACCAGCTGTCAGGCCGCTGACGATCTGTCGTTGGAACACCATGACCAGGATGAAGAGCGGTGCGGTGATCGAGACAGCAGCGGCCACAGCGACGACCTGATCGGTCGTGGTGGTCTCTCGGTTGAACATGCCGGCAATGGCCGGAACCATGGTCTGGTTTTGCGCGTCTAGCAGCAGCGACGTCACAAGAAAATCGTTATAGGCCAGCAGGAACGAAAACAGCCCTGTTGTGATGACACCCGGCCACATGACCGGCATGATCACCCGCCGGAAGGCCTGGAAATGGCTGCAACCATCGACGCGGGCGGCCTCGTCCAGCTCGGCGGGGATGTTCTGGAAGAAGCTCCTGAGCATCCAGATCGTGAAGGGCTGGTTGATGGCGACGAGTACGGCGATCACGGCCCAGGGCTTGCCGTAAAGCGTCGGCGCGGCGTCGCCCAGGATCGGCTTCAGGATCTCGGCGGAGTTGATGAAGACCGGCAGGTAGCCCGCCACCAGCACCGAATGCGGCAGTGCCCGGAAGACCAGCGCGATGATCAGGATCCAGAAGGCCAGCACCGAGCCTGAGCGCGCGAGGCCGTAGCCCGCCAGCGTGCCTACTGTGAGTGAGATGGTGACGACTCCGGCGGTGACGATCAGGGAATTCTGGAAATTCTGGAAGAAGCCGCGCTCGACCCAGACGGTGTAGTAATGCTCCGTGGTGAAGCCCCAGACATCCTTGCCCAGTGGGCCCACCAGCGGGTTGAGCGTGTTCAGCAGCGCCGGCAGGAGGGCGAAGAAGGTGACGAAGAGGACGAGCCCGGTCACGGAGACGCCGATCAGCCAGCCGAGCCACTGGCGGCCCTGCGGCGCATAGGAGCGAACCATGTCCGGCAGGAGCTTTGCAATGCTCCGGCCCATCCAGAGCGCGCAGCCGAGATAGGTCAGAATGTCGAGGATCGAGATGCCCTTGCCGGTGGCCAGCGTCTCAGGACCGAAGATGACATTCCAGGCCGAGGCGTCGAAGGCGTCGACAGGGGATTTGACGCTCATCACCGTGATCCAGAGGATCGGGAAAGCGGCGATGGCGCACCAGAAGATCAGGAAGCCGGAGGAGAGCAGCTTGAGGCTCAGCGGCTGGCGGTGGACGGCTTGCATGTCAGTGGCTCCCGCGATGGTCGCGCCAGGTGCGCTTGAGCAAGGGGACGAGGATGATGGCGATCCCGATCATGGTCAGCATGGCCGAGGCCGAGGCGCGGCTGATCGAGCGGTTGCCGGACTGGTCGGGCTGCAGGAAGTCATAGGTCAGCCATTGCAGCGAGATCACATGGCCCTGCGACGAGAAGCCCACGATCTCCTCGAAGACGCGATAAGTGTCCATCAGGTGGATCATCGAGACGAAGACGATGAGCGGCATGAGATGCGGGATGACGATGTATTTCAGCCGCTGCCAGCGTGAGGCGCCGTCGATCAGCGCTGATTCCAGGCTGTCGGAATTCACCGTCTGCAGGCCGGCATAGAAGACGATCGCCGCGAAGGGGGCGACATGCCAGATGCGGTAGAACATCATCAGGATCTCGATGGTCCAGGCCTGCGCGAAAAGGGCGATGTCGCGGTCGAGCAGCCGCTCCAGCGTGGCCGTGAGGATGCCGTCGCCGCGAAAGAGCCAGTTGATCGAGAGAGCGCCGATCACGGGCGTGATGATGAAGGGCAGGAGCGAGATGAAGATCACCGGGCCGCGGATCTTCTTGGTCGCGTTGTTGATGACAATGGCGATGGCCAGCCCCATGCCGATGACGAGCGGCAGGGTGATGAAGGTGAAACTCAGCGTGAAGCGCAGCGCCTTCCAGAAATCGATGGTCTGAAGCCCGGTTAAATCGAACGCCTTGAGCGCCGCCCAGGCCTTTTCCGGCTCCAGCACGTTGCGATAGCTCTGCAACCCGACCCATTCGGTGGTGGTGACGATCTCGCCCGCCGCGTCGAGCACCGGCTGGGACTTCTCCTCGGTCACGCAGGTCTGGACGAGGAAACCGGGGGTGCAGGTCTCGACCTCCACGGTCTCGTAGACCGGTTGTGTGATCTGGAAGGATTGGAGGAACACCGAAACCAGCGGAAACGCGATGAAGAGCAGCATCATCAGGACCGAGGGGCCGACGAAGACGGCAAAGGTCTTGAACTTCATGGGGCTTTCCTTCGCGTTTCCGAGGCTCGCGGGGGGGATGACGGGGAGAGCGCCGCCCTCCCCGCGATTTTCGTTACTCGACGACGCCGGCTTCCTTGGCGGCGGTCACATAGGCGGCTTCGATATCCGCCAACGTGGTCGCGGCATCCTTGGCGCCGGTCAGGTAGTCGGACAGCCCGTTTCCAAGCTCCGTATGCAGGATGCCGAAGGGCACCGAGGACGGGTAAGGCTTGGCACCCGCGCCGGCGGAGGCAGCGGCGCCAGCGGCCAGTTCGCCCGGAACGTAGCCGGGGATCAGCCAGATGCCGGTGTCATTGTTGGCCTTGACCATCTCCGCATCCATGCCTTCGAGTGCGACCTGGAAGGCGGCTTCGGCCTCGGCGTCTGTCTGGTTGGCGGCGAGCACGATGCCGTCCCACCAGATCGTGGTTGCGGGGAACTCGCTGCCCATCGGCGCGCCGGCCATGGCGACCTTGCCGACGACCTGGCTCTCGGCCTCGTCATTCATCGCAGCCGCGCGGGAGGCCCAGAGATTGGCCATGGCGATCTTGCCTTGCTGGAACTGCTGTTGGACGTAAGTGCTGTCGGAGACGAGATATTCCGGGTCCATATACTCGGTCATGGCCATCATGACCTCGAGCGCGGCAAGGCCCTTCTCGTTGTTGATGCTCGGCATGTTGCCGTCGCCGAAGAATTCGCCGCCCTCGCCGAGGAAGAGGTTGATGAATTCCTGGCCGAGGTTCCAGCCGGTCTTGAAGGTGCCGCCCAGCGGGTATTCGACCACGCCGGATTCCTTGATCTTCGCTGCCGCGTCGAGGACTTCGGCCCAGCTCGTGGGCGCCTCGATGCCGAGATCGGCGAGGATGTCGGCGCGATACATCAGGTGCTGGGCGTTGACCTGCATGGCGACCGCCATGACCTTGCCATCGATCTTGATGAGCTGGTTCGGCGTCAGGGCCGCGCCGTATTTCTCGACCAGGTCGTCCAGCGGCCGGATCGTGCCGGCATTCAGGAGCGGCACCATTGTTCCGTTGGCCACGCCGCCGATATTGTAAAGCGCCGGATCGGCCGCGAAGGCCTCAGGCTGCTTCTCGCGGAATTCCTGATCCAGAGAGGCTTCGAAATTGCCGCATTCGGCCATGGCATCGGTCACGACCTTCCAGGCTTCGAATCCGGCAGAGAGCGATTTCAGCGGCACGGTGTTCTCGAAAGCACATTCGGCGAAAGCGACCGAGGACAGCAGCGACATCGCGCCCGCAAGGGCAATCGTCTTGAGTTTCATTTCCACGTCTCCCTGTGATGTGGCCCTGTCGGCAGGCGGGCCGGGTGGTTTGGAGCTCACGCTCCGATGCGTTCGCCCGTCCGGGCTTCGAAATGGTGGCAGATACTGTCGGGCACACAGATCGCGACCGGGTCGCCGATCTCTGCGCGGAAGGTCTTGTCGGCCTTGACCGAGACCAGCGCTCCATGGATGCGCACCGAGATCATCACCGCATCGCCCAACAGCTCCTGCGTGTAGATCGGCGCGGTGATCTGGCCTGCCTCACCCTCCCGGGCGATCCAGGCATCCTCGGCGCGGAAACCAAGAACGATCTTGCCGTCCGGCAGCAGCACGCCGGGGATGATCGTGTGTTCGGAACGGAAGGTGCCGCCGGTCACCTCACCCTCAATGAGGTTCATCGCCGGTGAGCCGATGAACCCGGCCACGAAAGTGTTGGCGGGGCGGTCATAGATATCGGTCGGGGAGCCCACCTGCTGGACAATACCGGCCTTCATCACGACCACGCGGTCCGCCAGGGTCATCGCCTCTATCTGGTCATGGGTGACGTAGATCGTGGTCACGGCCAGTTCGTGGGAGAGATTCTTGATCTGGGCGCGGGTGGAGACGCGCAGCTTGGCGTCGAGATTGGAAAGCGGCTCGTCCATCAGGAAGACATTGGGCTCGCGCACGATGGCGCGGGCCAGCGCCACGCGTTGCCGCTGTCCGCCCGAGAGCTCCGCCGGTTTGCGATGCAGGAAGTCGCGCAGCTCTACCATGTCGGCCGCGCGCATGACCTTCTCGTCATGCACCTTCGGATCGACGCCGCGCACCTTCAACGGGAAGCGGATATTCTCGTAGACATTCATGTTCGGGTAGAGCGCATAGCTCTGGAACACCATCGACACGTCACGGTCCTTCGGCTCCAGGTCGTTCACAACCTTTCCGCCGATGGAGATCTCGCCCTCGGTCACGTCCTCAAGCCCCGCGATCATGCGCATCGTCGTCGTCTTGCCGCAGCCCGAGGGGCCCAACAGCACAAGGAATTCGCGGTCGGCGATGGTCAGGTTGAAATCTTCGACGCCGACAAAACTGCCCCAGCGCTTATGGACATTGCGAAGCTGTATTTCGGCCATGGGCTGTTCCTGCGGTCACGTCTTGCCATTTGCATACGTTTGCACGAAGGGTTTACAGCGAGTCGCGCTCAAGGCAAGCAGTTTTGCAAACGTATGCAAAGTGAGGTTTGCCGAGTTCTTGAGCCGTCGCGAAAATGTGCGAATTTCAATCGGGACTGCTGGGAAATGAGTGAACTTCAGAACGCCAAGCAACTGGTTCGGGACTATCACGACAAGCTTGACGCAGCTTCGCCCGGCACAATCGCCGAAACCCTGGGTCAGTATGTCGGGCGCGAGTATCTCTGGCGCGGTTTTCATCCCTTCAACCTGATTGAAGGCGCCGACGCCGTGGCCGGCCAATTCTGGGAACCGCTGCGCGCCTCGCTCAGGCATCTGCAACGTCGCGAAGACATCTTTTTCGCCGGTCGCAACGAGATCGACGGCTTTTCCTCGGTCTGGGTGGCCTCGATGGGGCACCTGATGGGGCTGTTCGACAGCGCCTGGCTGGGGATCGCCCCAACGGGCAAGATGGGCTTCCTGCGCTACTGCGAGTTTTGCCGCGTCGAAGGCGACAGGATCGTCGAAACGGCGATGTATTTCGACATTCCCCACTTGATGATGCAGGCCGGGCTACAGCCCTTCCCGCCGCAGACCGCGGCCCATCTCGTCCAGCCGGGTCCCATGACCCATGACGGCCTGCTGTTCGCACAGCAGGACCCGGCAACGGGCGAGGACACGCTGGCCCTCATCAACGCAATGATCTCCGATCTCGGCCAGTGGAAATCCGGCCTGTCACTTGAGGACGAACTGGCCCGGACCTGGGCAGATGACATGATCTGGTGGGGACCGGCCGGGATCGGCGCGACCTACACGATCAACCGCTATGCCGAACAGCATTCCGCCCCCTTCCGAGCCGGATTCGCCGATCGCTCCGGGACCGGCCATATCTGCCGCATGGCAGAGGGGCAGTATGGCGGCTTCTTTGGCTGGCCCAACTTCACCGCGACGCCAACAGGCGGTTTTATGGGACTGCCGGGAACCGGAAAACCCGGCGAGTTTCGCGTGATCGACATCTATCGACGCGCTGGCGACAAGCTGGCCGAGAACTGGATCTTCATCGACCTTCTGCATTTCTGGAAACAGCAGGGCGTGGACATTCTTGCAAGGTCGGAGCACGTGCCGAGAACATGACCGTTTCCCGATGAAATCCCGGTTGATCAGCCGGGCTCGGCGGCGTCGGGTCAAGATCGACGCAGCACCCTGACAACGTCCCGTCATGGTTCGGTGCATCTCGCCAGAACCCCATGCCGGAACCCTCTCCAAGAGGATTCCAGCTTTGGTTTCGTTGCTTCGGAGAGCTGTGCGCCCTACGCGTCCCCGAACCCGAAAGTCTCGGTGACATAGTCGAGATCCTTGTCGCCGCGCCCCGAGAGGTTCAGCAGGATCGACTTGCCCGGGTTTTTCGGCGCCTCGCGCAGGGCGAAAGCCACCGCATGCGCGCTCTCCAGGGCCGGGATGATGCCTTCGTGGCGCGAGAGCTTGTAGAAGGCGTCAAGCGCCTCCGTGTCGTCGGCAGCCACGTAGTTGACCTTCCCGATCTTGTGCAGATGCGCATGCTCCGGCCCAACGCCCGGGTAGTCGAGCCCCGAAGCCACCGTATGCACCGGCGCCGGCTCACCCGCTTCGTCGGTCAGGACAAGAGTCCGGAACCCGTGAATATCGCCATCCGCGCCATAGGTGATGGTCGCCGCGTGATCGCCAAGGTTGGAGGACGTCCCGTGCGGCTCGACGCCGTAGAGCGCGACCCCGTCATCGTCGATGAACCCTGCGAAGAGCCCCATCGCGTTCGACCCCCCGCCGACACAGGCCGCAACCATGTCCGGCACCTGCCCATCCGTCATTTCGGCGAATTGCTCGCGAGACTCGATCCCGACGATGGACTGGAAATCCCGTACCATTTTTGGGAACGGATGCGGGCCGACCACGGAGCCGATGCAGAAGAGCGCCGTCTCCGCCTGCGCCACGTAGGATTGGAACGCGCTGTCAACGGCTTCCTTGAGCGAGCGCCCGCCAAAGCCGACCGGCACGACCTGCGCTCCCAGCAGCTTCATCCGGGTGACATTCGGCGCTTCCTTCTCGATGTCGATCTCCCCCATGTGGATTTCGCATTCGAGCCCGAAATAGGCCGCCGCCGTGGCCAACGCGACACCATGTTGTCCCGCGCCCGTCTCGGCCATGATCTTGGTCTTGCCCATATGCTTGGCCAGCAGCGCCTCCGCCATGCAGTGGTTCAGCTTATGCGCGCCGGTATGGTTGAGATCTTCGCGCTTGGCATAGATCTGCGCTCCGCCACAGAGCTCGGACAGGTTCCGGAGATAGGAGATCGGCGTCGGGCGGCCCTGGAAATGCTTGCGGATCAGGCGCAACTCGCTGAGGAACTCGCTGGACTTCGACAAATGATCGTAGGCCTCCCGGATTTCCTTGAAATGCGGCTCCAACGGTGGCGGCAGCATCGCGCCGCCATAGTCGCCAAACCAACCGTCCCGTGTCGGGGTGGATGTCAGATATCCCATTGTTCCTCTCCCTCGTTCAATGTCGGGTACGACAATCGGCGGGGCGGGCGAGGAGGACAAGCTGCGGCGTGCTGGCCAGTTGTCGCAGGCAAGGCGCGGGTTGGCGGACGAAACAGTTCCTTGCCACGATTGCAGGGACGGGCGACACGAGCCGTGCGATCCGATGGATCGCCTCACGGTCCGGCTCCAGGTGACGTCAGGAAGACCGGTACCAGCCACACCACCACGGGGACCGGGCTGCCGTTTCGCTGAACTGGAAAACCAGCCGAACGGTCCGCGCCGTCATTTTTTCGATTTCAGAACAACATGCAGATCGTAGCCGTCTTCGGTCTCGGTCCAGCTGGCTCCGGCCTTGCCCAGCGCCTTCTCCAGAGCCCGGACTGTCGAGTAGCCCGCACCGGAGCCCCCTTCCAACCGTTTGAGCGTCTGAACATGGACACCGGCCGCTGCGGCCAGCTCCTTCTGCTTCAACCCGGCGGCGCGCCGCGCGCGGGATATAACTTCACCGATCTTCATGCGAGCCGCATCGCATCCGAGAATGAAAAAATCAACCCCGTCAGTAACATTTGCTACTCAAGGTACAATAAGATATCCTCATGTTATGTTTTCTTAGACTAAATCAGGAGAGCGGCGGAATGATGATATTGGCCACCGGTTTTGCCCTGCTGCTGGCTGGCGGTCAGGGAGAGGTCTACGTCGCTCGCGGCGACACTCTGGTGATCTCGGGAACAGCGATCCAGTTGCACGGGGTCGAGCTTGACACAGGGTCCCGCCAGCAAGCGGAAACCGCTCGCCAACAGTTGCAGGCAATCGTTCAGGACAGGTTTGTCACCTGTCGCCTGACCGGAGAAATGCAGTCAAACCGGCGGCTCGGACGTTGCACGGCCGACGGAGAAGACATTGCCGCCGCGCTCGACGCCCACGTGTCTTCGGTCAAGTAGCGACCGCTAGAGCACACCCTCGGCCCGGAACAGATCCTGCATGTCGGTATCCGGGCGCGGACCAAGATGGCTGATCACCTCGGTGGCACAGATCACGCCCATCCGGCCACAGGTCGCGAGATCCCGACCGGTGCTGAGCCCGTAGAGGAAGCCGGCCGCGAACTGGTCGCCGGCGCCGGTTGCATCGACCGGCGTGACCTCGTGCACCGGCACTTCGATCCGCTCATTGCCCCGGATCAGGACAACATCCTCGCCGGAACGGGTGCAGATCACGAGCCCGCAATCGAGCCGTGCATGGCCAAGCGCCGTTTCGAGATCCTCGGTTTCGTAGAGCGAGCACCATTCATGGCTGTTGCCCATGACGTAGTCCATTTCGCCGGAGACCAGCCTGCGGAAATCGTCGCGATGCCGGTCGACGCAGAACGGGTCGGAGAGCGCGATGCCCGCCTTGCCGCCCGCTGCCTTGCAGAGCCGCGTCGCCTTGAGAAAGGCTTCCTTTCCCTTGTCCTTGTCGAAGAGATAGCCCTCCAGGAACAGAAGCTCGGCGCGGCCCGCGACGTCGTCGGAGACATCTTCCGGCCCCAGCTCGGCGGAGATGCCAAGATAAGTGTTCATCGACCGCTCGCCATCGGGCGAGACAAAGATCATCGAGCGCGAGGTCGGCAGCTCGCCATTGGGCACCGGCGGATTGACGAAATCGGTGCCTTCTTCGGCCAGGGTCTTGGCGTAATACTGGCCCAGATGGTCGTCATGGACGCGGCCGATAAAGGCGGTCTTCAACCCGAGCACGCCGATCCCCGCCAGCGTATTGGCAACCGAGCCGCCGGGCGCCTGCTGGCGGTCATCCATCGCCGCGAAGAGGATCTCGGCCCGCTCCTTCTCGATGAGCTGCATGATGCCCTTCTCGATCCCCATGATGTCGAGAAAGCTGTCGTCGGAATGGGACAACACGTCCACGATGGCATTGCCGATGCCGACAACCTGGTATTTCGCACTCATTCGACGCCGTCCTTCTGGCAGAATTCCTCGATCACGCAGACCCCGCAATTGGGTTTGCGCGCCTTGCAAACATAGCGGCCGTGCAGGATCAACCAGTGATGCGCGTGCTGCGCGAAATCGGCCGGGATGTTGTCCTCGATGGCGCGCTCGACCGCGACCACATCCTTTCCGGGCGCGATGCCGGAGCGGTTGCCGACGCGGAAGATATGGGTGTCTACCGCCTGTGTCGGCATGCCCCACCACATGTTGAGCACGACATTGGCCGTCTTGCGACCCACTCCGGGCAGGCTCTCAAGAGCTGCGCGGGAATTGGGCACTTCACCACCATAGTCCTCGACAAGGATACGGGAGAGTTTCATCACGTTCTTCGCCTTGTTGCGATAGAGCCCGATGGTCTTGATATGCTCGATCAGGGCCTCCTCACCGAGATCGATCATGTCCTGCGGCGTGGCGACCTTGGCGAAGAGATCCCGCGTGGCGCGGTTCACGCCCTTGTCCGTTGCCTGCGCAGAGAGCGCGACGGCAACGACGAGGGTGTAGGCATTGGTATGGTCCAGCTCGCCTTTCGGCTCCGGCTCGCTTTCCTGGAAGCGCTCAAAGATCTTGCGAAGGGTCGCGTAGGGAAGTTGCTTGCTCATAAAGCGGGTTTGCCTCGGGATGTCGCGACTGGCAAGAGGCGGTTCGGACGGAAAGCGGGGCGCGCCACGGTTCCCGGCATCCGGGTTGCCGGCAGATCAGGCCCTGACCAAACGCCTCTCTATTGACCGAAACGCCCAGCGACTGGACGACATCGCGGGGCTTCGTCGTCCCCCCTGTCCTGCCAGGGCCAAACCACTGGCCAACTCCCTGCCTCCCTGCCAGATTGCTCGGGCCGGGGGCGATGGCGTCGCCCCGTCAAAGGCGTCACCCGTCCTGTACGCCGGGACCTTTCTCGCGAGGGGTCCGATAAAGCTGGCCCCCGATCCGGAGGTCGACATGACGACACGCCCGCAATCCTATCGTTTCCACAATGGGGAAAAAGCTCCCCTGCCCTTCGCAACAGCCGAATACGAGGCCCGGCTTGCCGGGCTCCGGGCGATTATGGAAGCGGACCGAATCGATGCCGCGCTCTTCACCTCGATGCATTCCATCGCCTACTACTCCGGCTTTCTCTATTGCGCCTTCGGCCGCCCCTACGGCCTTGTCGTGACTGCGCAAGACTGTGTCACGCTCTCCGCCGGCATCGACGCCGGCCAGCCCTGGCGGCGTTCGGTGGGCGACAACATCACTTATACCGACTGGACCCGGGACAATTTCTGGCGGGGTGCGGCGCAAGTCGCTGGCAGCGGAAAGCGCATCGGCATCGAGGCAGATCACCTGACGCTGGACAGCGCGGCCAAGCTCGACGCCTTCCTGTCACCCGCCGCCCGGATCGATATCGCCCCGGCCTGCATGCAGCAACGGATGCGCAAGAGCCCGGCCGAGATCGCGCTGATCCGCGCCGGGGCGGCGGTGGCGGATGTCGGCGGCTACGCCATCCGCGATGCTATCCGCGAGGGCACTCGGGAAATCGATGTTGCCATGGCCGGGCGTGACGCGATGGAGTTGGAGATCGCCAAACGCTTCCCGGAGGCCGAATATCGCGACACATGGGTCTGGTTCCAGTCTGGCCTCAACACCGACGGCGCGCATAACCCGGTCACCGGCCGCACGCTCCAGCGCGGCGATATCCTCTCTCTCAACACCTTCCCGATGATCTCAGGCTATTACACAGCGCTGGAGCGGACGTTGTTTGCTGGCGAGGTGGATGACGCTTCCCGCGCGATCTGGGAAGCGAATATCGGCGCCCATGAGCTGGGCATGTCGCTGCTTAAGCCCGGCGCCTCCTGCGCCGAGGTCACGGAGGGGGTGAACGCCTTCTTCGAAGAGCGGGACCTGCTGCAATATCGAACCTTCGGCTATGGCCACTCATTCGGCGTTCTGTCGCATTACTATGGGCGCGAGGCGGGGTTGGAGCTGCGTGAGGATATCGACACGGTGCTGGAGCCCGGCATGGTCATCTCCATGGAGCCGATGCTGACCCTGCCGCAGGGAGCATCAGGCGCGGGCGGCTATCGCGAACACGACATCCTCGTGATCACCGAGGACGGCGCGGAAAATATCACCAAATATCCGTACGGCCCCGGTTTCAACATCGTCGGCTGAGTGCCCCCTGTCTGGGCAACAAGGCGTGCCTTCGCGCAGAAATCTCCGCCGGGGCGGATTTTCCCTTCTTTTCCGCCCCCTGTTGCGGCTAGCCTCCGAAGCAACAACCACAGGGAGCCGACAATGTTCACCCGCCTTACCCTCGGCACCGCCGCTCTGGCGCTGGCCGCAACCGGCGCGCTCGCCGCGCAGGACGACATCACCCTCGCGATGACGCTCGAGCCGCCCAATCTCGACCCGACCGGCGGTGCCGCCGCCGCGATCGACGAGGTGGTCTATGCCAATGTCTTCGAGGGCCTGACCCGCTTCGCCCCGGATGGCTCGGTCATCCCCGGGCTGGCCAGCAGCTTCGAGGTCTCCGAGGACGGCAAGACCTACACGTTCAACCTTCGCGACGGCGTCACTTTCCATGACGGCACCACGTTCGACGGCGAGGATGTGAAATTCTCCCTCGACCGCGCCCGCGCCGAGGACAGCACCAACGCCCAGAAGGCGCTCTTTGCCGGCATCGAGGCGGTCGAGGTCGTCGATCCGCTCACCGTCAAGGTTGCGCTCTCTGCCCCGGACGGCGCTTTCCCCTTCAAGATGGCCTGGGGCGACGCCGTGATCCTCGCACCCGAAACCGCCGAGACGGCCGCGACCAACCCGGTCGGCACTGGCCCCTTCGCCTTCGCCAAATGGACCCATGGCGATTCTGTCGAGATCGCCCGCTTTGACAGCTATTGGGGCGAGGCCCCGGCACTGGCCTCGGCAACCTTCAAGTTCATCTCCGACCCCAACGCCGCCTTCGCGGCGATGATGGCCGGCGATGTCGACGCCTTCCCGAACTTCCCGGCACCCGAGACGTTGATGCAGTTCGACGCCAATCCGATGTTCACCGTCATCGTCGGCTCGACCGAGGGCGAGACCATCCTGTCGACCAACAACAAGTCCGGACCGCTGGCCGATCTCAAGGTGCGCAAGGCCATCGCCCATGCGATCAACCGTCAGGAGATCATCGATGGCGCGATGCATGGCTATGGCACCCCCATCGGCACCCATTTCGCGCCGCATAACCCGGATTATCTCGATCTGACGGAGCAATCCGCCTACGATCCCGAAATGGCCAAGGCACTGCTGGAAGAGGCTGGCCAGACCGGCCTGAAACTGCGCCTCGCCCTGCCGCCCCCGCCTTACGCCCGCCGCGGCGGAGAGATCGTGGCCGCACAGCTGCGCGCGGTCGGGATCGAGACAGAGATCTCCAACCTGGAATGGGCGCAATGGCTGGAACAGGTCTTCAAGGGCAAAGATTTCGATCTGACCATCGTCAGCCATACCGAGCCCGCCGACATCAACATCTATGCCCGCCCGGACTATTACTTCCAGTATGACAACCCGGGCTTCCAGGCCCTGATCGCGGAGCTTGACGTGACCGCCGACCCGGCAGCGCGCACCGAATTGCTGCACAAGGCGCAGCAGACAATCTCCGACGACTATGTCAACGGCTACCTCTTCCAGCTGGCCAAGACCGGCGTTGCCAACAGCAAGATCGAAGGGCTCTGGGTCAATGCACCGACCCAGGCCAATGATTTGACAGGGGTCCGCTGGACGGATTAAGCCCCTCGGAACGCGGCGGGGCAAGCCCGGCGCGTTCCGTTCTCACCCATGGAGGCCCCGTGCGGTCAAGCTGGCTCATTCGCCTCCTGGCGCCCCTGTGCTTTCTGGCCGGGGTCGCCGCCATCTTCGAATGGCGCTACGATCGTGCGGCCTTTCTCGGACAGGTCGTGTTTCCCAAGGGGATGGTTGTCGATGGCACGCGGGTTGGCGGCCTCTCCGGGCTCGCCATGGTTGGAGATGGTCGTTTCCTCGCCGTGTCGGACGACCAGGAAGCCCCGCGCCTCTACAGCCTCGAGATCGACCTCTCTGATGGACGATTGTCCCGGGGCGATGTGCGCGTGACCGGCGCCACCCATTTCCGCGCTCCGGATGGGACCCGGATTGCCACGCCGGCGGATTTCGAAGGCATCCGCATCGCGCCGGATGGCGAGATCGTCGTCGCCGACGAGGGTCAACCCTGGAGCGAGGTCAATCCACGCCTGCGCACCTTCTCCCCGGAACTGGTCGAGACCGGCTCCTTCGCCCCGATCGTCAAGACGACCTTCTCCTATCGCATCAACACCCCGTGGCGACGCCCCTTCAACCGGCGCGGTGTCCGGCCCAATGCCGGGTTCGAAAGCGTCGCGATCACACCGGATGGCCAGCGACTGGTCACAGCCACCGAACAGTCCCTGATCCAGGACGGCCCTTGGCACCTCGGAGGGGAGGGATCTCCGGCGCGCATCGTCGTCTATGATTTCAAGACCGGCCGGCCAGGCCCCGAATATATCTACGAGACCGAGATGGTGCCGGTGCTGGACCTCTTCGCCCATCGGCATTCGCCAGTCAGGTCCGGCCTGGTCGAACTGCTCGCCCTGGACAATAACGGACAGTTCCTCGCTCTTGAGCGCTCTTATTCCTATATCGCCGGCTTCGACGCCAAGCTCTTTCGGATCGATACCACCGGTGCGACCGATGTGAGCGATTTTGGTCTGCTGCCGAAACAGTATTCTCCTGTCCGCAAGGAGCTTGTCGCGGATCTTTCCCGGCTCGGCATCGCCCTTGGCAATCTCGAAGGTATGGCATTCGGTCCCCGGCTCGACGCGCGGCGGCGCACGCTCCTGCTCGTCTCCGACGACAATTTCCGTCCCATCCAACGGACACGGCTGATCGCTCTGGCCCTGGATCTGCCAATCGACCAGGTCACATCGCTTTCAGGCCAAGAGTGACGCAACTCGCCGCGCAATATTGCAAAATATTGCAACTTACAGCAAAATACTGCATAAGATCGGCAATTGCTGCGATGGACACCCAATGGACTCCTCCCTGAACACCCCGGAAACCCGCCAGCAACGTTTGCGAGAGCGCGTTGCAGATGGCGAAGCCCTGATCCTGACGAAGCTTGCCGCGGAGTTCGACGTGTCCATTGACACGATTCGCCGCGATCTGCTGGCGCTCGAAGCGGAAGGCAAGGTGCAGCGAGTGCGCGGGGGGGCCCTTCCGGTTGCGCCGCCTTCAGTGCCAGTGATGGAACGGCTGGACTGCGGACGTGCAACGGGAGACCGGCTGGCCCGGGCTGCCCTGCCACTGGTCGAGGATGGGATGGTGCTGATGCTCGATGGTGGCACCAGCGTGCTTCAACTCGCCCGCGCCCTGCCGCCCTTGCCGCGTGCGCTCGTCGTGACTCCGGCCCCGGCGGTCGCGCTGGAAACACTGGCCCGCGGGACGGAGACGATTCTCATCGGTGGCCGCCTCTCGCGGTTTGGCGGGCTTGCTGTCGGGCAGGCAGCGGTCACGGCAATCGCAGATATCGCGGCCGATCTTTGCGTCCTCGGAGCCTGCGGGATCGAAGCAGGGTTCGGCCTGAGCGCGGATGATCCCGACGAGGCCGCACTCCGGCAGGCAATGGCGCAGACCAGTGCCCGTGTCTCCGTACTGACTGGTGCGGTCAAGCTTGGCCGGCGCGCGCGGCATCGCGTCCGCCCTTGCTCCGAACTCGACCTTCTGATCACCGATGCCGAGGCGGCGTTGACCGCCCCGCTCGCCGAAACCGGACTGGAGATTGTCCATGCCTGAGCCTCGCATCCGCTGGCGCAGCCCCTGGCGCGCGGTCGCCGCCGCCTTTGCCTTCAACGGCGTGTTGCTGGGCATCTGGGCCTCGCGCATCCCGGCCATTGTCGAGACGCACAACCTGACGGAAGCCCGGCTTGGCCTGCTGCTGCTCTTCATGGGGCTGGGAGCGCTGGTCTCCTTCCCGCTTGCGGGGCGCCTCGCCGACAGCCTCGGCGCCGTACGGGTGACCCGCTGGGTCGCTGGGGCCTATGTCTTCACGCTGATCCTTGCCGCGCTGGCCCCCTCGCCGCTCTGGCTTGCAGCGGCGCTCTTCATCTTTGGCATGTCGCACGGCGCGATGGACGTGGTGATGAACACCTGGGCCACCGAGGTCGAGAAGCATATGGGCCGGGCGGTGATGTCTTCCTTCCATGCCATGTGGAGCCTCGGCGCCGGCGCCGGCGCGGCCACTGGCTACGCTGCCACTCAGCTCGGCTGGTCCGTGGGGCTGCATTTCACTGCCGGTTCGCTCATCGCGGCAGCCCTTCTGCTTCCCTTCCTGACGCAGCCATGGACCTCCGTGACCCGTCCGCATGACCCGAACGCGCCGGTCTTCGCAATTCCGCGCGGCGCGCTGGTCCTCGTCGGCGTTATCGCGCTGGCCGCAGCCGTGGGCGAAGGCGCTGTTGCCGACTGGAGTGCCATTTTCCTCACCGAGGTCGTCGGGACCGACCAATCCCGCGCAACCCTGGGCTACACCGTCTTCTCCGTCACCATGGTCGCGATGCGGCTGGTCGTTGACCGGCTGGTCACCCTGCTCGGCCCCGTCACAATGGCACGCATCAGCGGCCTGCTGGCGGCCACTGGACTGGCCATCGCCACCGGGTTTGCCACGCTGCCAGCCGCGCTGACGGGCTTCCTGCTCATGGGGCTCGGTTATGCCGCCGTCATGCCTTTGGCCTTCAGCCGCGCCGCCGCTGACGACCGTATCCCGCCCGGTCAGGCCATCGCCGCCGTCGCCACGCTCGGCTATGGCGGTTTGCTCATGGGCCCCCCCGCAATCGGCTTCATCGCCGAGGTTACCTCCCTGAGGCTCGCTTTCGCGATGCTGGCCGGTCTGGCACTGCTGATCACGGTCCTGGCGGGCGTGCTGCGACGCGGTTGAAGCGGCGAATCTCTTCGAGGCAGCCACCTCGGGCATGGCTGCCTCGCGCAGGCATTTTGGCGGGGAAGGCGATTTCTTGCCGCCAGCACTTGTTCCGGAGCTCCATGCGCCCCATCTGGATCGAAGCTGGCCGGAACATGTGACGCAGGGGGATCCAATGTCCCCGCAAAACGTTTGCTTTTGCAGGGGAACGTGCTAAAGGCGGCGCAGTTTTCGGCTTGGGACGCCATCGCGCGGGCCCCGGAAGAACGCCCTGCATCAGACGGGGAAGCAACCGCCCCACAAACGGGCATAGGAATTCGCCCATCCGGGCGCGGAGCAAGAACGGGCAAAGACGCCCCAAGGCATGAGGAAATGAAATGAGCGACATCGCCGATCGCGTGAAGAAGATTGTTGTGGAGCACCTGAGCGTCGAGGAAGACAAGGTGACCGAGGCCGCGTCCTTCATTGACGATCTGGGCGCCGACAGCCTGGACACCGTGGAACTGGTGATGGCCTTCGAAGAAGAGTTCGGCATTGAGATCCCGGACGACGCCGCCGAAACGATCCAGACTTTCGGCGATGCGGTGAAGTTCATCACCCAAGCCGCCTGATCCGACCCTTTCGGATCCTACGAGAATGGCGCCCCACGGGGCGCCTTTTTCTTTGCTCGTCCGCAATCGGCGCGACGCTTTCGCGCGAAGCGACGGTCACCGATCCTGTGCACCGCGCGCGATAGCGCGCGGCCACCCCCAACGGGAGGCGTGCATCTTCGATGCATAACGACGGGCGGGAGCCCCCGAGCGCCGACTCAGCCGTCCTTGCGAATGCTGACGTTCTTCGGATCATAGGGGCTGTCCTCGGCAACCTCGGCGTCCCAGAGCCTGTCTAGCATCTTCACCATCAGCTTCTGTCCCGGGACCGCTAGGTCGGGGCGCACATAGCCCATGCCGATGCTCTTGCCAAACGCCACCGAATAGCCGCCAGATGTCAGCCGCCCGACTTTTGTATCGCCATCGTAAAGCGCCTCACGTCCCCAGGGATCGGCATCCTCCGGCCCGTCGATCAGCACGGTCACACATTTGCTGCGAGCACCGAGATCCAGCATCTCCCGCTTGCCATGATAGTCCTTCTCCAGGTCGACAAACCGGTCCAGTGCCGCCTCAAGCGGCGTCGCGTCCCTGCCAAGCTCGGTGCCGAAGGCGCGATAGCTCTTTTCCTGCCTGAGCCAGTTCTGCGCGCGCGCTCCAACCAGCTTCAGCCCATGCGCCGCGCCTGCCGAGACGAGTTGGTCCCAAAGATGGTTCTGCATCTCGATCGGATGGTGCAACTCCCAGCCAAGCTCGCCCGTATAAGCGACGCGAATGGCCATGCATGGCACCATCCCCAGCTCGATCTTGCGCATCGAGAGCCAGGGGAAGCGCTTGTTCGACAGCACCGTCTCGGGCGCGGCGTCCTTCACCAACGCGTTCAGAACATCGCGTGATTTCGGCCCCGCAATGGCCAGGACACCCCATTGCGTGGTCACATCCTGCAGCTCGATCCGGCCGAACTCGGCTTCCTTGTCCTCGATCGCCTTCTTGAGAAAGTCCTGATCATAGGCGGACCAGGCGCCCGCGGAGACGAGGTAGTACTCGTCCTCGGAGAGCCGCACGATGGTATATTCCGTCCGCGTCGTTCCGGCCGCCGTCAGCGCATAGGTCAGGTTGATCCGGCCAACTTTCGGCAGCTTGTTGCAGGTGAACCAGTCGAGAAACGCCGTCGCGCCCGACCCCTTGACGATATGCTTGGTGAAGGCTGTGGCGTCGATCAGGCCCACGCCCTCCCGCACCGCCTTGGCTTCCTCAACGGCATATTGCCACCAGCCACCGCGCCGGAAGCTGCGCGACGCATGGTCGTCGAACCCGACCGGCGCGTAGTAATTCGGTCGCTCCCAGCCATTGACCTGCCCAAATTGCGCCCCGGCCACCTTCTGCCGGTCATAGGCGGGCGAAGTCCGCAAGGGCCGCGCAGCTTCCCGCTCCTCGTCCGGGTGATGCAGGATATAGACGTGGGAATAGCATTCCTCGTTCTTCTGCACCGCGTATTCGGTCGTCATCCACGGTCCGTAGCGCTTGGGATCGAGCGAAGCCATGTCGATCTCGGCCTCCCCCTCGACCATCATCTGCGCGAGGTAATAGCCGGTGCCGCCAGCGGCCGTGATGCCGAAGGAGAAGCCCTCCGCAAGCCACATGTTGCGCAAGCCCGGTGCCGGGCCGACCAGCGGGTTGCCATCGGGCGTGTAGCAGATCGGACCGTTGAAGTCGTCCTTGAGCCCCACCGTCTCAGAGGTCGGAATCCGGTGGATCATCGACATGTATTCTTCTTCGATCCGCTCAAGGTCGAGCTGGAAGAGATCGGCGCGGAAGCTCTCCGGCACAGCATATTTGAACCGCGCCGGCGCCCCCTGCTCGTAGGGTCCCAGGATCCAGCCGCCCCGCTCCTCACGCACATACCATTTGGCGTCAGCATCCCGCAGCACCGGGTGCTCGGCTCCGCCCGCATCGCGATAGGCCAAAAGCGCCGGGTCCGGCTCCGTAACGATGAACTGGTGCTCGACGGGGATAGCCGGGATCTTGATGCCCAGCTGTTGCGCGGTGCGCTGTGCGTGGTTGCCCGTGGCCGTGACGACATGTTCCGCGGTGATGACAACCTGCTCCTCTGTCGGAATGAGGTTTCCGCCTTTCTCCGCCATTTTCGTGCAAGTCACGCGCCACTCGGAGCCGGTCCACGTATAGCCATCGACCTGCCATTTCCGCTCGATGGTCACGCCGAACTGTCGCGCGCCTTTGGCCATCGCCATCGTCACGTCGGCGGGGTTGATATATCCATCGGTCGGGTGGAACAGCGCGCCGACCAGGTCTTCGGTCCTCACCAGCGGCCAGCGCGCCTTGATCTCGGCCGGGCTCAGCCACTCATAAGGGATACCGACCGTCTCGGCATTGGTGGCATAGAGCATATATTCATCCATGCGCGTCTGTGTCTGTGCCATGCGCAGGTTGCCGACAACCGAGAAGCCGGGATTCAGCCCGGTCTCTTCTTCCAGCGTCTTGTACCACTTCACCGAGTAATCATGGATGTGGCTCGTCGCGAAAGACATGTTGAAGAGCGGCAGCAGGCCGGCGGCATGCCAGGTCGAGCCGCAAGTCAGTTCGTCGCGTTCCAGCAGCATGGTGTCCCAACCCGCCTTGCCGAGATGATAGGCGATCGAGGTGCCGACGCATCCACCACCGACGACGAGAGCTTTCACATGGGTTTTCATGGCCAGATTCCCTGCTGCTGGATGCCTTGAGGCAAGTTAAGCCCATGCTCGCCTTGCAAGGCTATTCTGGTCCGACCCTTGGTATTCGGAAAGCGACCTCGGCATGCAACAGATCCGTCTGGCTCACGGCACAAGTTCAGGCTTGAAATCGGCTGTCAATCTCGGGCAAATGCGCCCAGCGGCCCCGTAGCTCAACAGGATAGAGCGGTCCCCTCCTAAGCGGTGGGTCAAGGTGAAAATGCCCTTTGTTTTAAGGAGTGCAGAACGTAAGAAACCAGCGCGAACCGTTTTCCGAACTGTTTTCGCCAAGAAGTGGCCCCGTAGCTCAACCGGATAGAGCGGTCCCCTCCTAAGGGACAGGCTGAGGGTTCAAGTCCTTCCGGGGTCACCACTTTTTCAGGTTTCTACTTGTGCGACAGGCATTCAACCTCGGCAAAGGGCCGCCCTGAGCGTTTGCATGGGGCGTCCTCGGTGGCACAACGCAGATGCCACAATGCGGCCAGGGTTGGGCCGGATTGCCGCCTCAATGGTATGTGAAAACAGTCATGCAGTTGTTGACATCCGCCAAGGGTGTCGGTGCTGATCAAGTGTGACGGAGAACAACCGTTCCATTTGGGTGCTTCAACTGTTCTTGCTCGTGCCGCATGGGTTTCCCATCGCTGCTTGGCCGAGAGGATGCCCCAGCCTAAGCATCCTCGGGAACCTTGACAGGCCACTCTGGTCAGTCCGCCGGAACGAATGTTCCGTGCGTTCTGAAACCCGCATTCCGTGCCAGCAGTGGAGTCACGCCATGGGAGCACCATCCTCTTTTCGTAACTACAGGTCCGACAGGCTCAGTTCCAATGATCTCGACGAGATCAGAAATCTGCTCGCTGATTTCTTTGACGAGTTCTCAGCCGAAGTCGCCAGCCAAGTTGAGGCGATTAAGTCCGAGAAGCCCGCAGAGTATCTGACAACACGACAGGTCGCAAAAATGACGGGCTTCAGTCAGGCCACTCTCGAGGCATTTCGATCTAAGCGCCAAGGCCCAGCTTATTACAAGCAGGGCGCAAATGTCCGGTATCGCCTCGAGGACATCAGGGCATGGATGGAATCTGAAAGGTTCGAATAGGTTGCTCGGTTTTCTACGCTGCTCGCAGTTCGCGGCACAAGACCCGGGCTGACGCTGTCAATCGTTCTCGACAATCACCAAGATCCGGCCTTTGCAAAATATTTTCGTACGAACATCGGCGACATTCTGGAGCAGATTCGAGCGCGCCCTCAATGATTGCACAAGAGAAGGTTGATGCACCCGACCTGCGGCCAGCACTACACTTTTTCAGAACGACCTGAACCCCCTGGGGGCTCTCGCAGCCCTTCCTTTGCGCTCTTGTCGTCTCGGCGAGACAAGGCCGCAAAGGAAGGGGCGCGAAGAGCCGGTGCGATGGACTTGAACCGCATGATGGCGGGCAACAACAAACAACAGAAGGTCTATCAGATGACATTTTTTTCCGATCCGCACCACGCCCTCGACCGAATGATGATTTCGGCCGAATGGTCTCTCCTGGAGTTTCTCGAAGAATACCGGGAAGCATTATTGTCGGCAGGTGATTTGGTTGGCGGCAAAGACGGTGTGTCCCTCGTTCAGGGGCTTTACGACGACATTTCCACCAACGGACTCGCGGCCCATGGTGTTCGTCGCCGGCTTGCAGCGTTCATGGCGCTTCTCTCGTTTCAAATTGTCGGCGCTTCTGGCCGGGCCGAGTATGTGTGCTTCGATGAGATCAACCTACTGGATTCGCGCACCGGCGATATTCGCTTTCTAAATGGGCGACTGGCCAATCTTCGGGCCGCGATTGTCGCGAAGCGAGCCCAGGATACGGCCCCCTTGATCGAATGACACTCTTCCAGAGCTCCTTTGGAGCTCTCTTGACGCGAATTTCCGCGCAAAAACTGGAAGGAGTTCCAAATGCAGAAGCACCAACATGAAGATAAGGACGTTGGCGAAATGATCTTGCTCGTGATCCACGCAGCCAACACACTGGTTAAAGAACTCAGGGACGCCCGGCCCCTGATCGATTTCCAACAGCACAATCTCATCGACAAGGTTTCGAGGGCGCTCGAGACGCCCGAATTCTCCAGCCGGGCGGTTGAAGCTGACTTGGAGTTGCTCCAAGCGGCGGTGACGATCCTGATCTCACACCAAGTTCTCGGAGTGGAAACCTCGCTTCACGAGGTCTATTCAGACTACGGTATGATCGAGTACGAGATTTCGAGAACGCCCAGCTTTTCGTTGAAGGGCAAGCGCCTCAAAGGGCTCGTTGATGCCATCATGGATTTCCGGCAAGTGCAGTTGGAGCTGGAAATCCGTCGAAAGGAAGAGAGAATTCTCGCGCAACGCGCCCTCCACTGATCTTCGCAGTCCCCTTTGGCCGAGCCAAGGGGGGCTGCTTTGAACCGGCATTCCCCAAGTGGCCTGCCTCTTGGCGGCAGAGTCCTTCCTTTCAGATCGTTGATCAAGCGCTTTGTCTCCCTGATTGGCGCTCGCGACCTCCGAAACGCCTGTTGGTAGGCGGATCACGCCTCGAACAAGGATCGTGAAGACCGGGTAGTTTCGTTTTTCCAGTGCGGTTGACGGACCTGTCGAGCCGTATTCGTTCTTTTTGGTGCGGGATCATGGTCATGAGCATGTTGGGGGTGTTCGTAGTCTGCGTATCGCGGCGAGGATGGCTCGGAACATCGGCCCTGTGACGGCCAGCTCGGCCAGCTGGAAGGTAATGGCGCGAGCGTGTCGCACGACGCGGGCACCGATCTTGATCAGCTTCAGTTGCAAGCTGGTCAACGACCAGCCCGCCATGACTCGGGCAACTCGATGCAGCGCAGGAATGTGGCCAGATTGTAGGCCAGCGCGTGCAGTTGCAGCCGCGCTTCGTTGTCGTGGAACCGCTTGCATGACAGCCGTGTCCAGTGACCAGATCGCAGCCACGAAGCTTGCTGTCGATTGCCATGTTAAACAATGCGAGATCGCGATGGTTCTCGGCCAGTTCGAGTCGAACCCTGATCGCCCAGACATATTTCGGCTTCAACTGACGTTTTTGGCCGACAATACGACCTTTGTTCCGGGCCGGACGAAGTGCGCGAATGACGGGCAGTTTTGGTATTTCCATGATTGATCCTCCGATCCGCCATGCCCTCCCACAACGACAACCCGACGTTGACAATGCACCATATCACGGGATGCTGCGATGCATCCGAGGTCGGCAAGGAGCCCAAACCTACTGATGCTGCGGTTCGGACGAACTGGTAGTTTGCCGACCTACCGGACCTTCGCTGCAAACGCGAGATCCCGGCCATTGCGGAAGCAGCATCAGTCAAAAAGGGCGGACAGAAGACATTCGCCGCAAGAAGTACCAAGTTCCGGTCACCATGGATACCTGGGACATCGATGCGCGCCCGAGTGACTATGCCGTTGGCTTTCCCTCAGATCGGTCCCCATTGGATGTCGATTGACATTACTGGCAGTGCAAAAAAGACGGACACTTGCCTACACGGGCGTTTGGGATAGCTTCACCATCAAAGCGCCATCGGTGGCACAAACGGGAGTGACGAAGAAAAATGACGATGAAAGCCTTGCCCCTTTTTGCGATCGTCGCAATCACCGGCTTTTTCGGCGGCGCGGTGAGCGCGGCTTCGGATCAGCCGAATATTCTGGTCATCATGGCAGATGACGTCGGTTGGGCGAGCCTTGGCAGCTATCACGGAGGCATCAAAAGCATTCAGACGCCGAACCTCGATCAACTGGCTGCTGAAGGCGCACGCCTGACCGACTATTACGCGGAGCCCAGTTGCACCGCGGGGCGTTCCGCGTTCCTGACTGGCCAGTTTCCCGTGCGGACGGGAATGCATACCGTGGGCCTTCCCGGCGATCCGAAAGGATTGAGCCCCGAGGATCCGACGCTTGCCAACATGCTGAAATCGATGGGATATGCTACGGGCCAATTCGGAAAGAACCATCTGGGTGACCTGAACCGGTTCCTGCCGACGGTGAAGGGCTTTGATGAATACTGGGGCTGGCTCTACCACCTGAACGCAATGGAATATACCAGCGATCCCGACTGGCCAACGGACCCGGAATTCGCTGAACAATTCGGCCCGCGCAACGTTATCCATGCTTTTGCGACCGAGGAAGACGACCCTACCGAAGACCCCCGCTGGGGCCCGGTTGGCAAGCAGCGCATCGTCGATGACGGCCCGGCCCCGCCCGAGCGCCAGAAGACTCTGGATGTTGAGGTCACCGCCCATACGCTCGATTTCATCGATCGCGCGGTTGAGGCCGAGACCCCGTTCTTTGTCTGGATGGCGCCGGCACGAGCCCATGTCTGGACCCATCTCAGCCCGGAATACGAGGCCCTGCTCGGCGACGGGCGCGGGCTTCAGGATGTCATAATGCGAGAGTTGGACGACACAATCGGCAAGGTCCTGACCCATTTGGAGACGCTCGACATCGCAGACGACACGATCGTCGTTTTCACCTCGGACAACGGGCCGGAGACGATGACCTGGCCGGATGGCGGCACCACGCCGTTCCACGGCGAGAAAGGCACCACCTGGGAAGGCGGCTTCCGGGTTCCAGCGATCATTCGCTGGCCCGGCACGATCGCTGATGGACAGGTCTTAAACGGCATATTCAGCGGAATGGACTGGATGCCAACGCTGGTCGCGGCGGCAGGCGGGCCTGCGGATCTGCCGGCTGAACTGCGGGCAGGATACGAGGGCTACCAGGTGCATCTCGATGGCTACAACCAGCTTCCCTACCTGACCGGGGAGAACGGAGATAGCAACCGCAAGGAGCTGATCTATTACGAAGGCCCGGACCTGCAAGCCGTTCGATATAATGACTGGAAGGCGCATTTCACGATTCAAAATCACGGCTGGGCTGGCGCCAAGGAAGAGCTGAACGCGCCTCTCCTGTTCAACCTTCGGCGCGATCCATATGAGAAGGCGGCCGAGGAATCTGGCATGTATACCCGCTGGATGGGCAACAAGATGTGGGCCTTCGGCCCGGCCGCCCGGTTGGTTCAGCAGCATCTGGCGACCTTCGACGAGTTTCCGCCCCGCGGGTCCGCGATCACTAACCAGGCCCATGTCGAAGAGCAGATCTCGACCGAAGGCGGGATATCGCAATAGATGAACGAACACAGGAGGCAATCGGCGGTTGCCTTCGACACCCTCGGCCCGCTCGACCGCAGCGAGGTTGCAATCGCGGGCCGCAAACCACTCTGTCGGGGCCAATCGAAGGCGCGCCTCGACGCTCACTCATAGTCTTACGATCGGATTGAAAATGACTGACCGCGTTGTCCTGTTGCTGGCATCCATCGGCCTTGTCCCCATCGCCCTGTCCTACGGGCTGGTGCCCTCGCAATCCCTGTCTTACCTGCTCGGCATCCCGGTCGAAGGCGTCAATCACACGCATGTCTTCCGGGCGATCATGGGCCTCTACTTCGCGAATGTCGCGTTCTGGCTCGCCGGCTATTTCACCCCATCCCTGCGGGTTCCAGCGCTTTGGAGCCTGCTGATCTTCATGGGAGGTCTGGCCGCCGGTCGGGTTCTGAGCCTGATCGTCGATGGCTTTCCGGGGCCGCTCCTGATCCTCTATCTTGTTGCGGAACTGGGGTTCGCAGGGCTTGCCTTGCGCTGCCTGCGTCGTCCAGGCTGAATTCGGTCTTCAAGGAGAATCTCCCATGCGCATACTGGCTCTGAGCTCCGTGCTTGCGACCGCAATCCTGGCCTTCAGCACAATCGCGAAAGCGGAAGACGCGGCTCAAGCGGCCGTCGATACCTCCTTTGACGCCATCAAGACCGCCGTTCTCTCTGCGGGATATGAGCCGGTCATCGACATCGACCACGCCCGGTTGGCGGCAGAGGCGGGAGAGGAAATGCCGCCGTCGCGGGTGCAACTTTTCTCGAACCCCGAGGTTGAGGCACAGATCCTGCAGCAGGATATTCGCGCCGGGCTCGACTTGCCGTTTCGGGTCTTGTCGTTTGCCGAACAGGGACAAGCAAAGGTCATCTACACGGATGCCGATTTCCTCGCCATCCGGCACGGGCTTGATCTTGGCGCAACTGGCGAAGCCTTCGACACAACCTTGACAGAGATCCTTGAGGCGGCGTCCGTCGTCGCGGAACCGGCGCCTACCGAGGGCATTGTAGAGGATTTCGGCATCATCGAACTGACATCAGCCCATGACTTTGAAACGACCATCGACCGGCTGAAGCAAAGCGTCATGGCCCAAGGCGACACGATCTGGTTCGGCGAGGTGGATTTCACAGCGCAGGTCGCCGCCACAGGTGTCGATCTCGCCCCGACAACCTTGCTGCTATTTGGTGGGCCCGCACCTGGTGGCGTCGCGATGGCGCAGTTTCCGGCGATCGGGCTGGATGCCTTCTGCCAAAAGCTGCTGGTCTACACAGCCGATGATGGATCCGTGAAGGTGATCTTCAACGACATCGCCGCCCTCGCGGAGTTGCACTACGGCACATCGGCCAAACCCCACCATGGCCTCAACCAGCGACTCACGGAAACCTTCACCGGAGCGGTGAACTGAAGTCCGTCACTTCCAGTATAAACAGGCTCCAGGCTGGGGCCGAGGATGCAATCAGATCCTCAATGCATCAGGTTCCGTTGCAGCGTCACTTGATGCATTAGAATCTGGCGTAACCGCCCAAGGTCGACTGATCGCGGCGGCACAGGTACATGATCTCTCCGAAATCGGATTTCCGCGCTCATTTGACGGTCGTGACGACATCAAACCCCAAGACTTTTCGAATGATCAGACCGAGCCTCGGGCTATCAGGCGAACGCCGAACCGGACGTTCAACACGGCATGAACGAACGGCTGGATCGGGCCGTTCTCGACGGTCCTCCGATTTAATGCGGTGCCCTTGGCGCCGCAGTGCAGAAATGGACAAGGAGGGCGGACACCGGCCATTCGCCGCGTGTCGTAGCGAGGACGGATCAGCGGAAAAAGCAGCCGTCCGTGCTCGGTGCCGCGGCAACAGCGTATGGGTTCTGCCGATCAGTGGGCAGGTGCCGCCGCCGCGTTCTCCGCGGGTTTCTGCATTGTCAGCGTCAGGGCCGCCACGGCCAGGAAGAGCAGGAAGAACAGGTAGAAGATGTCGATGAAGGACAAGATCGCCGCCTGCTGCGTGACCCGCGCCACCATTTGCGACAACGCGACCTTCGGGCCGTCCAGCCCATGGGCGGTGGCGTTGGCGGTCAGCAGGCGCAACTGGTCCTGAAACTGTGGGTTCGACCATGTCATGTGATCTCCGATCCGATCGTAGTGGAAATCGCTTCGCCGCGTCAGCAGCGTGTTGATCACCGCAAGCCCCACCGCACCGCCGAGATTGCGGGTCAGGTTGAACAGGCCGGAAGCGTTCTTGAGCTCCGCTGGCGGCAGCGTGCCAAGCGCCAGGTCGTTGATCTGGACCATGCAGAGCATCAGCGCAGCCCCACGCAGAACCTGCGGCCAGAACAGCTCCCAATAGTCCCATTCCCCGGTCAGCCCGGTCAGCATCCAGCAGCTCGTCGCGAAACTGGCAAAGCCGAGGCACAGTATCAGGCGGGGGTCGACCCGCCTGGACAGCGCGCCTGCCAGCGGGGCTGTCAAGAACATGGCGGCGCCGGAAACGAAGACCGCCTTGCCGATCATCAGCGCATCATAGCCGCGGATCTGCCCGAGATAGAGCGGGTAGAGATAGACCATGCCATAGAGCCCGGTCCCGAGCGCGAAGGAAAACACCGAACCCATGGCGAAGTTGCGGTTGCGGAAAGCGGCAAGGTCGACCACCGGTTCTTCCCGGGTCAGCGCGCGGAAGAAGAAGATGATGCCGCCGAGGCACATCAGGATCACAGCCCCCAGCACGATTTCGTCTTCGAACCAGTCCTTGCCCGGCCCTTCTTCGAGCGCGAACTCCATCGAGCCGAGGAAGGCGGCCATGGCCGCCAGCCCGATCCAGTCGAAACGCCGGAAGAGCGCCATGTTGGGCTTGTCGAAATCAACGAGCAGCCAGACGGTGACCGCGACCATGACGCCGGGGATAATGTTGATCAGGAACAGCCAGTGCCAGGAGAAGGTCTCGGAGAGATAGCCGCCGATGGTCGGCCCGAGCGTGGGCGCGAGCGTGGCGATCAGGCCGACCAGCGGCGTGACGATGGCGCGTTTCGAACGGGGAAAGATCGTGTAGGCCGTCGCGAAGACCGCCGGAATCATACCTCCGCCGATGAAGCCCTGAAGGGCGCGGTAGAGGATCATCTGGTCGATATTGCTCGCCGTGGCACACAGCAGGCTGGCGCCGGCAAAGCCGAGTGCGGCACAGGAAAACAGGATCCGGGTGGAGAGCGCGCGGGCGAGGAAGCCCGAGAGCGGGATCATGATCACTTCGGCGATCAGGTAGGAGGTCTGGACCCAGGAGATTTCCCCTGCGCTGGCACCAAGGCCTGCCTGGATGTCGGCCAGCGAGGCGGCGACGATCTGGATGTCAAGGATCGCCATGAACATGCCGATGATCATGGCCACGAAGGCGATGATGCGGCGCAGCGGGATGGGTTCTTCTTCGGCGGACATGGAGCGATCCTCAGGCACCGGGCTCCGGCTCCGTGGCCGAAAGCGTGCCAGTCCGCGTGTCGACGGAGACCTCGGCGCTCAGCCCGGCCCGCAGCCGCCCATCCGCAAGGGCTTCTTCGGGAATGGAGATCCGCACCGGCACCCGCTGCACGACCTTGGTGAAGTTGCCCGTCGCGTTGTCGGTTGGCAGCAGGGAAAAGACCGCCCCCGTGCCCGGCGCCAGCGAGACAACATGGCCCTCGAACTCAAGGTCGGGCAGCATGTCGAGCTTCAGATGCACCGACGCGCCGGGCGCCATATGGGCCAATTGGGTTTCCTTGAAATTCGCCTCGACATAGAGCGCATCAGTGGGAACAACCGCGGCGAGTGTGCTGGTCGAGCCGACGAGGTCGCCCGTCTCCACGGCGACATTGGCCACCACGCCGTCATAGGGGGCGAGCAGGACAGTCCGGTTCAGGTTGCGCTTCGCCTGTGCGACGCTCAGCTCCAACCCCTCCCTCGCGATACTCTGCTCTGTATGTTGCGCCTGCAGGACGGCGACATTGGCCTCGGCCGCGGCAATCGTGGCGTGTGACTGCTCGATCCCGGCCAGCGCGGCCTCCAACGAGGTCTCGGCGTCGTCGAGTTTCGCCTGGCTGGTAACATTAGAGGATCGCAGGCTGCGCGCCCGTTCCACATTGCTCCGGGCATTGCGCAGGGTGGCTTCGGCTGCATGCAAGGATGCCTCTGCCTGCGCGACGGAGGCGCGGGCGGCATCTATCTGCGCGGTAATGCGTGTCAGCGTCTGGTCGTGGATGGCAACCTGGTTCTGCGCTTGCGACAGCGCAATCTGGTAGTCGCCATCCTCTATGCGAAACAGCACATCGCCGGCGCGGACGAACTGGTTCTCCCGGACAGGCACGGCGCTGATATGCCCACTGACCTCAGGCGAAAGCGTGGCGAAATCCGCCGTGACATAGGCGTCATCCGTCGTCTCGAAGAAGCGGCCGTCGGTCCAGTACTCATGGGCCAGCTTGCCGCCATAGCCGAGCCCGGCCAGCAGCGCCAGCAGGGCGATGGCACGCTTGGCCCGCGACGGCCGTTTGGCGGGTGCTGCTCCGGTTTCGGGCGCGGCTGTCGCGCCTTCGTCCGTCAAATCGAAATCGGCCTTGCTGCCCGCTTTTGTGTCGAATGCCATCACCATGTCCTCGTGCGACTCGAAATCGAACCAATGAGTTCGATTGTTGACATATGGCGTCTCGTGGTGCAGATCAAGAAGAAATCGAACCGACGGGTTCGATGCTTGAGTGACGAAGAGGAGCATGCGGGATGACGTCAAAAGACTCCGGGGATGATGCGAATGCGGCGGCGAAGGCATCCAGCGCCAGCCCTGCCAACCGCCGCGCCGCCGGACAGGACCCTGCCAAGCGCGAGCAGATCCTTGACGGGGCCGAGAGGGTATTTACCCGCGACGGGTTCGACACGGCCTCGATGAATGACATCACCCGCGAAGCGGGCGTGTCCAAGAGCACGATCTATGTCTATTTCGCCGACAAGGAGGAGTTGTTCGAAGCTGCGTTGGCACGCCGGCAGGATCTGATTTTCAACGATATCCAGTCCTGGCTCGCAACGGACGGCACGGAGGAAGACGTGCTGATGAGCTATGGCTGCTCCCTCGTGCAGCTCCTCTGTTCCGACCTCGTCATCCAGGCGCATCACCTCGTCATCGGCGTTATCAGCCGCAAGCCGGAGCTCGCCCGGATGATCTATCGCGGGGGGCGGGAACGCGGGGTGATGGCGCTCAAGGAATATCTGGACGCAAGGGTCGCAGAGGGGGTGCTGGAGATCGGGGACACCCATCTTGCCGCCGGACAATTCATCGAGCTCTGCCTGACCGGCACGTTCCGCGCCCGGCTACTGGCATATCACGACAGCCCGCCCTCCGAGGAGGAAGTCCGGTTCTTTGTCGGCGCGGCGGTGGAGATGTTCCTGAAATGCTATGGGACGGAAGACAACCAGCCCCCCAAACCCGATTGATCGGGTGCAAAACCGAGGAGCGCTCGTCGATGTGGAGTGCCCCCAAAGAAGTGGTCCACCAACTGGGATAGATTTATCCCGTTTTCAGGAGGACCAAACGATGGCTGGAAAGCGAGACAAACCCGAAGAGATCGTGCTGAAGCTACGGCAGGTTGAAGTGCTGCAAGGTCAGGGCAGCTCGGTTGCCGATGCAGTTCGCCAGATCGGCGTGACACAGCAAACCTACTACCGGTGGCGCAAGGAGTATGGCGGCATGAGCCGGGATCAGTTGAAGCGCCTGAAGCAGTTGGAGACGGAGAACCAGCGGCTTAGACGTGCGGTATCAGATCTGACGCTGGACAAGATGGTCCTGGCCGAGGCTGCACGGGGAAACTTCTGAGCCCTTCCCGTCGCCGTCGGGAGCTATGGCCGAAACTGGGTGATGGGGTTTGAAAGGGTGGCGTATCTTGGCGGGTGATGAAGCCTGCCGAAACCTCCAGGTGGAGAGATACGCCATGAAGACCGATACAGCAGTAGTCCCCCTTCGTCAGCCGGATTCGGTTGACGATCCACTGACCGAGATTGCCCGAGAAGGCGCGCGCCGCATGCTGGCCGCCGCGCTCCGGGCCGAGGCCGATGCGTTCGTTTCTCAGTTCTCGGACGAACAGCTTCCCGATGGCCGGAAGCGCATTGTCCGGCACGGGCAAGGCCCGGAACGAACGATCCAGACTGGGATCGGTGCGTTGGACGTGCGGCGTCAGAAGGTGCGTGACCGGGCCGCTGTCTCCGAAACGGAGAAGATCCGGTTCACGTCGGCTATTCTTCCGCGGTGGGCGCGCCGTTCGAAGAGCCTCGATGCTCTGCTTCCAATCCTCTACCCACGCGGTATCTCCACCGGGGACTTTCAGGAAGCTTTGGGCGCACTGCTCGGCACGGATGCCCCGAACCTGTCGCCGGGTGTGATCTCGCGGCTGACTGGAGAATGGCAGGACGAATATGACCGCTGGCAGCGCCGCGACCTTTCGGCCCGGCGCTACGTCTCCATCTAGGCCGACGGCGTCTATCTCCAGGCGCGCATGGAGCCCCAGGCCGAGTGCATTCTCGTCATCATCGGTGCCACGCCTGAAGGAAAGAAGGAGTTGGTGGGCTTTCAGGTCGGCGTGCGAGAGAGCGCTCAGAGCTGGCGCGAACTGCTGGTGGACATCAAGGCACGGGGCCTTGCGATCCCGCCTGAGATCGCTGTCGGTGACGGCGCCATGGGGTTCTGGAAGGCGCTCGAAGAGGTCTTTCCCACCACACGCCGCCAACGATGCTGGATGCACAAGGTTGCAAACGTGCTCAACAAGTTCCCCAAGTCGATGCAGCCCGGCGTGAAATCCGACCTCCGGGAAATCTGGCAGGCCGACACGCGCGCGGCGGCCCAAATCGCCATGGAAACCTTCGCCGAGAAGTACGGCACGAAATACCCCAAGGCGGTCGAATGCCTGACGAAAGACAAGGAAGCTCTCT
>NZ_JAWMPX010000011.1:0-153732 GCF_033101155.1 Tropicimonas sp. TH_r6
GGGGGCATTCCAGTCACTTCCAGGTGCAGGAGCTAGTGTTCCAGGTTGTCGACCTTCTGTTCGAGGCGAAGGGGCAGGGTGGCACGCGGAGCTCGGATCATGTTCAGGACGTGCTGAACTTCATCGAGAGGAACCTGCACAAGCGCGTCACGTTGGAAAGGGCCGCCGATTTTGCCCATATCAGCCCCTGCTACCTGAGCCGTCTGTTCCGTAAGGAGATGGACGCGAACTTCGTCTCCTACATACGGGAACGGCGCATCACGCGGGCCAAGGACCTTTTGGCCAGCAGTGACCTGCCAATCGGTAATATCGCACTCGACCTCTCCTTCAACGACGCGAACTATTTCTGCAAGGCGTTCAGGAAGGAAGTGGGCCTGTCCCCGTCGGAATACAGACGCAGCATGTCAGATACGAAGGACCGCGACGGCCATTCGGCGCAGACACGGTGACGGGTCTTTCAAGAGCTGCAGGTCGGTTCGGGACGACCACATTAGGACGGGACACTCCGCTGTGCTTCACGCTGCGAGACAGAGACAGATCCATGGGGTTCCGGGGCGATTTCGATCCAGGTTGAGAGGATCAGAAGCTATTCCCGATCCATCCGATCGCTCTTTCAGGGCTCCGGATTGGCAGCCATGACCCGCCTTGCTGTTTCCTCGATCCGATCTCGCAGCCAGATATGGGCGGGGTCGTTCGTGCTCCGTTGATGCCATGTCATGAAAATCGTCACGGGATCTGAGGGTTTGGGAAGTGGCGCCATGTCGAATTCGGCCAGCGCGGCGCGTTTCATGAGATCTATTTCTGTTGCCAGCAAATTCGTGCCCCTGAGGAAGGCCGGCATCGCATTGAAGTTTGGCACGGAGACATGGGCGTCCCGGATCCGGGACGTGTCGATTCCGGTCAGCGCCCGCAGGGAGGTTCCGCCATCCGGAAAACGAACCGTCAGGCGGTCTGCGGCGCAGTACTCCTCCCAGGTTCTCGGTGGCTTTCGTATCGAGCCGTCATAGAAGCACATCATGCGACCATGCAGGATCGCCTTTTGCAGGATGTCGGTGGTATCAGGTGGAAACGGGGTCAGGGCGAGGTGACATCTTGCGTCGCGCATCATGCCCGGCGCCGGGTGGCCGGAAGGAATGAACTCGAACGCGACGCTGATTCCCTCCTGCGTCAGGTCGCGCAGCAGACTGGGAAAGATCAGGTCGCGCTGCAGATCGTTTGCGGCGACGATAAATGACATTTCCTCTTCTCGCGGGTCGAACGGCCTCAGATCGGCGAGGCCCTGCAGGTCGTCGAGGATCGTCCGAACCCTGGGTTGCAGAGCCAGGGCGCGCTCCGTCGGCACCATCTTCTGACCGGAGCGAACGAAGAGCGGGTCGTCGAAGATGGCTCGGAGACGGCCGAGAGCATGGCTCACCGTGGATTGCTGCAACCCAAGCCGCAAGGCGGCCCCTGAGACCGAGCACTCCTCATGGATCTTCAGGAACGTGTTGAGCAGCTGCCAGTCAAGCGACGCGAAATCGATGTTTTTCATATCCACTATCGATACCCATCGATTGCACCGTGGCAAAGGGGGGCTAGGGTCGAAGCCGATGATGGGACGTTTTCTCCGCATGTCGGCATCGAATGGCAATCGGGCTTCGAGCGTTCCGGGGGCGGCGGCCCGAGAACACAGTGTCAGTGTTGTCTCGTTTGGCGGGTGAAAACGCGGATGTCACAAAGGGATTGAACTGAATTTGGCGCCACCGGACGGAGGGCCGCACGGTCCCATCGGGCTGTCATTCCCGCCAGCGCTCGGATCTTGCGCGGCGATCGATACGGCCTCGATGGAAAGTCGGGTGTCGAAATCTGAAGAAAAATGCGCTTGCCGACCGGCGGGCACTCGCCCTTCGGTTGTTTTGAGTTACAGTCATCAGGGGTTGCGCATTGCAGGCCCATCGGGAGGAGAAAAAAACGTGATCTGGAAACTTTCGCGAGCGACAGCGCTGGCAGCAGCGGTCTGTGTCGCAGGTCTTGCCTCGGCGCAGGATGTACCAAGGATGGAAATGACGACGGAGTTCCCGGAAGGGATCACCACGCCGGACAATATCCAAACGCGGGTCGGGGAACTGAACTTCTTCGACGGTGTCCCGGATACGGAATCCGCGCAGAAGATCTACAACCTTCTGGACTTCACCCACGCCTATCAGACGGTTCTCGACGGGACCAAGATCGCGTCGATGGAAGGCCTGCGCACGGGTATCCTCGAGTTCGGACCCGCCAACACCACGGCCATCCTGTTCGAAGGCCTGATGGATTCGCGCGCGCTGTTCCTCACCGCCAACACCACCAGCGTCTACATGATGTCCTGGCTCGAACTCGGCGATGAACCGATGGTCATCGAGACGCCGCCGAATGTTCTCGGTTTTCTCAATGACGCCTGGTTCCGTTATGTGACCGACTTCGGAAATCTCGGACCGGATGAAGGGCAGGGGGGCAAGTTCCTGATCCTGCCGCCGGGACATGAGGGCGACGTGCCGGAGGGCTATCATGTCGCGCAGACGAACACCTATGGGAACTGGGTCCTGTGGCGCGGCTACCAGGAGGATGGAACGACAGACAAGGCCGTTTCCCAGACCAAGGAGCGCTTCAAGATCTATCCGCTTTCGCAGGCCGAGAACCCGCCGGAGATGACCTTCGTCAATGTCTCGGGCAAGCTCTTCAACACGATCCACCGGATGGATGTGGAGATCTTCGACGAGATCAACGCAGTGGTCCAGCGTGAGCCGCTGATGGGGGAACGTCCGGAGCTGTTGGGCCATCTCGCGGCCATCGGCATCGTCAAAGGGCAGGAGTTTGCGCCGGATTCGCGGATGCAGCCGATCCTGGAAGCCGCCGCCGCCGCAGGGGCCGTGACCGTCAAGACCATCATTTCGAAACCGCGCGATGAGCGCTTCTACTGGTATCCCGGCGAAAGCTACTGGCAGACGGCCTTTCCCGGCGGTGCCTATACCTGGGAGATCGACGGTGTGACGGTCCATGATATCCGGGCGGCCTTCCATTTCTATGCAACCGGCGTGACACCGGCGATGGCGTTGAAAGCGGTTGGCAAGGGGTCGCAATACGCCTTCACCTATCGGGATTCGAACGGAAATCCGCTGGATGGTGGCAAGACCTACAAGGTGAACGTCCCCGCCGATGTCCCGGCCGAGGATTTCTGGTCCTTCACGCTCTACGACAACCAGACCCGGTCGATGCTGCAGACCGATGATCAATTCCCGGCCATTGGCAGCAATGACAGCGACGTGGTCCAGAACGAGGATGGATCCTACGATATCTATTTCGCGCCCGAAGCTCCGGAAGGCAAGGAAAGCAACTGGGTTCAGACAGTGCCGGGAAAGGGCTGGAACACGATCTTCCGGCTCTATGGTCCGCTTGAGCCCTGGTTCGATCAGACCTGGCGCCCGGGCGATATCGAACTGATGAGCTTTGCGAGCAGCGGGGACGAGTGCAACTGTGGTGGCGCCGAAGCCAAGCAGTGATCGACAAAATCGTTTGGAGCGGCCTCGGGCGGCTCCAAGCCCTTCTGAAACCTTGGATCGGGCGTTCGTGCATTTTCTGCCGAGCGCCCGCTCTCTAGCCGGGGGGGATTACGGCAGTTCTATTGCTCGCGAGCTCCTTCCGAGGGACGGCGCGAGCACAGGGGCCATCATGAGGCAAACCGGCGGTTGCCGATGCCACACGCACGTCACCGCACATGCAGCCGAGCTTTGATGTACTCCCTGAAGTACTTCACGAAATCCAAATGAGATCCCCCGTAATACCCACGCCATTGTTGACCCAGAAAGACATCGGCGTCTTCCATGTATCCGTTGCCACCATGCGGAAATGCAGTGAGTTCTCCAAAAACAGGGCCATCGGTCGATGCGTATAAATCCACACGCACAAAGGAGTTCATATGGGCTGAAATCTTCTTCGCCATGCGCAACATCTCATCAAAGTATGAAGGCAGTTCAATTTCTTCCTTGCAGTGCCTTTGAGTGGAGATGAACCGATATTCGAACGGGCTGCGATCTTCCTTCAAAAACCAGTGTCTATTCTTGGTCTGATCTTTCCTGTGATTCCGTTCGACGATATGGATGAAGGCACACCGGCTGCCGAAGTTGTAAAACTTGAAATCACGCGGAAGCCCCCTCCTGTTGGAATAATCGGTGACAAGCTCCTCCACGATAACCTTGGAGTTGGTGATCACTTCATGCTTCACAAAGCTTTCTAGAATCTGCTTCCGGGTGACCGGTTGGTTGTCCAGAATTTCCCAACCATCCTTGATACAGAAAACACCGCGGTTCCCATTGCCATTGACGGGTTTGACAACACAGGAACGTGGGAGGTCTTCAACTTCGGGCAGGTCGTCGATAGAATCGAACCTGAAATACACCTCTGGTCCCTGCAGGCCGAACTTGGAAACAAATTGGCGGCCAGCTTCCTTGTTGAAGAATGGCTTCATCCAGTTCTGCGGAGTTCTTCTCCTCAGTTCCCGTATGGACTGAATTTGGTCGGACAGCTTTAGCTCGGGCATTGAAGATCCTTGTCACATCCCGCAGGTCGTTGGGCCGTTTCTTTAACAGCATTGGATTGTTTTTGAACCCTTTTTCACGGCGTTCCAAGGGCGGCTTGCCATTTGCCGCAAACGGCTGTCAACGTCATCCAAAGGCTGCGATCCACGCAACCTCCTGGTCCGATTCCGGCGACCCCCTCTCTCTTGACAGGGCATCCGCGACCTCCGCAAGTTGCACGCCGGGGCCTCCTATCTCCGCAGCCCGCCACCTCTGCCGCCGCCGCTCGGCCTGCTTCCAGACGGGCGCGACCGCTGCGGGCTGGCCTTCCTTGGGGCGGATTTCTGCATCGATCGCTGGTTCGCCTTTTGGCGTGCCTGGCTGTCCCGCTGCACGTTGGACGGCGCCCGTTGTTTGGTTTGTGGCCTGCTTTGCTGCGTGCGTGCAGGCGCTTTCGCTGCGGGTTGCGTCGAAGGTCGGTTCACCTGCGGAAGGTTGGATGGTTTTCGGGTCGGTGTATTCCCGGTCGCCGGGCGATTTGCGCCGGTTGCGGGGCGGTCTGCGCCAGCCGCAGGGCGGTTTGTGCCAGCCGCGGGTTGGTTCGGTCGGGATCCTGCAGGCCTGTTTTGAATGGCGCCAGCAGCCACGCCAGCCGCGGCCCCCGCTGCAGCCGCACCGCCTGCGCGGTCCTGCAGGGCAGATGCACCACCTGCGCGGTCCTGAAGGGCCGAGGCGCGGTCCGATCCACGGATTTCGCTCCGTTCGGGCGGAGCGACTCCACCCCAGCCGTCACCATCCCATTTCTGCCATTCGTCCCCGGATTTGCGGTAGACGCTGCCGTCGTTTCCGGCGAGCACGTTTCCACGGCGACCGGAGACCGCGAAACCGGTCCCCTTGGTGCTGTCCCACTTCACGCCACGGCCCTTGTCCGTCGATCCGCCGGAGATCTTTCCGACCTCCGGACCCTTGCGAATGACGGCCGATCCCCAGCTTCCATAAGCGCCGTTGCCGCCCCGCGCGACCACGCCGGCCTTGTTCGCCGGAGAGCCCGCAGCGATGAAGCCACGCTGGCCGTTATCGCCCCAGGCGCGTGCGCCGCGTGCGTAGTTTCCATTGGTCGGGTTGAAGACCGACGTTGCGGCCAGTCCGCGATAGGGGCCGTAGCCATAGCCGTATCGACCATATGCGCCCCGGGCCGGGTTGTAATAGGCGCGCGAGCCGAACGTGATCGGGCGCGGGTAATACACGGGATAGCGGCTGTACCGGTAGTACGGACGATAGCGCCAGCCGGTGCCGTAGACCAGAACGCCCCAGGCGAGGAAGGACCACCAGTACCCCGGATGGTAGCGGTAGTAGACGCGCATCGGGCTGCTCTCGTAGATGCGGACATAGGTGGTGTTGTAGGCCGAGGAGCTGGGCGGAATCTCGTAGATTGCCTCGGGCACGCTCTCGGCGATCTCCCACGGTCCTTCCGGCGAGCTGGACGTGAACCAGATGCCGTCGAGGATCAGGAAATAGGCCGCACCGACCTGTATCACCTGGCTTTCGGTGTTGGCCGCAAGCTTGAGATCGGTTTCTTCGATCGGCTCGAAGACCGGCTCGCCATCATAGACAACCGTCGGCATCTCGATCATGTCGCGGCTGACTTCGACCACCTCCGGGATGGACGCCCGCAGCCTTGCCTCCTTGGCCTCCGACGTATCGGGAACGGAGGCGCGCACGGAGTAATACGGAACGTCATCCGGAATAGCGAGGAAGTCCGCCGGGAGGTCTTCGGTCGCGAAAGTCCATGGCCCATCCAGTGACGGCGCGCTGAACCAGCGCCCGGAGACAAGGTAGTAATACACGCCCGAGGACTTGAGCCGGAACACGTCCGATTCCGAGTTTGACATCCATTCCAGATCTCCGCCCGGGACATCTTCGTAAACCGGCGGGCCATCGCTGTTGATCAGTTCGGCCGGCGCATCGGCATAGAACACCTCCGGGGTGGCGTCGTCATAGGGGGTGCCCGGCACGGCCGCCTTCGCGTCGTCCCAGGAGCCGTCATCCGGCAGCGCGGACAGGGCCTCGGGAAGCTCTTGCGTCGCCTCCCAGGGGCCTGTGATCTCGGCGGCCGTGAGCCAATGTGTTTCGTCGCGGAGATAGAGCGTGCCGTCGGTGCGAAACAGGTCCCAGTTGGTATTGACGACGAATTCCGCCGTCGATGTGCCGCCAACCGGTGCGAAGACGGGCTCGCCATCGGTCATCAGCAACCGCGACGGACCGTCGGAGATGAAGACGGTCGGGGCATCGAAGGTCAGGCCATCAACATCCGTCTGTTCATCGATATCCGCCAGTTTCGCCGCGACCCGTTCGGTTGGCACAAGGATCTCGCCTGTTGGCAGAAGGTCGCCCACATCGACAGACAGGGCGCTCACTGCCTCTCGGCCCAAGGTGCCGAAATCCACCCGCGAAATGGTCGGGTCGGACATGGCAACGGCATCCGGATCGTCGGTGCGGCGCAGTTTGACGGCAAGCCCGATGACGCCGAAGACGGGTTCCGCCTCGGCCGAACGGTAATACTCGGCCGCGATCAGAGCTTCGAGATTCTCGACCGAGTCCCATTCGGAATATTGCGGCTCGTGCAGGACGATGAAGCTGCCATCGGACAGGTCAAACGCGCGCGGCCAGCCAAGGTCGTCTTCCGCCTCGGCCAATTGCAGGTATTTGCCACTGGAAAAGCCTGTCTGGCCCTCGAATTCGACCGCGCACCAGCTTCCGGACTCGTCACAATCGGACAGGTCGACCTCTGCGCCCTCCGGGATGGTTCCGATTGTCCCGTAGGATGTGCCGGGTCCGGAGCGAAAATTGACGTTCGCGGTGGTGAATGCGGGCTGCGAGAACACCGACGTTGTTGTCAGGACGACAATCATTCCGGAAGCAACAAATCTCTGCACGAATTGTCCTTTCTGGGCTTTGAAGGCACGAAAGGCCTCCGGTGGTTCGGCTCCGAAAGAGTCGCCGGGGCCCTGTTCAGGATGGGCCCGGTCGGCGCGAGTCGTCGCGCCCACAGGTCCTGAAATGGCCTTTGAAATCACATCACCCGCCTTCGGCTTAAAAAACAAGTGCAGATATTTCCAATCGGGCACGTCATCATGTCGACCACTCGGCACGCAGTGCGGCAACTCGATCTTGATAGCCCCAGCTCCACAGCCGGTTGAAACACCGGTCCTGTCGCGCAGCGACCCGGTGGCGGGCCTTGACTGTGCCAGAGCGGCGCTCGCCATTTGCGGGCCGATCATCCGTCCCGAATTGAGCCAGTGCGGGAGATCGAGCGTCTTCTCGAATTCAACGACAATGCTGGCTCCCGGCGTGCCCCTTGCACGGGGGGGAGGACCATGACGTCTGTCCTGAATAAGACGGGGTCGTGTGGGGCGGGGTGCGTCATCCGGGCCTATGGTTGGCGACATGCCATCTCTTGACATATGACTTATGTCATAAGATAAGACTCCTGCGCTTTCCAGAGCGACTTTGCCGGCGGGAGGAGCCGGCTAACGGAGGAACCCAACATGAAAAATGCAATCGTCGCCGTCTCGGCGGGCGTATTCGCACTCTGTGGCCTGGCCGGTGCGGCACAGGCAGAATGGCCCGAACGGGCCGTCACGATCGTTGTTCCATGGTCCGCGGGCGGCGGAACCGACGCAACGGCACGCACCCTGGCCCAACAGCTCGAAGAGCGCTTCGGCCAGCCCTTCAACGTCGTCAACCGCACCGGCGGCGGCGGCCTTGTGGGCCATATCACTATCGCCAACGCCCCGGCCGACGGCTACACGCTGGGCGTCATCACCATCGAGACGACGATGTACAAGGCGCAGGGCATCCCCGGCGCAGAACCTGAAAACTACACCCTGATCGGTCGCTTCAACGCCGATCCGATCGGCATCAATGTCCGCGCCGACGCGCCCTACGAGACGGTCGAGGATCTTGTCGAATACGTGAAGGCCAATCCCGGCGAGATCAAGGCGTCCGGCGCCAATCGCGGTGGTCTCTCGCACCTAGCCTGGGTCGGGTTGCTCAAGGAACTGGGAAGCGACACCGAGGCCAGCCCCTGGGTCGCATCCGCAGGTTCCTCTCCCGCGATGCAACAGCTCGCCGCTGGCGCCATCGACGTCGTTTCCACCTCGCCCGCCGAGGCGCGTACATTGGTCGAGGCCGGCGAAGCCAAGACACTTGCGGTGATCTCCGGTGAACGGACCGAAGTCTTCCCCGACCTTCCGACGACCGACGAGGTCTTCGGCATCAAATGGTCGCCGTTGCCGTTCCGCGGCCTCGCCGGTCCCGCTGATCTGCCCGAGGAAGTGACCTCGACGCTGTCGAGCGCGCTGGCGGAGATCACGGCCGATCCGGACTTCAAGGAGTTCATGGCCTCGCGCGGCTTCTCGGTCGCCTACCAGGACGCCGCCACCTTCACGGACACCGTCATGACCTCCCGCACCGGGCTGGTCGAGGCGATGAAGGCCGTCGGCCTGGCCGTCGAAGAGAAGTGACGGGAGGGCGCCGTGCGTATCGATGACAGGCTTGTCGGGCTGTTCTTTTCGCTTCTCGGCCTGGCGACGATCCTCGCCGCGCGGCGCCTTTCCTCCGTCCCGGGCACGACCTATGGGCCGGATCTCATGCCAATCCTGATCGGGCTTGGCATGATGGGCTTCGGCCTCAAGATCCTCTGGGCGGGCGTGGCCGCTGCCGGCACCGCCCCCTGGATCGACCTGAGCGCCTGGAATGGCCGCACACGCGGCGTCCTCAGTGCGGTCTGGACCATCCTGGGCGTGGCCGCCTCCATCCCGTTGCTGGACACGCTCGGCCTGCCGCTCTACGGGCTGCTCTTCTGCCTGCCGCTGATGATCCTCGCCCGAGCGCGCCTCATCGTCGCCGTCCCTGCCGTGTTGGGAACGGTCCTCGTCGCGCAGTTCGTCTTCGGCGAAATGCTGCATGTGCCGCTACCGGCCGGCCTGATCCCGCTTCCCTGGTGAAATAGAGGTGCCCCCCAATGGACGCTGACACGTTCCTGACCGCCCTCGGCATCGTGATGCAGGCCGACGTCCTGCTGGCCGTTGCCGGCGGTGCGATCTACGGCCTCTTCATCGGCGCGGTCCCGGGTCTGACCGCCACAATGGCGACCGCGCTTCTGGTGCCCGTGACCTTCTACATGGCGCCGGTTCCCGCAATCGCCACCATCGTGGCCACGACCGCGATGGCGATCACCGCGGGCGATATCCCCGGCGCGCTGCTGCGCATCCCCGGCACGCCCGCCTCGGCGGCCTATGTCGACGAAGCCTATGCGCTGACCCTCAAGGGCAAGGCCGAACTGGCCATGTCGATCTCGATCTTCTTCTCTGCGTGCGGCGGCCTCGTGGGGGCGCTGGCGCTGCTCGTCATCGGCCCGGCGCTGGCGCGCATCGCGCTCAACTTCTCCAGTTTCGAATTCTTCTGGCTGGCCATGCTGGGGTTGATGACCTCGGCGCTGGTCTCCTCGCGCGACCCGGCGCGCGGCTTCATCTCGCTGCTCATCGGCCTGCTGATCGCCACCGTGGGGCTCGACGTGACCTCCGGCCAGCCGCGTTTCACATTCGGCTCGGTCGAACTCATGGGCGGGGTGAGCTTCATTCCCGTGATGATCGGCATGTTCGCCTTCGCCGAGATCCTGCGCGGATATTCCTCCAATGCGACCCTTCCGCCACCTCCCAAGCTCGGCGCAGCGCGGCCCTACAAGGGCATCGGCAGGTTGTTCAAGCGCTACCCGTTCAGCTTCCTGCGCGGCGTGACGCTTGGCACATCCGTCGGCGCACTGCCCGGGGTTGGCGGCGATGTTGGCGCCTGGATCGCCTATGGCATGTCCCGCCGTTTCTCCAAGACGCCTGAGAAATACGGAACCGGGCACGAGGAAGGTCTCGTGGAAGCGACCTCCTGCAACAATGCGGGCCTCTCCTCGGCCTGGATCCCCGCGCTTGTCTTCGGCATCCCCGGCGACGCCGTGACCGCCATCGCCGTCGGCGTGCTCTTCATGAAAGGCCTGAACCCCGGCCCGCGTCTCTTCGCCGAGAACCCCTCGATGCCGACCGCGATCATCATGACCTTCTTCCTGGCAAACCTGCTGCTCATCCCGCTGGGCTATCTCGCCATCCGCTCCGCCCGCCACATCCTGGCCGTGCCGCGCGCGGTGATCGTGCCGATCATCCTGATTTTCTCCATCGTCGGCAGCTTCGCCATCAACAACACGATGTTCGGCGTCGGTGTCATGCTCGCCGCGGGCCTCGCCGGGTACCTTCTGGAAGAGAATGGCTTCCCCATCGCGCCCATCATCCTCGGGCTGGTGCTCGGGCCGGTGCTGGAGCGCAACTTCATCATGTCGATGCAGATCGCCGACGGCAATCTTCTCGGCTTCTTCGAACGCCCAATTGCCGCCGTGCTCGGCGTGGTGGTCTGCCTGCTGCTGCTTCTGCCGCTCCTGCGCGGGCTGGTGCGCTGGCGTGGCCGTGCGGCGAATGCCTCCTGAAGCTCCAAGGGCTTCTCAAGATACAAGGAAAGCGAGACGATCATGGAAAATCCGTTCAGCGTCAAAGACAAGGTTGCCATCGTTACCGGGGGCCTCGGCCAGCTCGGCACGCAATTCACCACCTCGCTTGTCGAGGCCGGCGCCAAGGTGGCGATCTTCTCCCGCCGCCCCTTCTCTCGCGAACAGATCGCGGAGAAATATGGCGACATGGCCGACAGCGTCCGGGTCTACGAGGCCAGTGTGCGCGACAAGGCGGCGCTGGAAGCGGCGACGGAACAGCTTATCGCCGATTGGGGCGTGCCGCATATCCTCGTCAACAATGCAGGCATCGATTCCAAGCCCGATGGCGGCGCCGAGCAGAACGCGCCCTTCGAGGTCTATCCGCAGAAATTCTGGGACGAAATCATCGACACCAACCTGACCGGCGTCATGCTGACAACGCAGGTCGTCGGCTCGAAAATGGCCGAAGCCGGTCGCGGGTCGATCATCATGGTGGGTTCGATGTATGGCATGGTCTCGCCCAACCAGGCGCTCTACGCCTATCGCGAAGAGCGTGACGGAGAACCCTTCATCAAGGCAATCTCCTATGCGGCCTCGAAATCCGGCCTTGTGAACATGACCCGCTATCTCGCGACCTACTGGGCGAAAAAAGGCGTCCGGGTGAACCTCGTGACCTTCGGCGGCGTCAAGACCGGCAGTTTCGACAAGGAGTTCATCGATGCCTTCCTCGAACGCGTTCCGATGGGGCGGCAGGCCGAGATTGAGGAATTCGGGCCGATCGTGCAGTTTCTTGGCTCCGAGGCTTCGAGCTATATGACGGGAGCCAATCTCGTACTTGATGGAGGATTCACGGCGTGGTGACACCGAAGGACTTGCGCAAGCCGCCGGCACGGGAGCGTCTGCACGCGTCCGTCGCCGAGGAGTTGGAAGAACAGATACTCGCGGGCGAGCTTTCCGTCGGTGACAGGCTTCCCGCCGAAAGTGCGATTGCGCAATCCTTCGGCGTCTCGACCAGGTCGGTGCGGGAGGCGATACAGGTGCTGGAGACCAAGGGCCTTGTGCGGCGCCGGCATGGTGAGCGCACGGTGGTCGTGCGCAATGACGTGTCGCAGTTTCTTGGCACTCTGGCGACCAGCCTGCACCAGCTTTTCGCCTCCGATCCGGGTTATCTGCGTCAGCTCATGGATGTGCGGCGGATGATCGAGGTGGAGGTTGCCGAGAGCCTTGCCCATCGAGAGGAACCGATCGGGCCAGCATTCTCCCGAGCGCTGGCCGAGCTTCGCGCGGCCGCCGATTCCGACGATCACGAGCTCTTCGCCGAACGCGACGCGGATTTTCATGCCGCGCTCGTGGCGTCGGCTGATAATGCCATTCTGACCGAGCTCTATCGCCATCTCTTCGATCTGATCATCAGCGTCATTCGGGTGTCCAGCCGGGTGCCGAGCAAATCCCTGGAGCGGGCTTACGAAGAACACGCCCGCATCCACGACCGGATCGCTTCGCGCGATCCCGCCGCCGCCGCAGACGCGGTGCGCGAGCATATCGACAACAGCGCCGCCTATCTCGAAATCGCACTCAGGCAGCCGCAGGAAAAGGACGACTGAGATGGAAAAGTTCGACTACTCGGACACCGACTGGGACGCCATCGAGCGCCTGAAGAAATGGTATTCGGGCGATGTGCATGACAGCATGGAGAGCCTCGGCCTCTGGGGCTACCTGCCGGGCCTTTCGCTTTTTGGCGCGCTGGAACCCGGCGCCGTGGTCTGCGGGCCGGCCGTGACGGTGCTGTTTGGCCCGTCTCAGCGGCGCGGCATGCCGCAAGATGTCTATCACAATGCCATCGATTGCGCGCCCGAAGGCGGGATCATGGTGGTCGAGGCATCCTGCGCCGCGGGGTCCTGTACGGGCGGGCTGATGTCCACCGGCGCCAAGACCCGCGGACTGGTCGCGACCATCGTCAACAGCACCGTCCGTGACATCGCCGAGGTCCGCGAGATGGGATATCCGCTCTTTGCGGCGGGTCTCAGCCCGGTCGGGGTCACCGGCAAGAAGGAACCGAGGGAAAGCCAGGTCCCGATCACCATCGGCGGCGTCACGATCCGCCCGGGCGACGTGATCTTCGCCGATATCGACGGTGTCCTGGTCATTGCGAAGGACAAACTCCTATCCGTGGTCGAGGCGGCTGAAGCCCTCGGTAAGGACGAAGCCGCCTGCCGCGACCGGCTGCTCGCGGGGGAGAAGCTGCAATCGGTCTGGCCGGCGGCCTGACAGGAGCCAATCGGGAGCAAGAGGTGTGCCCGGCGGTGTCGGGTCAACCTCGATGGCTGCCTTCCGGGGCAGGATACAGGGGGAACGACGCCGGGGTGGCCGTGATTGGAGGCCAGGGCGTTTTCTCTTGTTGGCAACGCAAGCGGGACGTTGCCGGTCTACGTTTCAGCTAAAACGTCCTCCGAGGGCGACATTCAGGTTCACGAAATCCAGCGCAAGATTTCTGCGGTCTTCCGCAAGCCGGTTCTCCGCCGAGAGCGCGGCGCGTTCCGCGTCGAGCACCTGAAGGAAATCGGTTTGTCCCTTGATGTAGCCTTCACGGGCCAGCTCCAGCACGCGCGTCTGAGATATTGACGCCCGTTCCGTGGCCGCGACCGCATCTTCGTGGTTCTTCATCCCGAACAGGGCATTCTGGACGTCTTCGACCCCGTTCACGACCTTTTTCTTCCAGACCTCCAGCAGTTCTTCGGCCCGTGCAAGCGCCGCCCGCGCCCGGGCATTTCGCTCCGGAAGGTCGAACAGCGGAACGTCCAGTCCGGCCCGGATGAACCGCGACGGAAGGTCGGTGCCAAGAAGCAGGTCGTAATTGACCTGCACATTGCCGCTCAGAAACAGATCTGGATAGATCTGTGCCTCGGCGACACCGGCAAGCGCGAGCGCCTCCGCGTAGTCCCGTTCTGCCTTGCGAACATCCGGCCGGTTCCTGATCAGATCAGCGGGCACACCGGTCTGCACGAGATTGGTCCTGGCAACCGGTTGAGGCGCCTTGCGATCCAGACTGGGTCGAGGCAGTTGAGGCATTTCTCCAAGAAGGGCGATGATCCGATTCATCGACGTATGAAACAGGATCCTGAATTCCGGTTTCTGTGCGCGCGTGTTGTCCAGCAGGGCCTGCGCTTGCGCGGTCTCGAGTTCGCTTGCGCCGCCTTCGCCTGACAGGTTCTGCGTCGCTTCAAGGGTTTTCTCGCGAGATTTGGTCTCTGTAAGGTTGGTACGTATGAGTTCCTGCGCGAACCGCAGATCGACATAGGCCGTGATCACTTCTTCAATCAAAACGAGCCGCGCGACGTCTGCATCGGCATAGGCGGCGTCAAGTTTGTAGCCGGCCGCCTCCCGTTCCCGGCGAAGCTCGCCGAACAGGTCGAGCTTCCATGTGGCTTCGACCCGGCCGAATGCGGATTGGGTCTGCCCATCGCTGCTGTCGGCGATCTTGCCCTCCGAAACACGCGCGGACCCGCTGACCGGGTATCCAGCGCCGGCAGCGATGGCCCGGGCTTGTTCGATCCGTTTGAGCGCGGCCCGAACGTCCAGGTTCTGTCGCAAGCCGAGCTCGACGATCTGGTCGATTGCATCATCCTCGAACGCGGTCCACCAGGCTTGAGATCCACGGCTGCGTGATGCCGTCTCGGCGCTGGACGGAAAACGGGCGGGAAACTCCATCTCCGGTTGCTCGAAATCGGGACCGACCGTGCAGGCTGAAAGGCTTGCGCAGGCCAACCCGAGTAGTGTTTCTCTTCGCGACAACAACATATAGATCCAGTAGCAGGCCAAGGAATGCCGCCTCAATCCCAAAGGAAGATCGCGCGGCCTGTGTTGCCGCCGGAACGCGCTTTGAAACGCAGCGCAGGACCGGATCGGGTTCGGACCTCGATCCGATTTCACCGCCGAGCGCACGTCGACAACGCCCAGCCTGTCATCTAACGTGGCCGAACGCGCAAGACCCGTCATCCGCGACAAGTAGAAAAAGGATGTCCACGTGATCGAGGCCCCCCCAAAGCTGACAATTCGAAAAGATCTCCGCCGTCCGTCCGAAGCCCAGATTGCGGCTTTTCAAGGGGTCGCGACCGGGTTTGTTGTTGATGCCATGTTTGGCGCGGGGGCGCTTTCTCTCAACATCCAACCCCTGGGCGGTGGTCAGGATCTCGACTGCAATGCCGCAGGTACGGCGCTGACAGCGGAATGTGGGGCCGGTGACGTTCTTGCCGTCTTCGCGTCGTTGAAGTTCATTCGGCCGGGGGACGTGGTCGTGTCTTCGTTCGCGGCCCATTCTGGCTGTGCGGCGGGCGGAGATGGTCTGGTCGGAATGATGAAGAACTGCGGCGCGGCGGGGTTTGTCACCGACGGTCCGCTGCGAGATTATCCCGGGCTGGTTTCGGTCGGGTTGCCAGTCTGGTGTACCGGAATTACGCCCGCGTCGCCTCATATGTCCGGGCCCGGCGCCGTTGGATTTCCTATCCAGATTGGCGCTCAGGAGGTTGAAACCGGTGACATGATCGTGGCCGATCGGGATGGTGTGGTTGTCGTGCCGTTCGAGCGCCTCGATGAGGTGATTGAACAGCTCGAACGCATCAAGGCGGCAGAGCTCGCACAGGATCAGAAAGTCGTCGATGGGATGCGCGTTCCGGAATGGGTCGAGCACTTGTTGGCAAGTGATGAGGTCGCGTTCAGGGAGTGAGTGGTTGGCGGGGCAGGCCGCGGTCATCTCGGTCAGCGCTGTCACTGGCTGTCGAGCGGGCAGGGGACGTGTCATGGGACTGGATCACTGCAGGATGGCGTCTCGGCACCACCGAGACAGGTTGCGCCAGCGGAGCCTATGATCGAGAAGAAAACATGAATATGGTCACCTGACATCAACCACCCTGGCCCCGGCGCAACCGGGGCGTTCACGGCCTTGCATGGCGTGGGATCAAAGGAAGAGGGCACTCGGAATGCGTATCGGTCGGGTATTGTCCAGTGCACTCGCATGCGGCTTGCTGTTCGGCTGCACCAATGTTCCGTTCGATGCGCCGCGCGAGAGGTCTCTCTCCACGGATCTTCCGGTCTCCCGGCATGTCGGGACGCAGATCCAGCGCGAGATCGCAGCACATCCCGGTCAATCAGCCCTCGTTCCGCTGGTGGACGGGAACGACGCGCTCGGAGCGCGGCTGCGGATAATCGATGCCGCGGTGCATTCCATCGACATGCAGTATTTCCTGCTCAAACCGGACCTTGCTGGCGCGCTGATCACCTTGGCGCTGCTGGAGGCGGCCGAGCGCGGCGTTCGGGTTCGGGTCTTGCTGGACGACGTGTTCACGACAGCCAGCGATCGCCAACTCGCCTTGTTGGATGCCCACCCCGATGTCGACGTCCGGCTGGTGAACCCTCTGTCCCGCAACAGTATGAAAGTCTGGAATTTCCTGGTCGACTTTGGCCGCGTCAACCGACGCATGCACAACAAGTCGATGACGGTCGATCGCAGTATGGGGATCGTCGGCGGGCGCAACCTGGCCGACGAGTATTATCAGGTTGATGCGACGGCGGAGTTCACGGATTTCGACATGTTCGTGGCCGGCCCTGCTGTGCAGGATATCGCCGATCAGTTCGACATCTACTGGAACGATCCGCTCTCTGTTCCCTTGGGCGCGTTTGCGGCCAAGGAGGCGCCGAAGCTTGGTCAGATCCAGCAGGATCTCGAGGCCCGCGAGGCCGAGGCCCTGGCCGGGCTGTACCGGCGTGCGACCAACTCCCGCTATCTCGCCGACCTGCGCGCCGGCAAACACCGACCGTTTTTTGCCGATATTCGCGTGAGCAACGACATGCCGGACAAGCTGAAGGTCCCGGTTGCCGAGGGAGAACGGATTCTCGCCCAGGATCTCCTGAACGCGATGGCGGGCGCGCGCGAGGAAGTGCTGCTTGTAACGCCCTATTTCGTCCCGGAGGACTGGGGCGCGCGGTTCTTCACGGATCTGGCGGCGCGCGGGGTCCGGGTGCGGATCGTCACCAATTCCCTTGCCTCGACCAATCATGCCTATGTGCATGCAGGGTACAAGCGACACCGCAAGGATTTTCTCGCAGCGGGCGTCGAGCTCTACGAGATCCGTGCGGATGCGCTTGCCGTCTCCACGGGCGACGACACTGCCGCCAAGGTCACGATGCACACGAAGCTCGCGCTCGTGGACGGTCGAAAACTCTTTGTCGGATCGCTGAATTTCGACCCGCGTTCGATCAAGATCAACTCGGAATTCGGCATCTTCATCGACGATCCGACCCTTGGCGGAGAGTTCCAGCGGTCATTGATCAAGGCCCTTCCACCGCTGACCTACGTGGTTCGGCCGACGAGCGCGGGAAATCTTGCATGGGTCTACGATGACGGCGCGCGCAGGGAGGTCGAGTTCAGCGACCCGGGGGCAAGTGCCTGGAGGAAATTCGTTGCGACATTGACCGGGCTTCTGCCCGTCGAGGGGCAATTGTGAGGTGGCGCGCGGGAAAGGACATCCGACGATCGCACATCCCTGACGCTCCGGGACGGATGGATGCGAGGGCCCGGGTGGTATCGGCTCTCAAGGTGATCTCCAGGTGCTTCGGCCGCCCTGTCCCGGGGCGATCCGGGCGTGCGGACCCCACGGCGCCCTGCGCACGGCGCGTCTCCCTGGCGGTCCTGTCGTCATGTGTGCTGGCGTTTGGGCTCTCTGCTTGTGGTCCTCCCGAGCGTGCCCCCTACACCTTGCAGGATCTCGATGCGGCCGGCCCGTTATCGGCGCCCGCCGCACGGTTCTGGGCCGACAGCCCGGCGGAGGTCCAGGCACGCGCCTTCAGCGACGTCACGCCCGGCACCGATGGGCGCATCGACATCCTCGCGCTGTCCGGAGGCGGACCAGACGGGGCATTCGGCGCGGGCCTTCTGAGTGGCTGGACGAAAACCGGCACACGCCCGGTTCCGGAAATCGTGACCGGGGTGAGCATCGGGGCGGTCATTGCCCCGATCGCATTTCTCGGGTCACGCTACGACCCCATGTTGGCCGCGCTCTCCAAGGCGGATGCTGACGGCTTCAGGCTTGCGGTCAGCCCGACCTCGCTGGCCGGTGTGAGTGGCGTGTTCAGCGCGAGAAAGGTCGAGGCCTTCGTTCGCCAGGTGGTGACGCAGGACGTGGTTGACGAGATCGCCGCCGCCCATCTCGACGGACGCAGATTGTATGTCGCGACAGCAAATATCGATGCTCAAAGGATGGCAATCTGGGATATCGGCGCGATTGCCGCCTCAGGCTCGGACACCGCGCGTGAAACGATTGTCGACATCATCGTTGCGGCGGCGTCGATCCCCGCAGCCTTCCCGGCGCAACCGATCCGAACAAGATCGAACGGGAGGGAGTTGACCGAGCTGCATGTCGATGCCGGGACAATCGCGCAGGTCTGGATCCCGGACCCGGTCCTCGTCCGGAACGCGACGGGGCGGGCCGGAACAGTCTGGGCCGTGATGAACATCTCACTGGAGCCGGAGTTCAAGCTCAGTTCCGGCCGCGCCACGGACCTGTCCAAGCAGGCCATCGGCTCGGTGTTCAAATCCGCCGCCTATTCGGAACTCACCAAGGCGCATGCGAGATCGCGGCAAGCGGGGTATCGCTTCAACCTGGCCTATATCCGCGAGGGATGGCCCGAGGCCGAAAATGTCCTGAGTTTTGACCCTTTGCGCATGGAAGAGGTCTTCGAGTTTGCGTTTGACAGAACGTTGAATGACGAGGTCTGGACCGGATCGATCCCGGCGGCATACACCACGCCGTCGCCATAGCTCGGGGCAGGGTGGTGCCAGGGGGCAACCCGTTGAGCAGGGCCGGGAGGAGGGCTCCGGGCCGTCCGGGGGCGTTCCCCGGACTAGACCACGGTCACATCGCAAACAGGAGCACTTCAGGACCCTGTCCCGGCATCACCCATGTTGGGCGTGGGCCTCGGAGAATGAGACGAGCCGCCGTGTCTCGGCGTCCCAGAGTTTCAGGCCGACCGTTGAGAAGCTTTCGCGAATGGTCATCCGGTTGCTGTCGGCCAGCTCGCCGTGATCGCGCAGGACTTCCGGCAGGCGATAGAACGGAATGCGGCTGTAGAGATGGTGCACATGGTGGATCCCGATATTGGCGGAGACCCATTGCAGCGGCGACGGCAAGACGTAGTGCGAGCTGCCGTGCAGTGCCGACTCGTGAAGCTGCCAGTCGCCTTCCGCTTCCCACTGTGTGTGCTCGAACTGGTGTTGCACGTAGAAGAGCCAAACGCCCGCAGTGGCAGCGATCAGGGTCGAGGGCAGGAAGATCAGCAGAAGCGGCATCGTCCCGCCGAGATACCAGATCAGCGCAACGGCCAGAAGGATGGCGAGATTGGTGCCCATCGAGCTGACCCAGTATTTCGCGCCGTCCATCAGCCCCAGCGGCAGTCGGTTCTCCAGCAGGAACAGGTAGCCCGGACCAAAACCGAACAGAACGATCGGGTGGCGGTAGAGACGGTATTTCAGCCGGCCAAAGGGCGTCAGGGCGGCATATTCCTCGACCGTCAGGGTCAGGATGTCGCCCATTCCCCGGCGGCCCAGATTGCCGGCAGAGCTATGGTGAATCGCGTGTGACCGCCGCCAGACGTCGTAAGGGGTCAGGGTGAGCACACCGATGCAGCGCCCGGCCCAGTCGCTGAGAGCCCGGTTCTTGAAGAAGGATCCGTGCCCGCAATCGTGCTGGATCGCAAACAGGCGTAGCAGGAATGGCGCGACAAGAAGGGAGATCGCCAGCGCGAGCCAGTTGCTGATCGACAGCGCGTACCAGGCGAGTCCCCACAGAAGGACGAATGGAATGGCGGTAATCGCCAGTTCAAACGTGCTACGGCGATTGCTCGGCTCACGGTACTTCGCCAGAATCCTGACCCAGTCGCTCGCTTTTTGGGGACTGGGCTGCGCCCCCCTACAGCCCGAAGTTCCTGTCATGCACCTACTGCTCTGTTGTTCAGGACGCGGATAAACTATCGACGCCGCATGACAAGCAAAATCTAGCTGTCGGGTCACGCCAATCGAAAACCTGAGGCGCCGAAACGGGGGGGCTGGCGTCTTTGACGCGAAGACCGGCGGCGTCTGTTTCGCTCTGAGGGGCCGCCTTCCAAGCGCGTCCGGATGGCGGGGGATTTGCAGCCCTTTACCGGCAAAACTCCGTCACCGCTGGGCTTTCCGTGACCTGCGCACAGATGTGAGCCCCCAGATGATGCAGCCGATATAGGCGAATGTCAGCAGGGTCAGGGTCGCCCACAGATATGTCAGCAGCGCCGCCGTCAGGAGCACGGTGCCCAGGAGAACGAATTTCGTGTTCCGGCGGTCCACGACGGCATTCTTGAAGGAATATGTCGGGATGCGACTGATCATCAACAAGCCGACAACGCAGACATAGGCGGCGATGATGGTGGGCGGGGCAAGGGCAAGATCGGACACGGCGAAGGAGAGCACCATGGGCAGCAATACAAGCAGCGCACCGGCCGGCGCCGGCACGCCGACGAAGAAGTCGGACGGTGGGGCGCCGGTTTCCAGTCGGCTGCTGACATTGAAGCGGGCCAGTCGCAAGACGCAGCAAATGCTGTAGGTGAGGACAGCCAGCCAACCAGCGCCGCGGAAATCCTGAAGCGTCCAACTGTGCAGGATCAGGACGGGCGCCACGCCGAAGTTCAGAAAATCGGCGAGGGAATCGAGCTCCGCGCCGATCGGAGATTCGGCCTTCATCATGCGCGCCAGACCACCGTCCAACCCGTCGAGAACGCAGGCCGCCACGATCAGGCGGACAGCCATTTCATAGTTTCCCTCATAGCCGAACCGGATCGCCGTCAGGCCTGCGCAAATCGCCATGATGGTCAGCAGGTTCGGCAGCAGCTGGAAGATGGGAACGTCTTTTTTCTTGTCCGTCGCGTTGTCGGGCATCGCTCAGTCCACCCGAGCCGAACGCGCGGGTTCCCCGGAGGTCAGGTCGGCGATAATCGACTCCCCGGCGACCATGGTTTGCCCCAGGCTCACCATCGGATGCACACCGTCCGGCAGATAGACATCTAGACGCGACCCGAAGCGGATCAACCCAAATCGCTCGCCGGTTTCCAGCCCGTCCCCCTCGGAGGAAAAACAGACGATTCGCCGCGCGACCAGGCCCGCGATCTGAACAACCGCGATCTGACGCCCATCCGGCATTTCGATACACAGGCTGTTGCGTTCATTGTCGGCACTCGCCTTGTCCAGCGACGCATTGAAGAATTTGCCCGGACGATAGGCGATCGCTGCGATCCGGCCCGCAATCGGGGCGCGGTTCACATGGCAATTGAAGACGCTCATGAAGACGCTCACGCGGGTCAGCGCCTCGTCCGACATGCCAAGCTCGGCCGGCGGTACGGCCTTCTCGATAAGGGACACGACGCCGTCAGCGGGGCTGACAATCAGGCCCTCTCGCGTTGGCGTCGCCCGCACCGGATCACGGAAGAAATAGTAGCACCAGACCGTCAGCCCAACCCCGATCCAGCCCAGAAAGGCGGAGAGCAGGAACAGGACGGCGGTAATGGCCGCGAAGATCGCGACAAATTTCCGCCCTTCCGGATGCATCGGCTTCAGGAACGTATCGCGCATTTTCATCGAGGGGCTACCAGTCTTTCAAGTGCCGTAGATACATAGACCAATCGCATCGGGAAGCAAAACACAACCCGGGTGAGCGTGGCGGCAAGAGGGACGTGGAGGGACCGGACCTGAGAGTGTTCACGGAACCATGACGCTGCCCTAAGCCGGAATGCCTTCAGGCAAGACGCGGGAATAGACCGATTCCAGATGATCGACCATCGTGCGCGCGGCGAGTTCGCTGTCTCCCGCCGTGATGGCCGCGACGATGGCATCATGTTCGCGAAAGCTGGAATAGTCGCTCGCCGGCTTGCGCGTCATGCGGGGCTGTCCCCAGACAATGGACCGTCGGACCGAATTCAGCGTTTCGAAGAAATACAGGAATAACTGGTTATGCGTGGCGCGCGCGATGGCCTGATGCAGGTTGTTGTCCCATGCCTCATAGGAACGCCAGTCCTTGGACGCTCGGCATCGATCAGCACAGAGCCTCATCTGGTCGCGATCCGATTTGGTGGCGTGGCGCGCGGCCAACCGGCTCAACTCGGGTTCGACGGTCAGCCGGACCGCCACGACCTGGGCCGGTTTGATCTGATCGCGGAGATAGGTGACGTCCTTGAGGTTCAGGACGGGCCGCGCCCCGACAAAGGTTCCCCGTCCGACATGGCGCCAGATCCGGCCATCCGCTTCGAGTTCGGCTAGGGCGCCGCGCAGCTTGTTGCGCGTTGTTCCGAGAATCTCGCACAGCTCCCGCTCTGGCGGCAGACGGTCATTGTGCCGGTATCCGGCCGTCTCGATCAGATCGCGCAGCTTCTTCGCAAGGTCGATCGCCTTCGTCATGGATCACCCAATTCAGCCATTGGTTGGTTGATTGAAACTCTATGTCAGTAAAAAATCGATGAAAAGGGAGAATGATCAGAAATACCCCGAAATCTGGGAGGTTTCGGCCGACGAGAAACCCAAGCACGAGGGAGGAGCACCGAGTGCGACTTGCTACGATTTCCCTGAATGGGCGGCCTGCTTGCGTCGCCATTCTGAAGAACGGCGCCATGCTGGATATTGCAAAGGCCGCGGCGGATCTGCCCGACCCGGCCCGAGGCGCACTGAACGCAAAGACCATGCAACAGCTGATTGCCAGCGGACCCGAGGCATTGGACCTGGTGCGCGGCCTTCTGGCCGAGGCCGAGGATGGCAAACATGCCGGCGTGCTGGCCCCGGCGGATGCGTCGCTGCTCGCGCCGATCCCGGATCCCCACAAGAACGTCTTCTGCGTCGGTCGCAACTATGCCGAACATATCGCAGAGGGTGACCGGGCGCAGAAACAGAAAGTCGGCGTCACCGAGCACCCGGTTTTCTTCACCAAGCCGCCCACCGCGATCGTGGCCCCGGACGGCGACGTGCTGCTGTTCCCCGAGGTTTCCGAAGCGATCGACTACGAGGTCGAGTTGACCGTCGTGATCGGCAAGCCCGGCCGCAACATCTCCAGTGCCGATGCCATGGAACATGTTTTCGGCTATACTATCCTGAACGACATCACGGCCCGCGACATTCAACGGCGCCATGGCGGCCAGTATTTCAAGGGCAAGGGCCTGGACGGGTCCTGTCCCATTGGCCCGTGTATCGTCACGGCCGATGCGATCAGCAATCCGCATGGCCTGTCGATTGGCACCAAGGTCAATGGCGAACAACGCCAAAATGGCAACACGGCGGATATGATCTTCGACATTCCGACGCTGATTGCCTCGGTGTCCGAAGGCCTGACGCTGGAGCCCGGCGACATGATCGCCACCGGCACCCCATCCGGCGTCGGCTACGCCATGGACCCGCCCCGTTACCTGAAGGACGGCGACAGGGTGGTTTGCGAAATATCCGAGATCGGCACGCTCGAAAACACCGTGCGCGCTGTTTAAAGGGCCGCCGCGTGGAGGAGCGCGGCAAAGGTCCAATACACCAGGGAGGAGACACGATCATGTTTAACAGAAGAGCATTCACCGCATCGGTACTCGCGGCGATTCCGGCCGCAGGTCTGATGGGAACAGTCGCGTTCGCGCAGGACATGCGCGAAATCACATTCGTGCAGCCGAGCCCCTCTGCCATCAACTCGTTCCCCGTCTTCGTCGCGATCGGCGAAGGATATTTCGAGGAAGAGGGTCTCAAGGTCACCGTCGAGGCGATCAACGGTTCGGGCGCGGTGCTGCAGGCACTGTCGGCGGGACAGGCGGAATTCGGTCGTCCGGGTCCCGGCCCGCTGATCGCCGCGCGGTCGCGCGGTGTGGATGCCGTCCACATCTATAACGTGGCCGCACGCAGCAACTTCGGGGTTGCGGTGCAGGAGGAGTCCGAGATCCAGAGCGTTGAGGAGCTCAAGGGCAAGGTCATCGGCACCGGTACGGCAGATGGCGCGGAAGTCGGCTTTGCCCGCAACGTGATGTCCAGCGTCGGCATGACCGCAGGCGAGGATTTCGAATTCCTGACCGTCGGCGACGGTGGACCGGCGACCGCTGCCTTCCTGAATGGCGAGATCGACGCCTATTCTGCCTCCACAGCCGACACCGCCATCCTGAACCAGCGCGGCATGCCTGTGCGTGACATCACGCCCGCGGAGTTTGGCCGCTTCTTCGGCAACGGCATCGCAACCATGGCCGACACGATCGCCAATGATCGCGAGCTGGTCGAAGGCTGGAGCCGTGCCTTCGCACGCGGCCACGCCTTCGCGCTTGATGACGCGAACCGCGAGGCCGTGCTCAAGCACCTGGCGGACGGCAACCCGCAGGAAGGCGAGGACAAGGAGTTCCAGTCGGCGTTGTTTGACGCCGTGCGCTCGAAAACCATCCCGACTGACGAGGCTGAGCATCCCGGTTGGTATCCGGCTGAAGTCTGGCAGGAATGGCAGGACGCGCTTGTCGCAGGCGGAGAGATTTCCGCACCGCTCGACGATCTGGGCGCGGCCTGGACCAACGAGTTTGCCGCCAGCGGCAACGAGGCGGTCCAATAATGACCGCGGCCCCTGCCCATGACTACGCCGGCGCGCCTGTAGGCGCGCCGGTCTACGAGTTGACGAATGTCAGCAAGACCTATGCGCGCAACCTCGTTGTTGCGCTGGAGGATGTCAGCCTGACCTTGAGAAAGGGAAGCTTCACCTCCGTCATCGGGTCGAGCGGTTGCGGGAAATCGACGCTGCTCAAGATCATGGCTGGTCTCATCCCTCCCACGAAGGGGCGGGTGGTGCTACAGGGCAAGCCGGTGACCGGCCCCCGTCACGACATCGGGATGATGTTTCAGCAGGCAACGCTGTTCCCGTGGAAGACTGCGGCGGAAAACATCGTCCTGCCGATCGAGATCCGCGACGGCAAGGCGGCCGCGAAGAAGGCCATCGAGTCTGCGCATGACCTTCTCGAGATGGTGGGGCTCGAGGGCTTCGAGAATGTCTATCCGAACGAGCTTTCGGGGGGCATGGCACAGCGTGCCGCGATCTGTCGGATGCTCATCACGGAACCGGCCGTTCTCTTGCTGGACGAACCGTTCAGCGCGCTCGACGAGCTGTCGCGTGACATGATGAACATGGAGCTGCAGCGGATCTGCCGGGAACAGCATGCGACCGCCTTCCTGGTCACCCATTCGATCCAGGAGGCCGTGATCCTGTCGGACGACATTGTTGTCATGAAGCCGCGCCCCGGCCGCCTGGCCGAGATCATCGAGGTTGACCTGCCGCGGCCACGCACGCTGGACATGATGACAACGCCGAAATTCGGCGAGATCGTCGACCACATCCGTGGCCTTCTGGACAAGGGAGAAGACATGTGACCGACATTCATGCCAATGATCCTGCCAAGGAGGAACCGCTGCAGGACACTGTCTGGACACAGGACGTTCACTTCATCGACTCCGTGCCCCGATGGATCGCCATGTGGTTCGTCTTCTTCGTGTTTATCGGCACCTGGCAACTGGTGACGAGCTTCGGCCTCGTGTCGCCGATCATCCTGCCGACGCCCTGGGAAACCCTGGAAGACATGATCTTCGTCGGCAAGAACCTCCTGACCGGGGGCTACATGCTCGGAGCGCTCTGGATCACGTTCAAGGAGGTGATTTACGGCTTCGCCCTCGCCATAGCGCTCGGGTTCTCTCTCGGCGTCCTCGTCGGCGAGACAGCCTTCGGCGAAAAGGCCGTGATGCCCTATCTCGTGGCCATCGACACCATGCCGAAAGTGGCCTTCGCGCCGCTTTTCGTTGCCTGGCTGGGCTTCGGGATCGAATCCAAGGTGGCGCTTGCCGCCTTCATCGCAACCTTCCCGATCGTTGTGGGGACAGCTGCGGGGCTTCACGCCGCGGATTCGAACGCCCGGATGCTCTTCAAGACCATGGGCGCCAGCCGGATGCAGACATTGTTCAAGATGAAGCTGCCGACCGGCCTTCCGCAGATCTTCACCGGGCTCAAGATCGGGGCCGTCGGCGTCATGGCGGGCGCGATCACCGGCGAGTTCCTCGGTGGCGGCAAGGGCTTTGGCGAGTTGATCCGGGTTGCGGCCTCGCAGCTCAACACCCCGCGCGTGTTTTCGTTGATCCTCTATCTCAGCCTCGTTGGCCTCGCGGTCTTCGCCTCTGTGACCTGGACCCAACGCAAGGTCGTGTTCTGGCACAAGGAACGGGTGGGTGGCGATGACCACTGAACCAGACACCATCTCGACCGACGTCCTGCGCGATTTCGTGGCGCGGGCGCTCGGATCACAGGGTGTGCCCGAGGGGGATGCGGCCAGCGTCGCCTCCCTCATGGTCGAGGCCGATATCTTTGGCTATGGCACGCATGGCGTGTTTCGCCTGCGGCAATATCTGGCGCGGCTGGCCGGGGGAGGGTGCAACCCGACACCCTCCATCACCGTCGCCCATGAGACTGTCGCCACCGCTGTCATCGATGGCGATGATGGTCTCGGACATCTCGCCATGGTCGCCGCGCGCGATCTTGCCATCGAGAAGGCGCGCGCGGCCGGTATCGGCTGGGTCGGCGTGCGCAGGGGCAACCATGCCGGCCCCCTTGCGCTCTATGTCCGCCCGCAGGCCGAGGCCGGGATGCTCGGCATGGCCGCTTCCGTGGGCAGCGCCAACCACGTCCCGCCCTATGGTGGCTCGGACCTGCTTCTGGGCACCAATCCCATCGCTTTTTCGGCCCCGGCCAAAGGACCCGACCCGTTCGTGTTCGACATGGCCACGACCGTCGCCGCGATGGGCAAGATCAAGACATTGCTGCAACAGGGGCAACCAATGCCGGAGGGCTGGATGGTCGGGCGGGATGGCGAGCCGCTGACCGACCCGGCCCGGAAATCCGAAGGGTTCCTCCTGCCGATCGGCGGACCGAAAGGGTTCGGTCTGTCGGTCGCCATCGGCCTGATGGCCGGGGTTCTGAACGGCGCGGCCTTTGGCTCGGACGTGGTCGATTTCACCAAGGACACAACCTCCTCGACCAATACCGGACAGTTCGTCATGGCGCTCGATCCTGCCGCTTTTGGCATGGGCGACGGCTTTGCGGAGGCCGCAGCGCGCGTCTTCGACGAGATGCGGGCCTCGGACCCGTTGCCGGGGCACGACCCGGTGCGCTTGCCGGGGGATGGCAAGACCGCCGCCGCCGAGGCACGCCGCAGCGGCGGGGTGCCGCTCAATCCGGCCCTGCGGCGCGATCTGAACGCTCTGGCCGCCGATTGTGGGCTGGCTGCCCCGTTTGCGGCGGATGCGACGGGCTGAAATGGCAGGCGGTCGGGGCAGGGGGCGTCAATCGCTCGGCCCGGCCGTCTCCTCCCCGAGGCTCTCGGCATCAAGTGCCCGGACAAGGGCTGCATGCTTGTTCATCATGTGCCGTTTCATGAGCTGACCAAGCCCCTCTCCGTCGCGCCCGCGAAGCCTGTCCATCATGGCTTCATGCTCGTCGATTGCCTGCGCCCAACGGTCATCGGACAGGTTGGCCATGAAGCGGGCACGTTGGATGCGCGCTGCCAACAGCCTGTGCTGCTCTTCGAGAACCTCGTTTCCCGCGCCCCGGACCAGGGCCTGGTGGATATCCTGATTGGCCTGGAAATACGCTTTGCGATCCCGCGATGCGAATGCGGTCAGCATCGCGGCATGACGGGTCTCGATCCACGCGATGCCCGCCGCATCAAGGTTTTGACAGGCCAGTTCCCCGGCCAGTTGTTCCAGCGCCGCAATCACCGGGAAGCTGTTGTCCAGCTCCGCGCGAGTGACCTTTGCGACCGTCGCGCCCCGGTTGGCGGTCAGGATGACGAAGCCTTCGGAGGCGAGCACCTTGAGCGCCTCGCGCAGCGGCGTGCGCGACACCCCAAACGATGCGCAGAGCGCTTTCTCCGGCACCTTTTCCCCGGGTTTCAACGCGTCCTCGACAATGAGGCTGCGCAGCCGTTCAACCAGCTCCTCGTGCAGGGACGGGCGTCTGATGGGGTCGGTGAGGCTCATGTCCGTTTCCTATCCATCAAGGGCCAGATCCAGCAAGCGCGCGACGTGCAGCGCGCGGCGCGGCGTGCCATCCGCGATCTGGTGGCGGCAGGAGGTCCCGTCGGCCACGACAATGGCGTCCTCCGGGGCGGCCGCAAGCGCGGGAAAGAGGTCGAGTTCGGCCATTTTCAGCGAGATGTCGATCGTGTCCGGCGCATAGCCGAATGCGCCCGCCATCCCGCAGCAGCCGCTCTCTATCAGGAAGACTTGCGCGCCGGGAATGCGCTTGAGCAGGTCAAGTGTCGGGGTCACGGCGTCCTGTGCTTTCTGGTGGCAATGCCCGTGGACATAGATCGGCGAAGCGAGGGGCTTCAACGGGAGATCGGCCTGTTCGGACAGGAACTCCTCGAAGGTCCGGGTCGCCAGGGCCAGGGCCTCGGCCTCGGGACCGGGGCAGAGCGCCAGGAACTCGTCGCGAAAGGTCAGGATCGAGGACGGTTCGAGCCCGACGACCGGCACGCCCCGCGCGACCGCATCGCGGGTCGCGTCGATCACGCGGCGGGCCTCGGCGCGCGCCTCTTCCACGCAGCCAATCGCCAGAAAGGTGCGTCCGCACTCCAGAGACTTGCCGGAACCGTCTTGCGCGACAGCGACGCGCAGTCCCGCGGCGCGCAGGACGCGGAGCGCCGCGCGCAGGTTCTCGGGGTCGAAATAGCGGTTGAAGACATCGGCAAAGAGCAGAACCTGAGGGTCGCCGTCCTGCGCCTCGCCGTCGCCAAACGGGTTGGACGACCAGATCGGCAGGTCGCGGCGATGCGACACGCCGGTCAGCTGCTCGGTCAATCTGCGAACCGGTCCGATCTTGTTGCGCAGGTTCATCACCCCGGCGAACCGGGCCGCCTTCGGGGCATATCGCGGCAGGTATCCCACGATCCTGTCCGCCAGCGTCAGCCCGTTTGTCTTGCGCCGCGCCGCCAGCACCTCGATCTTCATGCGCGCCATGTCGACGCCGGTTGGGCATTCCCGGCTGCATGCCTTGCAGGACACGCAGTACCGCATCGTCTCCGCCATCGCGTCGGAGGTCAGCCCGCCGGGCAGTTGGCCGCTGATGGCAAGGCGCAGCGTGTTGGCCCGCCCGCGCGTCGCGTCGCGTTCGGTGCGCGTGGCGCGGAAAGACGGACACATCACGCCGCCCTTCAGTTTTCGGCAGGCCCCGTTGTTGTTGCACATCTCGACCGCGCCCTGAAACCCGCCGCCCGATCCGGGCCAGGCGGACCAGTCCAGCGCGGTTTCGAACTCGGGCACCGCGTAATCCGGCCCGTAGCGGAAGTAGCGGCGGTCATCCATGGCGGGGGCGTGCACGATCTTGCCGGGGTTCATCACCCCCGTGGGATCGAAGCGGGCCTTTACCTCCTCGAACGCCGTGACGATGCGTGGACCGTACATCTTCTCATGGAATTCCGACCGAACGATCCCGTCGCCATGCTCGCCCGAATGCGAGCCCTTGTAGCGTTTGACGAGGTCGAACGCCTCCTCGGCGATCGCCCGCATGGTCTTGACGTCCTTGTCCTGCCGCATGTTGAGAACGGGGCGCACATGCAGACAGCCGACAGACGCATGGGCATACCATGTGCCCGTCGTGCCGTGGCGGGTGAAAATCTCGGTCAGGCCCTGGGTGTACTCGGCGAGATCGGGCAGGGCGACGGCGCAATCCTCGACAAAGGAGATCGGTTTGCCGGCCTCCTTCATCGACATCATGACATTGAGCCCCGACTTGCGGAACTCGGCGATGGCGCCTTGCAGGGCATTGTCGGTGACCGGACGGACACCGCCCCACCTGTCCCCCGTCTCCGTGAAGGCAAAGCCGAGATCGCCCATCAGTTGCGACAGCGCCGCGAGCTTGGCGGCATTTGCCTCCGCGCTGCCCTCGGCAAACTCGACCAGCAGCAACGCGGCCGGGTCCCCTTCGACAAAGGCGTCGATCGTCTTGCGGAAAAGCGGGATGTCGCGGCCGAGCGCGATCATCGTGGCGTCGACCAGCTCCACCGCCTGCGGGGTCAGGGTGACCAGATGCTGCGCGGCATCCATCGCGGCGTAGAAATTCGGGAAGTGACAGATCCCGGTGACCTTCTCGCCCGGAAGAGGGGCGAGACTCAGCTCCAGTTCCGTGAAACAGGCCAGCGTGCCCTCGGACCCGACCAACAGATGCGCCATGTTCACGTCGGGGCCGGTCAGGGCATCGATATTGTAGCCTCCGACCCGGCGCTGCACCTTTGGAAACCGGGCCTCGATCTCGTCGGCCTCGCGCCGGCCGAGGGCGCGCATATCCGAGACGAGGTCGCAATAGGGGCCCGGTTCGGGTTCCGTGGTTTCGAACCGTGCCCGCGTGCCATCCGGCAGCAGGGCCGAGATTGCCCGCACGTTGTCGCGCATGATGCCGTAGCGCAGGGATTTGCCCCCCGAAGAGTTGTTGGCCGCCATGCCGCCCAGCGTGCAGCGCGAGGCCGTCGAGGGATCGACCGGGAACCACAGGCCATGCGGTTTCAGCGCCCGGTTCAACTCATCCAGCACGAGGCCCGGCTGAACCCGCGCCGTGAAGGCGTCGGGGTCAATGTCGAGGATCCGATTCAGGTGCCGCGTCGTGTCCAGCACGATCGCGCGATTCACGGTCTGGCCGCATTGCGACGTGCCACCGCCGCGCGGAAGAACAGGGGTGTCCTCGTCGCGCGCAATGCCCATCGCCGTCTCGATATCTTCGATGGATTTTGGAATGACAACGGCTTCGGGGCGCATCTGGTAGATCGACGCGTCGGTAGAATAGCGCCCGCGCGATGCGGAATCCGTCAGGACGTCTCCCGCGATTTTTGAGGATAACTTGCTGAAAAGGCGTTCATTACTCTGCATGCCTTCGTGCCTTCCGCTCGGTGTCCGCTCCGTTGAGGCGTGTCGACTCTTGCCTCAAAGTGAATTATGAATTCATAATTACGTTTATGCAACAGCGATGGGCGCCACCTTTCTGGCGCTTGGGGAGGAAGAGAAAAGATGCGTCAGGCCGGTCGACATTTCCTGCAAATCCCGGGGCCAAGCTCGGTGCCCGACCGAATTCTGAAGGCCATCGGCCAACAGACAATCGACCACCGTGGCCCGGATTTCGCCGAGGTGGGACAGAAGGCGCTCGAGGGCATGAAGTCGATCTTCAAGACCAAACAGCATGTCTTCATCTTTCCCTCGTCCGGAACCGGCGGATGGGAGGCGGCGCTGGTGAACACGCTGTCTCCGGGTGACAGGGTGGTGATGTTCGAGACCGGGCATTTTGCATCCATGTGGAGCAAGATGGCGCGCAAGATTGGCTTCGAGCCGGAGGTGATTGAGGGCGACTGGCGCGGCGGCGCGGAGCCGGACCGCATCGAGGCCCGGCTGCGGGAAGACGTCGCGCATGAGATCAAGGCGGTCTGTGTCGTCCATAACGAGACCTCGACCGGATCGGTTTCGCCGATTGCCGAGATCCGCAGCGCGATCGATGCCGCAGGGCATCCCGCCCTGCTGATGGTCGATTCAATCTCGGGCCTCGCGTCGATCGATGTCCGGTTCGACGAATGGGGCGTCGATGTCTGCGTCTCTGGCTCGCAAAAAGGACTGATGCTGCCGCCCGGCCTGAGCTTCAACGCCGTGAGCGCGCGCGCGCTCGAGTATTCGAAAGCGGTCACCACGCCGCGAAGCTATTGGGACTGGCAGGACATGGTCGGGCCGAACGGCACCGGATACTTCCCGTACACGCCCGCGACCAACCTGCTATACGGCCTGAACGAAGCCATCGACATGCTCCATGAAGAGGGGCTGGACAACGTCTTCGCCCGCCATGCCCGTCACGGCGCAGCGACGCGCACGGCGGTGCAGACCTGGGGGCTGGAGGTACTCTGCGCGCGACAGGGGCAGGAGTCGGATGTGCTCACCGCGGTTGTTGTACCGGAAGGGCATTCGGCCGATGCGTTCCGGGCGACGACGTTGAAGCATTATGACATTTCGCTCGGCAACGGCCTGTCCAAACTTGCGGACAAGGTGTTCCGCATAGGCCATCTGGGTGATTTCAACGACCTGATGCTGATGGCGACGCTCTCGGGGGTGGAGATGGGGCTGGCCAAGGCCGGGATCCCGCACCAGTCAGGTGGGGCGCAGGCTGCCATGGAATGTCTCAAAGGCACGGGTGGATAGCATTTCCACAGCGGGGGCTGAAATGCCGGACGCCGCCCCCGCCTTTCAAGGTTGAGGACTTTGGATCGCCACGCGGTCGCTTTGCGTGGTGGTCCGGTTCCCGGTCCACGAGTCGCGGCTTTCGGCCGTCATCGCCGTCACGGAAACAGGCGGGTAGAGACCAATTTGAGGTGATCGCGCATTGCGCTCCACGCGCGGTCGCCGTCACGATCCGCAATGGCCTGCACGATCGCGTCATGTTCCTCGAAGCTGGAATGGTCTTCGGGTGGTTTCACATTGCGCCGCTCGACAGTGCCCCATGTAACAACCCGCCGCGCCCGGTTGAGCTGGTCGAAGAAGGACAGCAGCAGCACGTTGTCAGACGCCTGCGCAATGGCGCGATGGAAGTGGTCGTCCTGCGTTTCGTATTCCGCCCATGTGGCCGCGGCCCGGGCCCGCTTCGTCGTCCGGCTGATGGCTGTCATCGCTTCTCCGGTCGCGTGCACCGCAGCCTCGCGTGCCAATGCCGGTTCGAGACAGAGACGTGCGTGCATCATCCGCATCGGCGTGAGCTGACGGCCCAGATCGGCCAACGAATCATCGCCTACCGTCAGGCCCGCCGGACCGTCGCCGACAAAAGTGCCCTTGCCCACATGGCGCCAGATCGCCCCAGACCGTTCAAGCGCCTCGAGGGCCTGGCGCAGGGTCGCGCGGCTCATGCCCAGCTGCTCCATCAATTGCCGTTCTGGCGGTATCCGGTCGCCGCGCCCATACTTGCCGTCCCGGATATACGCCTGCAGGCGGGCCAGCGCTTCGGCGTGTCTTGTTTCGGCTGGTTCTTGCATATGTCTGCCCCTTGCGCGTTCGGGCGGAGTGTTGCACAAGCCGCGACCAATTTCAAAACATCGCTGATCAAACCGAACCAAAGTCGAATTGGCTAGATTGGTTTGGATTGATTTGCCGGCATCCTCTCGTTAGAACCATCGACATACAGAGGAGGACACCCGTGACAAACTTCGCCATAGCCCCGCCAAAACCCGTGGGCCTGCCCATTCTGGGCACAGATGACGCCTTCCCGGTGCGTCGCGTCTATTGCATTGGTCGCAATTACGCGGCTCATGCGGTCGAGATGGGGCATGACCCGGACCGCGAGCCGCCGTTCTTCTTCCAGAAGAACCCCAATAATCTCGACCCTTCGGGCGATTTCCCATACCCGCCGCACAGCTCGGACGTGCACCACGAAATCGAAATGGCGGTTGTTCTGAAATCCGGCGGCACCAATATCGCGGTCGAGGACGCGCTCGACCATGTCTATGGCTATGCCGTTTCGCTCGACATGACCCGGCGCGACCTGCAGGGCGCGCAGAAAAAGATGGGTCGCCCCTGGGAGATCGGCAAAGCGTTCGAACGTTCGGCGCCGATCGGACCGATCCACACGGTCGAAAGCGTCGGCCACCTCAGCGAGGGCCGCGTCGAGCTGAAGGTCAACGGTGAGATCCGCCAGGAGGGCGACCTGAACCAGATGATCTGGAAGGTCCCTGAGATGATCTCTTACCTGTCGGAATACTTCGAGCTCGCACCGGGCGATGTGATCCAGTCGGGCACCCCCGCGGGCGTCGGGCCGGTGGAGAAAGGTGACGAGATGGTCGCACATGTAGACGGGTTGGGTGCGTTGACGGTGCGCGTCATCTGAAGTCTACCTGCGCTTGACAGGGGCCGGCGTGGAAATATCCGCGCCGGCGCCGGAACACACCGTCGTAGAAGGGACAGCACATGGAAGGTCTCGACACAGGCCAGCTTGCGACGCTTGCCAGCGTCGCGGTCGGCGCGGGTGTCTTCGGCGGCGTGCTCGCAGGATTGTTGGGTGTCGGCGGGGGAATCGTCATCGTCCCGGCCCTCTATCTCGCGATGTCGGTCGTGGGAATGGATCCGGCAATCACGATGCAGGTCGCCGTGGGAACGTCACTGGCCACCATCGTGTTCACATCCCTTTCATCCGCGATGGGGCATCACAAGAAGGGGGCCGTCGACTATGGGTTGCTGAAGCTCTGGGGTCCGTCGATCCTCGTCGGCGTCCTCATTGGCGCCGTGCTCGGCGGGATCGTGAGCGGTCTTATCCTGGTCGCGGTCTTCGCGATGGTCGCGGCCCTGGTGGCTATGGACATGATCCTGCGGAAGCCTCGGGAGGAGACTGCCCCGCGCTCGTTCTCGCGACCGGTCTGGGCTGGCCTCGGCGTGGTTGCGGGGGCTGTTTCGGCGATGATGGGCATCGGAGGGGGGACCGTCTGCGTGCCGCTGTTGAACTTCCTCGGCTATGACATTCGCCGGGCCGTCGGAACATCGGCCGCTATTGGCTTCATTATCGGCCTGCCCGGAGCGATCGTCTATATCATCACGGGCTGGGGCGCGGAGGGGCTGATGCCCTTCTCGCTGGGCTATGTGAACCTTCTGGCCGCAGCCGTTATCGTGCCCCTCACCATGGTGTTTGCGCGGGTGGGCGTGGCCATCGCGCATTCCATTCCCCGGCGGGCGCTGAGATTGGCATTCGGGGTGTTCCTCGCGCTGACGTCGGCCCGGATGTTCGCAGACCTCTGGACCCAGCTCACAGCCATGGGCGCGTGAAGCGCCGTTGCCGGGGACAGGCTGGATCTAACAACGGCGAGAACCTGCTGCCGGACGTGCTTTGATCCGCGCCGCAGGACGCTCGCAGGAGGTGGGCATTCGCCGCATCAGGCGTTGCTGTCGGGGGATGCGGCCCCGTCAGAGGCACCGAGCTAGAGGGGGGCAGGGAGGTGACGGGCCCGGAAGCGCTCGAATTCGGCCTCCGTGGCCTGCTTTCCGGTGAAGACCGCGGCATATTCCGGGATCCGCGCAATCCGCGCCTCTGCGCTCTCCTCGATCCGCATCGAGACATAGCCGACCTGCGTGTAAAGCACCGTCAACGCCCGCACCTCCGCTTCCCGCTCGGAATAACCGAAGCGCAGGAATATGCCTTCGATGGCCTCGCGCCGGCGACGGTCCGCAGTCTCGATCCGCCCTTGCAACGCAGGTTCGTGCCGCGCCCAGTTGCGGATCGCGAGGTCGAGACGGGCGTCGAACAGCTCCGGCAGCAGCCAGCAATCGCACAGATTGAACATCGCCTCGCAGATCGTCTCCGCATAGGCCGAACAGCGGGCCTCCAGATTGCCGGTATTCCGTGCCTCCCAGCGGTCGACCATCGCTTCAAGAAGCGCGTCTCGATCCTTGAAATACCAGTAGAATCCCGTCCGTGACAGTTTCAGCCGCCGTGCCAGCGGCATCACCTTCACGGCCTCTACGCCGCCGTCCTTCAATAGCTCCAGCCCGGCATCGAGCCAGAGCTCTTCGGAGCCACGCTGTCGGTTTGGCGATGCATCCTTCATGAGCAGATCCGTAGCAGTCCCCGACACTCATGACAATATTCTTGACACAAGTGTCGAGTGTATGTCCGGATTGATCCATCGACGACTCGTCGCCGCCATCAGCTCCGAGGACAGCCCATGACGACAGCCGCCGCAGCCCGTCCCAAGACCCGCCGCCGCCGGAACGTGCGGGCGGAAACCCTGCCCAACGACCATCTCCGGGTGCCGTTCATCACCCGCGGAATCCCGACCTACGACATCCTGAACGAGGAGAGCCTGTCGAAGATCGAGGCGACAGCCGAGCGTATCCTCGCCGAGATCGGCATCGAGTTCCGCGACGACCCCGAAACCGTCGCCCTGTTCCGCGCCGCTGGCGGTCAAGTGACCGGGCTGAGCGAGTCGTCCTGGAATATCCGCTTCGAGCCGGGGATGATCCGCGAGATCCTCGCCACCGCTCCAGAGCGCTTCACCCAGCATGCGCGCACCCCTTCCAACAGCGTCGAGATCGGCGGCGACAGCGTCGTCTTTGCCCCGTCTTACGGCTCGCCTTTCGTCATGGATCTCGACCGGGGCCGCCGCTATGGCTCGCTTCAGGATTTCGAAAACCTGGTCAAACTCGGCCAATCCTCGCCCTGGCTGCACCATTCCGGCGGCACGATCTGCGAACCGACCGACGTCCCGGTCAACAAGCGCCACCTCGATATGGTCTATGCCCATATCCGCTACTCGGACCGCGCCTTTCTCGGCTCGATCACGGCACCTGAGCGCGCCGAGGACAGCATTGCCATGGCCCGCATCCTCTTCGGAGAGGGCTTCGCCGATGAAAACTGCGTCATCATGGGCAATTTCAATACCACCTCGCCGCTGGTCCTCGACGGCGTCAGCACCAGAGGCATCCGCGCCTATGCTGCCGCCGGACAGGCCTCGATCCACCTGCCGTTCCTGCTTGGCGGCGCCGTCGCACCGCTGACCGGGGCAGGGGCCGTCGCCCAATGCCTGGCCGAAAGCGCCACCTCCTGCGCACTGACCCAGCTCGTGCGCCCCGGTGCGCCGACCGTTCTTGCGGGCTTCCTCGCCTCGATGGCCATGCGCTCCGGCTCGCCGACTTTCGGCACGCCCGAGCCAGCCCTCGCCTCCCTCGCGCTTGGTCAGATCGCCCGGCGCTGGAAGCTGCCCCTGCGCTGCGCCGGCAACTTCTCCACCTCCAAGCTGCCCGATGCACAGGCCATGCAGCAATCGATGATGTCCATGATGTCGGCGATCCATTGCGGCGCCAATTACGTGCTGCATTCGGCCGGTTTCCTCGACGGGCTGCTCTCGATGTCCTACGAGAAATTCGTCCTCGACACCGATCTCTGTGGCGCGCTTCATGCCTATCTCAAGGGGCTCGACACCAGCGAGGACGCGCTCGGCTTCGACGCTTTGGCCGAGCTTGGACCCGGCCAGCATCTCTTTTCCACCCAGCACACGCTGCGCCACTACAAGACCGCCTTCCATGACAGCGAGTTGAACGACGACCGTCCCTGGGAGACCTGGCATGAGATGGGCGGCGAGGACATGATGACCCGCGCCAACCGTCGTTGGAAGGCGCTCCTCGCGGAATACGAGGCCCCACCGCTCGATCCGGGCACGGATGGCGCCCTCAAGGACTTCATCGCCCGCAAGAAAGCGTCCATGCCCGACGCCTGGTACTGACCCCACTCGCCAGAGAGACCGCCCATGTCGAAAGACCCGCTCCTCCAGCCTTATCAGCTCAAGCACCTGAGCCTGCGCAACCGGATCATGACCACGAGCCATGAACCGGCCTATCCCGAAGACGGCATGCCCAAGGACCGCTACACCGCCTATCACGCCGAGCGGGCAAAGGCGGGCGTGGCGCTGACCATGACCGCCGGCTCGGCCGCCGTCTCGAAGGACAGCCCGCCGGTTTTCAACAATATCCTCGCTTACAAAGACGAGGTCGTGCCCTGGATCCGCAATCTCACCGATGCCTGCCATGAGCATGGCTGCGCGGTGATGATCCAGCTCACCCATCTCGGGCGCCGCACGGGCTGGAACAAGGGCGACTGGCTGCCCTCCGTCTCCCCCGGTCCACATCGCGAGCCGTCCCATCGCGCCTTTCCCAAGTTGATCGAGGATTGGGATATCGAGCGCATCATCTCCGATTTCGCTGATGCCGCAGAGCGGATGAAGGAGGGCGGCATGGATGGGATCGAGTTGGAGGCCTATGGCCACCTGATCGACCAGTTCTTCTCGCCGCTGACCAATGTCCTTGAAGGAGACTATGGCGGAGGCAGCCTCGAAAGCCGGATGAGGTTCGGCCTCGATGTCATTGATGCAATTCGAAAACGAGTCGGAGACGCATTCATCGTCGGCATCCGCTACACGGCCGACGAGACTCAATCCGGCGGCATCAGTCCGGCCGAGGGGCTGGAGATGGCCAGGCGGTTCCAGGCCAGCGGTCAGGTCGATTTCCTCAACGTGATCCGGGGCCGCATCCATACCGACCCCGCGCTCACCGATGTTATCCCGGTGCAGGGCATGGCCAATGCGCCGCATCTCGACTTCGCCGGCACCGTGCGTGCCGCGACCGGCATGCCGACCTTCCACGCCTCCAAGATCCCCGACGTCGCCACGGCCCGCCACGCCGTCTCGGCGGGCCTGCTGGACATGGTCGGCATGACCCGCGCCCATATGGCGGACCCGCATATCGTGCGCAAGATCATGGAAGGCCGAGAAGACGACATCCGTCCCTGTGTTGGCGCAACCTATTGCCTGGACAGGATTTATCAAGCTGGAGACGCACTCTGCCTGCACAACGCGGCGACCGGGCGCGAACTGACCATGCCGCATGACATCCCCCCGGCGACGGAGCGCAAGCGCGTTGTCATCGTCGGCGCCGGGCCCGCCGGACTTGAGGCGGCCCGCGTCGCTGCCGAGCGCGGCCATGACGTGCTTGTCTTTGAGGCTGCGGCCGATCCGGGCGGACAGATCCGCCTGACCTCGCAATCCGAACGTCGCCGCGAAATGATCTCCATTATCGATTGGCGCATGGCCCAATGCGCCGCGCGCGATGTCGGATTTCGCTTCAACTCATGGGCGGAAGAATCAGATATTACAGCGGAAAATCCGGATGTTGTCATTGTCGCAACCGGTGGGATGCCGAACACGGAGCTGCTGGAGACGCGCGGCGAGCAGGAGCTGGCCATCACCAGCTGGGACCTGATTTCCGGCGATGTGAAACCGGGCAAATCGGTGCTGATCTATGATGAATCCGGCGACCATGCCGCCGTGCAGGCCGCTGAAATCGCGGCCAATTCCGGCGCAGAGGTCGAGATCATGACGCCGGATCGTATCTTTGCCCCGGAGATCATGGCGATGAATCTCGTCCCCTATATGCGCGCGCTGCAGGACAAGGATGTAACCTTCACTGTCACCCGCCGTCTTCTCGGCATCAAGCGGGCGGGAAACCAGCTCGAAGCCACAATCGGAACGGATTACAGCGACTTGAAAACGCTAAAGAAATACGATCAGATCGTGGTCAATTACGGCACATTTCCACTGGCCGACCTCTATTTCGACCTCAAACCGCTCTCGCGCAACGGGGGCGCGGTCGACCCGGAGGCGCTGATAGAAGGGCGCAAGCAGGAGATCATCCGCAATCCCGACGGCGCCTTCCAGCTCTTCCGCATCGGCGACGCCGTCTCGGCCCGCAACACCCATGCGGCGATCTATGACGCGCTGCGGCTGGTCAAGGATCTCTGATGCGCACAAGCCGCATAATCCACGTCGTGTCCGCCCATGCGGAAGGCGAGGTCGGGGATGTCATCACCGGCGGCGTCGCGCCGCCTCCCGGGGAGACGCTCTGGGAGCAGCGCCGTTTCATTGCCGAGGAAGGGACCCTTCGCAACTTCCTGCTCAACGAGCCGCGCGGCGGCGTCTTCCGGCATGTGAACCTGCTGGTGCCGCCAAAAGATCCGCGCGCCGATGCCGCTTTCATCATCATGGAACCCGAGGACACGCCGCCCATGTCCGGGTCCAACACGATTTGCGTTGCCACGGTCCTGCTTGACACCGGAATCCTGCCGATGACGGAGCCGGAGACCGTTCTCACGCTGGAGGTGCCGGGCGGCCTCGTCCAGATCCGCGCCGACTGCCAGGACGGCAAGGCCGAACGGATCACCCTGACCAACCTGCCGTCCTTCGCCGCGCGCCTCGATGCCGTGCTGGAGGTCGAAGGGCTGGGAACACTGAATGTCGATACGGCCTTTGGCGGCGACAGTTTTGTTATCGTCGATGCCGGAGAACTGGGTGTCGAGATCCGGTCGGACGAAGCGCGCGATCTCGCCCGGCTTGGGGTCAGGATCACGCAGGCGGCCAATGAGCAACTTGGGTTCCACCATCCGGAGAACCCGGACTGGCGCCACATCTCCTTTTGCAGTTTCGCCGCGCCGCTGGAGGCGGTAGAGGGCGGGTTCGCCTCGCGCTCCGCCGTCTGCATTCAACCCGGCAAGATCGACCGCTCCCCCACCGGCACCGGCATCTCTGCCCGCATGGCCGTGCTGGCCGCGCGGGGCCTCCTCGGCGAAGGCCAGACCCTGCGATGCCGATCCATCATCGGCTCCGAATTCATCGGACGACATGCAGGCACGACGCAGGTCGGCGCGCTCCCCGCCATCATTCCCGAGATCACCGGACGGGCCTGGATCACCGGAACACATCAGCACATGCTCGACCCATCCGATCCCTGGCCGGGGGGCTATCGTCTTCCGGACACCTGGGGGCAGGCCCTTGATTGACCGCGTGGGCGAGGTCGGGCGGGCTGTGTCCGTCCCCGTCCCCGTCGCTCCGGCGTAGGCTTGGCGGCGTCGCTTTTTATCTCGAGCCGGATTTGGCGCGCGCGCGTGAGGGCAGGAGGAGCAATGACGCCTCCGCATGCATCTTTTGCATTGCGCCGGGTGCCGCTTGAGGTCGCCCATCGAGACGGCAAGGAGTGCAATTGGTGCTCAAAGAATGGGCAAATCTGTGGGCGGCGAAAAACCTCCAGATCCGGCGAACGCCGTGCCGCAGCGTGCCCAATGCCTGTATTGGACTGATTCAATTCTTGAAAATCTCGGAATCCTGATACTTGTTCCCGGCGGGACCGGGTGTTTCCTCGCATAGGAAAAGTTGACGTGAAGACAAACGCGTTTACGCTGATTAAACGATTACTCACCTGCCTCCAAAAGCGATTCCGCAAAGACCAATGCAGCCGAAGCTGAAAGATATCGCCAGGGAACTCGGTGTCTCGACCGCGACCGTTTCCAATGTTCTGTCAGGCAAGGGGCGGGTTTCGGACGAGACACGGCGGCTGGTCAACGAGAAGGTCAGCGAGCTTGGCTATCGCCCCGGAGGACCCGGGCGCGCATTGCGGACGGGGCGAAGCGGTGTGCTCGGACTGGTGCTGCCAGACATCTCGAACCCGCTCTTTCCCGCCTTCGCGCAGGCCATCGAGGCGGCGGCAGCCAGTTCCGGCTTCGGAGTGCTGATCGCGGATTCGCATGGCGATCCATCGGCGCAAACCGACGCCATGCAGCGCATGATCCAGAGGGGAGCCGATGGCATCGTGATCGTGCCCTGCCGCGGAACCCAGGTCAGCGATCTGCCCCTGGCCGCGACGATCATCGATGCGGCCTCGACGCCCGGCAATTGCGTTTGTTCCGACCATCACGGGGGCGGGCGCCTCGCGGTAGAGCATCTGCTGGAACTCGGACATCGAAAGATGGTCTTTCTCGGACAGAGCCGGCGGTCCACGGTGCAATCGGACCGGATCGACGGCATGCAGGCGGCCCTGTCCGTCGATGCCCGCGCCGATGTGGTCTGGCTCGAGGATGGTCTCCCGGATTTCGCCGCTCTGGCGCGTCGCGGTGCAACTGCTGTCATTGCGACCTCGGACCTGCATGCGCTCACCGCGCTCACCTGCCTTCAAAGCGCCGGCCTCACCGTGCCCGAGGATGTCAGCGTGATCGGATTTGACGATCTCAGCTTTTCGGCCCGTATCGCGCCAGGCCTGACGACGCTCGCGCAGGACATGCCGGAGATTGCCAGCGCAGCGGTTGCACATCTGATGCAGCAACTCGACGGCGCGCCCGTTCCCGCCGCGCGGATCGTTCCGATGGCGTTGCGAATTCGCGGATCCACCGGCCCCGTCCTGAAAACCATTCCCCCGCAAGACCGACCCATCCCCCAACAAGGAGACCTGACCCCATGAAGACCCTGGTACTGGCTGGCGCTTCGACGCTGGCGCTCTCAGCCGCCGCGATGGCCGCCGACAAGACCCTGACCATCTCGGTCTATTCCTTCTCGCAGGACGAATTCAAGGAGCTGGTCTACGAGCCCTTCGAGGAGATCTGCGGCTGCGAAATCGTGGTCGAGACCGGCAATTCCATCGAGCGGATGGCCAAGATCGAAGCCAACAAGGACGCGCCCGTGATCGACATGGCCGTGCTCTCCACGCATGACGCGCTCGGTGCGGCGCGCAAGGGCCTGCTGCAGCCGATCGACGTCGCCAAGCTCTCCAATTACGACAAGCTCTACGACATCGCCAAGGACCCGCTCGGCGACAATATGGGTGTCGGTTACACCTTCTATTCGACCTCGATCGTCTATCGGTCCGACAAGGTGACCGTGGAAAGCTGGGCCGATCTGCTCTCGCCCGAACTGGCTGGCAATGTCGCGCTTCCGGACGTGACCACCAACCAGGGCCCGCCGGCGCTCTACATGATCGGCAAGGCGCTCGGGGATACCGACACATCGCTGACCGCGCCAATGGATGCTGTCGGCGAGAAGGCCGACGATATCGTCACCTTCTATGTCCGCTCCTCGCAGCTCGCGCAGCTTATGCAGCAGGAAGAGATCTGGGCCGCGCCGGTAGGTCGCTTCGCCTGGGGCCGCTTCAAGGACAATGGCTTGCCGATGGAATGGGCCGAGCCCAAGGAAGGCCAGACCGGCGGCATGAACGTCATGGTCATGACCGCGAATAACGGCAATGAAGAGCTGGCGACGCAGTTCATGGATTTCTGGCTCTCGACCGAGATCCAGTCCGCGCTGGCCAATGGCCTTGTCGACAGCCCGGCCAATGCCGAGGTTGAACTCTCCGACGAGATCGCCGCCAACCTGACCTATGGCGCGGAGACCGTCGGACAGCTCGACCTGATCGATCCGGCCACCATTCTCGACAAGCGCGAGAGCTGGCTGGAACAGTGGAACACGAAGGTCGTGAAGTAATCCGATGTTTGAAAACCGGGCAATCGGTCTGGCCCTGGTCCTGCCCGCGGCGATTTTCGCCGCGGCGCTTTTCCTGCTACCGGTCGGCATCCTCCTCTCCGAAGCTTTCCAGACCGAAACGGGCTGGTCGGTGTCGGCCTATGGCGAGTTCTTCGCCTCACCCCGCAACCAGACAGTATTCTTCCGCACGCTGAAGCTGGCCACGCTGGTCGCCGGCACCTCCGCCGTGATCGGCTATGCCGCTGCCTTCGCCATCGTCAACCTGCCGGCAACCTCGCGCGGGCGCATGTTCGGGCTGGTCACGCTGCCGCTGATGATCTCGCCCGTGGCGCGGACCTATGCCTGGCTGGTGATCCTCGGGCGCACGGGCTTCGTCAACAAGATGCTGGTCGATATCGGCATCATCGACACGCCGCTGCGCATCCTCTTCACGGAGACTGCCGTCTTCATCGGCCTGCTGCAGCTCTTCCTGCCGCTGATGATCATCTCGCTGGTCTCGGCGATGGAAAACATGCCACGGGACGCGGTGCCCGCCGCCCGCATACTCGGCGCCAACTGGTTCCAGGTCTTCTGGCGGGTGATCCTGCCGCTGACCCGCGAAGGGCTGGTGATCGGCGGTACGTTGGTCTTCACCGGCTCGATGACCGCCTATATCACCCCGGCCATCCTCGGCGGATCCAAGGTACTGATGCTGGAAACGCTGCTCTACCAGCGCGTGACCGTCGCCAATGACTTCGTCTCGGCCTCGGTGATCGCCATGATCCTGATCGTCATGAGCTTCTCGGCCAACCTGCTGCTCAAGCGGCTCGCAACGGCGAGGAAGTCGCGATGAACAGCCGCCTCAGCACCTGGATCATCCTCGGGCTCACGCTCACCTTCCTGATTGGCCCCTTCCTGATCATCATCGCTGCCGCCCTCTCTGCCGGCAACAATCTCGCCTTCCCGCCGCAGGGTCTGTCGCTCAAATGGTACCTCAAGGTCTTCGAGGTCGAGAGCTTCCGCGCCAGCTTCGGCGTCTCGATGTTCCTCGCGATCTTCGGCACGCTGGCGGCTCTCGTGCTGGGCATCCCGGCGGCCTATGCCATGGCGCGCTTCAAGGTGCCGGGCGCAGAGACGGTCCGTCTCATCGTCTCCTCGCCGATCATCGTGCCGGGCATCATCGTCGGCCTCGCGCTGCTGCAATATCTCGTCATCCCGCTCGGTGTCGGCATCGGCCCGGCGCTGTTTCTCGCCCATACCGCGCTGATCCTTCCCTACGCGGTGCGCGTGGTCTCAGCCTCGATGCAGAACCTGCGCGTTGACATGGAGGAGGCCGCGCTGATGCTCGGCTGCACCCGGTTCGGCGCCTTCCGCCGCATCGTGCTGCCAAATATCAAGGGCGGCGTGCTCGCGGCCTTCATCCTCGGCTTCGTGACCTCCTTCAACCAGGTCCCGGTCTCGCTCTTCCTCTCCGGGCCGGGCCTGCGCACGCTGCCGATCGACATGATCGCCTATATGGAGATCAACTATGACCCCTCCGTCGCCGCCCTTTCTGCGCTTCTGGCCTTCATGTCGATGGGCATTGTCTTCGCCGCCGAACGCTTCATCGGACTGTCCCGCTATGTCTGATCCCGTATCCGCATCCTTGGCCGTCCCCTGCGCGTCTCTCCCTCGCGCGTGGCCGTCGAGGCTGGCAGCCTCCGCCCCCCTCCCTCGGCGGAGGCTGCCTCCCAATTCGCGGCCCAGAGCCGCCCTTCGCACGCTGCCCCTCTCCCTGACGGCTGGAACTCCAAGCGCATGACCGATCAAGATTTCGTCTCCCTCCGGGACCTCACGCTGGCCTATGACAAGACCATCGCCGTCGACCGGCTCAACCTCGATATCCACAAGGGCGAACTGATCGCGCTGCTCGGCCCCTCGGGCTGCGGCAAGACCACGACCATGCGCGCCATTGCCGGGCTGCTGACCCCGCGCGGCGGTTCCGTCCATATCGATGGACGGGACGTTACCCGCCTGCCGCCCAGTCGCCGGGAGGTCGGGTTGGTCTTTCAGTCCTACGCGCTCTTCCCGCATCTGAGCGTCTTCGAGAATGTCGCTTTCGGCCTGCGACTCCGGCACGAACCCGATCTCGACGCAAAGGTTATGGCGGGGCTGGAGACCGTCGGGCTGACCGATTTCGCAAAACGCCAGCCGGCCGATCTCTCGGGTGGCCAGCAACAGCGCGTGTCGCTGGCCCGCTCGCTGGTGATGCATCCCAAGGTGCTTCTGCTGGACGAGCCGCTCTCCAATCTCGACGCCCGCCTGCGCCTCGAAATGCGGACCGAGCTGCAACGCGTACAGCGGGAGACGGGGATCACCATGGTCTTCGTGACCCATGACCAGGCCGAAGCGCTGGCACTGGCCGACCGGATCGTGCTCATGCGAGACGGCGCCATCGAGCAAATCGGCACGGCGGAAGAGATCTACAACGCGCCCGTCTCCGGATTTGCCGCCGATTTCATGGGGTTCGAGACCATCCTTCCGGACGGCGAGGGTGGCGGACTGGCCTGGCGGCCGGGCGCTGTCGTGCTGGGTGACGGCCCGCATGAGGGCGAGATCCGCGGCGCGTCTTTCGCCGGCGAGCGCCGCGAATATGTGCTCGAAAGCGCGCTCGGAACGATCAAGGCGGATGTGCCCGTCTCCGAGAGCCGGTTCGAGATCGGCCAGACGCTCGCCTTCGACCTGCCGCGCGAAACCGCCGTCGAACTGGCGCGGATCGACTGATGGGGATCTGGATCGACACGGATATGGGGGCGGACGATATCTTCGCGATCCTGCTCGCCGCCCGCAATCGGCCGATCGACGGCATCTCGCTGAGCTTTGGCAACGCGCCGCTGCCACAGGTCCGCGCCAATGCCGCCGGGGCCGCCGAGGCCTTTGGCTGGACCATGCCGATCCATGCAGGCGCCGAGCGCTCGATCCTCGGAGAGGTGACCACCGCCCAGACTATCCTCGGAGACGCGGGCATCCCGACGCGCGGCCAGACCCTGCCTGTCGCCCGGCCCAAGCATGACCCGGCCCTGCCAGCGCTCATAGCCTGGCTCGAAGCCGAGACCCTGGCCGAGATTCTCGCTCTCGGCCCTCTCTCCAATCTCGCGATTCTTGCGCTTGCCCGGCCGGACCTTCTCGACCGGATCGGTCGCGTCATCTGGATGGGCGGGGCGGTCGGGCGCGGCAATCACACCGCCTCCGCCGAGTTCAACGCCGCCGCCGATCCCGAAGCGCTCGCCATCCTGCTTGCTCGCAACGTGCCGCTGACGATGGTGGACCTTGACGCCTGCCGACGGGTCGAGATCACCGAGGCCGATGTTGCCGGGGCGGACACCACCCCGTTGCTGCGCGACCTGCTTGGTGGCTATCTCGACATCGCCTTGAGCCGGGGCCGGCCCGCCATGGCGCTCTACGATCCCGTCGCCGCCGCTCTTCTCGTCGCCCCGCACCTGTTCGAGACCGCGCCTGCTCAGATCACCACCGAACTCGCCGGAACCCATAGTCGCGGCCGGACAATCGTTGACCAGCGTCGCCCGGACCGGGCAAATGCGCAGATCGTTGCCGATTTGCAGAGCGGGCCCGTCCGGGATCTCTGCCTGTCTGCCCTGGAGCCGCGTGCATGATCTCCGAACCACAGGACCTGAACGACCCGGACCTGCGCGACCGCGCGGTTGCGGCGGCGCGGGGCGATGCGCCTTTCGACCGGCTGATCCGGGGCGCGACACTGGCCGATATGGCAACCGGCGAGCTGCGTCCGGCTGATATCGGCCTTGTCGGACCGCTTATCGCCTCGGTGCACCCTACGGGCCAACGTGACGACGCGACGGAGATCATCGACGCTACCGGCCTGATCGCCGTGCCGGGGCTGATCGACACGCATATGCATGTCGAGAGCTCCATGGTCACACCGGAGACCTATGCCGGTGCCGTCCTGCCCCGAGGGGTCACGACCATCGTCTGGGACCCGCATGAATTCGGCAATGTCGCGGGTCTGGCCGGGGTCGACTATGCGCTGACAAGCGCGGCCCGATCCGCGCTGCGCATCCTGCCGCTTGCCCCGTCCTGTGTCCCATCGGCGCCGGGATATGAGAGCACGGGCGCCGATTTCGGCCCGGAAGTGATCGCCAGCCTGCTCGACCGGCCCGGAATTCACGGGCTCGCCGAGCTGATGGACATGCGCGCGGTGACTTCGCGCGCCGAGCGGATGCGCGGGATCGTGCAGGCTGGGCTGCACTCGGGCAAGCTTGTCTGCGGACATGCCCGCAGCCTGACCGGCCCGGAGCTGCAAGCCTATGTCGCCGCCGGTATCAGCTCGGATCACGAGATCACCTCTGCCGATGACCTGCTGGAGAAGATCCGCGCCGGGTTGTCCATCGAGCTGCGTGGCTCACATCCCTACCTTCTCCCGGGTTTCGCCAAGGCGCTGCAATCGCTGCCGCAGATGCCGCCGACCGTGAGCTTCTGTTCCGACGATGTCTTCCCCGACGACCTTCTCGAAACCGGCGCCGTCGACGAGATGTTGCGCCGGATGATCGCCCATGGTCTGGACCCGATGCGCGCGCTGCAAGCGGCGACCCTGAACGCGGCGATCCGGCTCGACAGGCAGGATCTCGGCCTGATCGGCCCGGGAAAACGCGCCGATATCGTCCTGCTCGACGATCTGGTGAGTTTCCACGTTCGCCACGTCCTGCGCGATGGCGCCCCTGTCGAGGCAATCGGGACGGGTTCGCGCTTCCCCGACGCCTTCCTGGAGACTTGTGCGCTTCCGGCCGTCCTCGCCGAGGATTTTGTCCTCCGGGCCGACGGGGCGACCGTGCGGCTCGCCACGATCTCCCGCCCGCGTTTCACCGAATGGGGTGACGTGACCGCCGACATTGTGGACGGGGCTGTCATCCCGCCCGATGGGACCACGATGATTGCGGTGATCAACCGCCATGGCGGCGACCCGGCGCCCAAGCTCGGTTTCCTGCAAGGCTGGGGCGAATGGGACGGCGCCTTCGCGACAACGGTCAGCCATGACAGCCACAACCTGACCGTCTTCGGCAAGCGTCCCGAGGACATGGCCGCGGCGGCCAATGCGGTGATCGCGGCGCGCGGCGGCATGGCCGTTGCGCGGGGCGGAAAGTCCGTTGCCGTGCTCCCGCTGCCCGTGGCGGGGCTGGTCTCGGACGCTCCCTTGCCTGAGGTTGCAGCGGCTCTCGCGGCCCTTCGCGTCGCGATGGATGAGGTCGTGGAGTGGGACCCGCCCTATCTCACCTTCAAGGCATTGGTCGGCGCGACGCTGGCCTGCAATGCCGGCCCGCACCAGACCGATCTCGGCATCGCGGACTCCCATGCGGGGATCCTGCTGGCCTCGCCGATCCTGTCCGAAGGGTCAGGCTGACAGGGCGCGACGCGCGACCTCGGCCCAGAAGGCGACACCGGTCGCGATGGCGTCATCGTTGAAATCATAACCGGTATTGTGGTGTAGCGCGCCATCCCGCGCCGGCCCGTTGCCGAGCCAGACATATGCGCCCGGGGCCTCTTGTCCGAAGAAGGCGAAATCGTCCCCGGCAGTGGAGGGCGGAAACTCCATGCGCACACCACCGTCCGAAACGGCCTGAGCTGCGGCCAGCGCCACGGCGGTTGCCGCCGGATCGTTGACGACCGGCGGAATGCGGCGAATGAAGGTGTAGTCTGCCTCGACCCCCATGGCCTGCGCGATCCCGGTCGCCAATCGCCCGATTTCTGTCTCCAGCTGGTCGCGCACTTCGGGCGTATAGGCTCGGGCGGTGCCGCCGATATCGACGAAATCCGGGATCACGTTCAGCGCCTCCGGATCGCCCCCTGCGATGGAACAGGCACTGACCACGGCCGGCTGCAACGGATCGATCACCCGGCCGGGAATGCTCTGCAACGCGGCGAGGAAATGTCCGGACGCCGTCACCGGGTCGCGCCCCAGATGCGGCTTGGCCCCATGGGTGCCGACGCCGCGAAACCGCACGCGCCAGCTGTCCGAGGAGGCAAGCTGCGGCCCGGCGACCACGGCCATCTCGTCCACCGCCAGACCCGGCATATTGTGCAACCCGAAGACCATGTCGCACGGGAACCTCTCGAACAGCCCGGCTTCGACCATCCGCCGCGCGCCGCCACGCCCTTCCTCGGCTGGTTGGAAAATGAAATGCACGTCGCCCTTCGGCGGGGCTGCCACCAGCCTTGCCGCCGCGCCGAGCAGCATCGTCGTGTGCCCGTCATGCCCGCAGGCATGCATCTTTCCCGGCATGGTCGAGACCCAGGGCGGCGTTCCCGTCTCCGGCATTGCCAGCGCATCCATATCCGCCCGCAGCCCGACCGACCTCTGGCCGCCGCCGCGCATGCTGCCGACGACGCCGGTCCCTGCGATCCCCTCCGTGACCTCTAATCCAAGGTCGCGCAAGAAAGCGGCAACAATCGCCGCTGTGCGTGTTTCTTCGAAACCGAGTTCCGGATGTGCGTGCAGATCACGCCGGATTTCGGTCAGACGGGAAAGGTCGATGGACGCGGGATCAGTCATGGCGCTATTGGTAGCCATCTCCAACCGGTTTGAACAGGATGCACAGCATGGAACCGCATGACTTCTGGCAGGAAATCCATCCGGCCGAGGATGCCGTGCCGCCGCCGTGGAAGGATCGTTTCCCGGCAGAGCTGCCCGATGGGAAGATCCTGTTCCTGCCGATCCGCCCCTTGGGCGACGGCGGCAAGGGCATTGCCTCGCTGATCCTCAACCAGGCGGGATTTGCGGTCGAAACGGCGCTGGCCGACCATCTCGCCGCGCGCCTCTCCCCGTTGGATCTCGACGTCGTCGTGGGCCTGCCGACACTGGGCCTGTCGCTCGCGCGGGATGTGGCCGAGCGGCTTGGCCATGCGCGCTATGTGCCACTCGGGACGTCGCGGAAATTCTGGTATCGCGATGAGCTGTCCGTCCCGCTCACCTCGATCACCAGCCCCGGCACTAGCAAGCGCCTCTATCTCGACCCGCGCCTGCTCCCACTGCTTGACGGGGCCCGCATCGCGCTGATCGATGACGCGATCAGCACGGGAACCTCGATTGCAGCCGGTCTCGACCTGCTAGACCTGATTGGGCATCGACCGGAGGCGATCGGCACCGCCATGCTGCAGACCTCCCGTTGGCAAGACACGCTCTGCACGGCGCGCGCGGTCGAACCGGAGCGCATTCGCGGCGTGTTCCAGACCCCGCTGCTGCGGTCAACGCCGGATGGCTGGGTCGCGGTGCCCGTCTGACGGTGTGTCGGGACCAGACCGGGGAAGCCTATGATCTCTTGCGGCGGTGCCTGCGGAGCTCCGAGCCGACAAGGTCGGCCAGCGTCCGGGCGGATACGACGAGGACAAGCCCACACAGGAGGGCTTTGGACAACAGTTCCATCGTGCCTTCGATCAACATGGCATGGACGACGCTGCCGGCGATTGTCACCGCCGCGAGGCCGAGATGACCGCCGCGCCAGATGCGCCACGGCACCCCGAGCTTGCGCCGGAACGCGGCCAGCGTCGCGGCGCCGAGACCTGCCCACATGGCGATCACGCCCCATGCGGAAAAAGGGGTCGGTGAGCGAAAAAGCAGAGCGTCGATCACGTCGGGCGGGCTGGTGATCCAGAGTGCTGCGACATGGAACAGGATGACGGCGACCAGCGCGATGCCGGTCCAGCGATGGATGCGCCGCGCGCGCGCCAGCGGCAGGCCGGGCAGGACGCCCCCCGCGAGAAGTGGTTGCACAAGGAGAAGCGCCATGGCGGCGATGCCGGCGAAACCCGCCGCGATATAGACCGGGTCGCGCCAGGCAAGCAGCGGGCTGGAAGCGGCCAGGGCGACGGGCACGACGAGTGCTGCGGCCATGGCGCCCCAGACGAGGATCGGGCGGGTCCGGCGCATCGTTCTGGTCCTGTCCGGTTTCAGGCCGGTTGCAGGACGAAATGCGCTTCGAGGGCGCTGTCCTTCGAGCTGCGCATAACCGGACGCAGGAAGACGGTCTCGAACGCGTCGCTGTCATAGGCGAGATGCCCGTGCGCCTGTCCAAACGCGGGGACGATCTGCGGCATTTCGAGGCGAAACACCCCGTTGGCATCGGTCAGCGTCGCGCCATGGCTGCGCTGGTCGCGTTCATGCCCTTCGGTTGTATGGGCCCAGATCTGGATGCGTTGACCGGCCAGCGGCGCGCCATCGCCCGCCCGCCGCACGGTGCCGGACATCCAGAAACCGCCGCCGCCGATCCGCTCGACGATGGGCGCGCCGGGGCGGTAATTGTTGGCCCCGCCGCGCATCGTGGGCGTCGGGGCCAGCCCCTTCGCCCGGGCCGGAACTGAGAAACCCAGCAGGCCGGTTGCCAGGGTGGTGCTGCCAGCGGTGAGAAGCGAGCGGCGGGTGATCATGATCCTTCGGGCTCCGTTTTCGTGATCCTGCGGGTCGATCCTTGCCGGACCTGGGGCAGATGATAGCACGGTGCCGCAGGATTCCGAGTTTGGACGGGCGCTGCGCCCGTCCAAATCCCCTCAAAGCTTCGTGAGCCGGCCCGTTCGAGCCGCGCCCAGATCAGCTCAGATGTGTCTCGAAATGCGCGAGGGTGCGCTCCCAGGCGAGCTTGGCGGCGGCTTCGTCATAGCGCGGCGTGGTGTCGTTGTGGAAACCGTGGTTTGCGCCCTGGTAGATATGGGCCTGGTAGTCCTTGCCATTCTCCTTGAGTGCAGCCTCATAGGTCGGCCAGCCCGCATTCACACGCTCGTCCAGCCCGCCATATTGCAGCAGAAGCGGTGCCTCGATCGCCGGCACATCCGCTGCCTCGGGCTGACGGCCATAGAAGGGCACCGACGCGGCCATGTTCGGATAGGCAACCGCCAGCGCGTTGCAGACCCCGCCGCCATAGCAGAACCCGACCGCGCCGACCTTGCCGGTCGAGCCCTCATGCCCGACGAGGAACTCAAAGGCGGCGAAGAAATCCTCCATCAGCTTGACGCGGTCGAGCGTCTTCTGCAGCGCGCGCCCGTCATCGTCATTGCCGGGATAACCGCCTGCCGGGGTCAGCCCATCCGGCCCGAAGGCGAGATAGCCGGCCTTGGCCGTGCGCCGCACGACGTCTTCGATATAGGGGTTGAGGCCCCGGTTCTCATGGATCACCAGCACGGCGGGAAGCTTGCCCGTCGCCCCGGCGGGCTTCGCCATCAGCCCCTTCATCGTGCCATGCCCCTTGGGGCTGTCATATTCGGCGATCATCGTCTCGATGTCCGGATCGTCCGGAGCGACCTGCTGTGCGAGGGCGTAATTCGGCTGGAGGCTCTCCAGCATCACGGTGGCGGTCACGCCCGCAGCGAGGTATTGGCCCGAATTGCGAAGGAATTCGCGCTTGGTCATCTTCCCATGCACGTAGCCATCATAAAGTTCGAGAATCCGGGGATGGAAATCGGATGCCGTCTTGCGCTGCATTGAAACTCTCCCTGTCGAGAAATGAAGGATGGGTCTTCACGCCATGTCCAGGCTGGCGGCACTGGCGCGTCTTCCGTGGCCGGGCGGGGCCCCGACTGTCTTCGCCGTCAGTATGGCCGGGAACGGCCGAGCGGCCTCATCACGTCGCCGTGACCGCTCCCGTCCGGGATCACACCGCGCCGGTATATTCGCCGCGCGCCGGATAATCGTTCTTGATGGCGAAATCGAGCGCGCCGACCAGTTCGGAGAAATGCGGACGCGAGAAGGGCATGGTCTGGACCGAGCCGTAATAGAGCGTCTGCTGCGGCGTCACCATGAAGAGCCCGGGCTCGGAGAAGAGCGCCGGCTCCTCGATGCCGATGGAGGTCGTGCCACGCGAGGTCGAGATATAAAGGCCCCAGTCGCGGGCCACGCTCAGCGGCAGGTCATAGGCGATGCGGAGCGCGTCGGCCTCGATCTTGTCGGCCATCGCCTGGGCGCGTTCCTGATTGTCGGAGCTGATCGCCAGCGTGGTCACGCCGCGTTCGGCGAAGGCCGATGTCTGTTTCTGCAACTCGCCCAGATAGTTGGCGCAGATCGGGCAATGCAGGCCGCGATAGAAGCAGAGGATGACGCCGCGCTCGGACTGTTCGGTCGAAAGGTCGAAGTCACCATGCGAGAGCGTCGGCAATTTGAGCTCGGGCGTTTTTTGGCGGGGAAGTAACATGTCTGGTCTCCTGGGGATGTCTCTGAGTGTTTCTGCAAGGTGGCAGAATTTACCGTTTGAAAAACTTCAAAAAACAGACCAAAACACCGGAATGGAAAAGATTGACCGGCTTTCGACCCTCATGTCCCGCTTCCGCCTGAGCGCGCGCGCCGCGCCGCTGGGCGAGGCAACCCTGATCGCGACCCGTCCCGGAAAGGACGATCCGGGGCGGTTGTTTCTTGGTGCCGTGCCGGTGGAGATCGATCTGGCCGAGGCGGAGATCGTGGTGGCGGCGCGGGTCGATTGGGGGAGCGATGCGAACCCGCTCTTTCAAGCCCTGCCGGAGCTCATGGTGCATGACCTGTCGGCGGATGAGGGCACGCGGCAGCTGCTGTCGCTGATCGATCTGGAGATCCGCGCGTCGCGTTGTGGGGCGGACTCGGTGATCGGGCGGCTGACCGAGGTGCTGCTGGTGCGCCTGTTGCGGGGCCAGATTGAATCCGGGGCGGTCGAGACTGGGTTGCTGGCCGGACTGTCCGATCCCAGATTGAGCCGCAGCATCGTCGCGATCCATGATCATCCGGAACGTCTCTGGACCAATGAAGACCTTGCGCAAGTCGCTGGGCTTTCGCTGAGCCGTTTCGTGGAGCTGTTCCAGACCCGGGTCGGAGAAACGCCCGCGGCCTATTTGCGGCGCTGGCGGCTGACGCTTGCGCGCCAGGATCTCGTGCTCGGGGCACGGGTGGAACGGGTGGCGCATCGATACGGGTTTCGCTCGGCAGAGGGGTTTTCGCGCGCTTTCAAGCGGCAGTTCGGCCAACAGCCGCGCGCCTTGCGCAGACCCTCCGCAACGGATGCGCAGCCGCATTCCTCCTGATCGGACCCCTCATGGGGGAAACCGCTTAATCCGCGCCGGGACGGGGCGGTTCGGGGCAGGGGGGAACGAAAAACGCCGCTGCGGTTGCAGCGGCGTTTCGTTTGTCGCGCCGGGGGGCGGATCAGCCGGCCGTGGCGTCCCGATTCTCGGAATAGATCAGCAGCGGCTGGGCGTCGGAGGTCACGGCCTCTTCGTTGACCACCACTTCCTCGACCGCTTCAAGGCCCGGGAGATCGAACATCGTGTCGAGCAGGATGTCCTCCATGATCGAGCGCAGCCCGCGCGCGCCGGTCTTGCGATCGATGGCCCGGCGGGCGATGGCCCGCAGCGCGTCCTCGGTGAAGTTCAGTTCGGCATCTTCCAACTCGAAGAGCCGCTGGTATTGCTTGACGATGGCGTTTTTCGGCAGGGTCAGGATCGTGACCAGTGCATCCTCGTCGAGGTTTTCCAGCGTTGCGATGACGGGCAGGCGGCCGACGAATTCCGGGATAAGGCCGAATTTCAGCAGGTCTTCCGGCTCCAGCTCCTTGAACAGTTCGCCCACATCCTGGTTGCTGTCATCCTTCACATCGGCGCCGAAGCCGATGGCCGAACCCTTGCCCCTCTGGGCGATGATCTTGTCGAGGCCCGCAAAGGCGCCGCCGCAGATGAAGAGGATATTGGTCGTGTCCACCTGCAGGAATTCCTGCTGCGGATGCTTGCGCCCGCCTTGCGGGGGCACGCTCGCAACGGTGCCTTCCATGATCTTGAGCAGCGCCTGCTGCACGCCTTCGCCGGAGACGTCCCGCGTGATCGAGGGGTTGTCCGACTTGCGGGTGATCTTGTCGACCTCGTCAATATAGACGATGCCGCGCTGCGCCCGCTCGACATTGTATTCGGAGGCCTGCAGCAGCTTGAGGATGATGTTCTCGACATCCTCACCCACGTAACCGGCTTCGGTCAGCGTGGTCGCGTCGGCCATGGTGAACGGCACGTCGAGAATCCGCGCAAGGGTCTGCGCGAGATAGGTCTTGCCGCAGCCCGTCGGACCGATCAGCAGGATATTCGACTTCTGCAACTCGATTTCGCTGTTCTTCGCCGCGTGGTTGAGCCGCTTGTAGTGGTTATGCACCGCGACCGAGAGCACGCGTTTGGCGCGGCCCTGACCGATCACGTAATCGTCGAGGACTTCGCAGATCTCCTTCGGCGTCGGCACGCCGTCGGAGGCCTTGAGCCCGGACGTCTTGGTCTCCTCGCGGATGATGTCCATGCAGAGCTCGACGCATTCATCGCAGATGAACACCGTCGGGCCGGCGATCAGCTTGCGCACCTCGTGCTGGCTCTTTCCGCAGAAAGAGCAGTAGAGCGTGTTCTTGCTGTCGCTACCGGATGTATTCGCCATGCCAATCCTCTAGGGGCCCGCGCCCATTGTTGCGACCGGTCTCCCGGCCCGCTTGCGGGGCGTTCCGCGCCACCCCGTCCAAGCAAGATTATGGCAGCCCCTTCCGAGGCACAATGCCCAAATGTCGGCGGGCGGCATACGTGCGGCCCGCCGTTCGTCTCGTTTCGTCAGCTCTCGGCCTTGTCTTCGACAGTCTTGCGGCTCTCGACGATCTCGTCGATATGGCCCCAATCCTTGGCTTCCTCTGCGGACATGAAATTGTCCCGTTCCAGCGCCGCTTCAACCTCTTCGAGCGCCTTGCCGCTATGCTTCACATAGATGGCATTGATCGTGTTCTTGATCTTCTGCGTCTCGGCGGCGTGAATCATGATGTCGGTTGCCTGGCCCTGGTACCCGCCGGAGGGCTGGTGGACCATGATCCGGCTGTTGGGCAGCGCGAAACGCATCCCCTTTTCGCCGCCAATCGAGAGCACCGATCCCATCGACGCCGCCTGGCCCACGACCAGTGTCGAGACCTTGGGCCGGATATACTGCATCGTGTCGTAGATCGAGAGACCGGAGGTCACGACACCGCCGGGGCTGTTGATATACATGGAGATTTCCTTGGACGGGTTCTCCGCCTCAAGGTGCAGCAACTGGGCGACGATAAGCTGGCTCATGCCATCATGGACGGGGCCGTTGACAAAGATGATCCGCTCCTTGAGCAGGCGGGAGAAAATGTCATAGGCGCGCTCGCCGCGGCTGGTCTGCTCGACGACCATCGGGACGAGGTTCATATAGGTCTCACGGGGATCTTGCATGGATACTGCCTCGCTTCGGGGCGACCGCGGGTGCGCTGGCCGCTTCAAATTCGTCAATGAGTCGTAGTGTCGACCCGGGGGGGTTGCAAGGGCAAGGCGGCGCGCACGCCCGGCGGTGCCCCGGGTGGTGGCTCGCCACGCCTCCGCACGGCACGCGCCGCAGCTATCCTGAGTCTTCCTTTACGAAAGGTTTCTATCTGGAAGTTTTCCCACTGGAGGGGGGGCGGTCCGCCGGGCGCGGCGACCGGGCGACGGTGTCATGGCCAGATAAGGTTGAAAACGAAGATCACAAGGGCCAGCGCGCCAGCATATTTCCAGCTGAAGCCCTTCCGGCGCTCCTCGCGAGTCACGAACCCCGTCTTGTCGAGCGCCCAGGTCGTGAGAAAGATCAGGGCAACGGTGACAATCGCGTGGAACAGGTCAAGATGCATGGTCGATTTCCCGGCAGTGTTTCGCATGGCGGGACGAACATGTCGTCCCGCCCAGCCATATCATTCGATTGAGATGTCCAGAACTGTCGCGGAATTTGTTCCGGGATCGCCATTGTAGAACACGTTTACGAGATGATCGCCGCTCAGGTATAACTGCCCGCGATAGCTGTTCCCGGCTTGCGCACTCTCGTAGAGGATGTCGCCGCCCGGCACCGTGATCATGAAATAGGTATTCGGCGCGCTTGCCTGCATGGAAACATTCAGAAACTGACCTTCCGCCGCCCCTAAAATATAGGTCATCGCGGCGCCGGAGCCGAGATTGGCCGTGAGCGACGTGCCCGTGGTCCCCGGATCGAACTGGACGCGCCGCTCCGTATTCGGGGCTGTCAACACGTCCTCCGACGCGCTGGCCATCGCGCCATTGCCATCATCCATCGCGTCGACGGCGGTCAGTTCCCCGATCGCCCCGTCCTTGTAGGCGATGCAGCGCCAGGTCGTTCCGCCTGCATCCTTCATCATGACAAGCGTTCCGGCCTCGGAGAAGCTGGACTCGAGGATTTGTCCGCCCTGCGCGTCCGGTGTGCCGGTTGCGCGCAACGCATCGATACAGGCGTTGTCCGCGTCGCTCATCGCAAGCGTTGCCCCCGGGGCCACAAGGACGGTCGCGAGGAGGATAGGTTTGCCGAGATGTTTCATGTGTTTTCTCCCAATCAGCAGTCGCCCGCAGGCAGCATGGTGACCCCGGAATAGACGCCGTTTGAGGTGGTTATCCGGGCACAGGCGCCGGTCGAGAGATTGAACCACCAGGAGGTCAGGCCTTCGGAGCGGATCAGGTCGAAGCCGAGTGTCTGGATGCCCATCTCGGCCTGACCGGCGCGGGCCCCTTCGAAGGAGGACAGATCGGAGGAACTGCCGACCGTTGGCGTCGCTGTCGCCGCCTTGCTCCCATTGTCCTCGACACACGCTGCCAGAGGCAGCGCAAGGATGAGCAAGGCGGAATATCTGAATGCCATGAATTGTTTCCCTCTTGGTCGCCGCATGGATTTCGGAGGTGCCTCCACCATTCTTCTGTCAGTGTCAGTGTCAGTGTCAGTGTCGGTGTCAAACAAGACCTCCGCCCCGGCCCGCAACTCAACGATAGGTAGAATGCGCCGAAAGGCAAATAGGGGACGGATCATTTGCCGGTAAACCGACAGGCCCGAGTTCGGGTGCGAGACAATAGTGAGCAAGCCGTTCGCCGGGGTTTTCGGCGATGCGTCGAAGCCTGCAAAGGATTCTGGGCGGTCCTTCCCCGGACCTTCCGCGGCGCACGGGGGCGAGATCTATTGTGCCGTCCAGCCGCCGTCGATCGGGATCGAGATGCCGGTGACGTTGTGGGCGATGGGGGCGCAGAGCCATCGGGCCAGCGCGCCGATCTCGGCAGGGTCCGACACGCGCTGCGTCGGTTGTTTCTCTGCCAGCAACTCCGCGATGCCGAGATCCCTGTCGCCGCCATGCAACGCCGCCCGGGCGACGATCTGCGGTTCGATGATCGCGGTCTCTGTCCAGCCGGGGCAAATACAATTGACCGTCACACCACCGAGCCCGGTCTTGCCCGCATTGGCATATTCCAGCGCCGCCACCTTGCTGAGCCCGATCAGCCCGTGTTTCGCGGCGACATAGGGGGCCTTGTCCTTCGAAGCGACGAGCCCGTGGACCGAGGCGATATTGATCACCCGCCCATAGCCGCGCGTGGCCATGAGTGGCATTGCGGCCTGCATCAGGTGGAAGGCGGCGGAGAGATTGACAGCGAGGATCGCATCCCATTTCTCGCCCGGCATCTCGGCCAGCGGCGCTGTGTGCTGGATGCCGGCATTGTTCACAAGAATGTCCGCCCCGCCCCAGGCCGCGACCGCCGCCATCAACTCGGCGATCCGCTCGGGCTCGCGCAGGTCGCCCTGGAAGAACTCCGCCTGGGGCGATCCCGCCTCACGAAGCGCCGTGCAGACCTCGTGCACCTGGAGATCTCCCGCGATGCCATGTACCGCGATCCGTGCACCGGCCCGCGCCAGCTCGGTGGCAATCGCGAGGCCAATTCCCTGAACCGATCCCGTCACCAACGCCGTTTTCCCTGCAAGCTCGGTCATGTCTCTTCCTCCTCCAGCAACCGGCGCAGCTCTGTCTTGAGAACCTTGCCGTAATTGTTCTTCGGCAGTTCGGGGAGGAAGCGGTAGGCTTTCGGCCGCTTGAACCGCGCGATCCGTTCCAGACAGAGCGCGTCGAGCGCGCCTGCCTCCGGTGCGGGGTCGTGGGCGACGACAAAAGCGACGACCTCCTCGCCCCATTCCGCCGAAGCCCGCCCGACCACCGCAACCTCCCTCAGATCCGGGTGTTGCAGCAGCGCCTCCTCGACCTCGCGCGGATAGATATTGCTGCCGCCCGAGATGATCATGTCCTTGGAGCGGTCCTGAAGCGTCAGGTAGCCATCCGCGTCGAGCCGCCCCATATCGCCGGTCCAGAGCCAGCCATCGATCAGCGTCTTCGCCGTTGTCGCCTCGTTGCGCCAGTAGCCCGGCATGACCGGCGCGCCCTGCACAAGGATCTCGCCGGTCTCGCCGGTGGCAAGCGGCGCGCCGGTTGGTCCAGCCACCCGCAGCTCGACGAGGCTTTGCGCGCGGCCCACCGAGGCCAGCCGCTCGCGCCAGCGCGGATGCGAACGATCCGCCACGTCGGCGCGCGGCAGCGCCGTGATCGCCATGGGGCATTCGCCTTGCCCGTAGATCTGCAGAAATCGCGGCCCGAACCAGTCGACCGCTTCCACGATATCGGCCAGGTACATCGGCCCGCCCGCATAGACGATGCTGCGCAGCCCGTCGCCACGTTGGCCTGTTCGTTTCCCGACATCGGTCAGACGGCGGACCATGGTTGGGGCCATGAACATGTGGATGGGGCCAAGTTCGGCGGCCAGGGCGAGCACCTCCGCCGCGTCGAAGCCCCGCGAGGGCGGGCAGATATGGCGGCACCCATGCAGGATATGCATCATCGAGTAGATGCCGGCACCATGGCTCATCGGGGCGCCATAGAGGACACCGTCCTCCGGGGAGATGCTGTCCCCATCGGCCTGATAGGACATCGACATCGACATCGCCATCAGCATCGCATGGGTCATGCGCACGCCCTTGGGGCGCCCGGTCGTGCCGGAGGTGTAGAAAAGCCACGCGAGATCGTCCTCCGCACGCGGCTCGCAATCGCGCCCCGGACCGGTGCAGGCGGCAGCAAAATCGGGGGCGCCGGTGTCGATCACCTCCGTCTCCGCGACCTCCCGCAACGCCTGGGCAAGACCGGGCGTGGCCAGGCACAGCGCGGCGCCGGAATCCTCGAGAATCCAGGCCGCCTCGCGTGGGTGCAGTTTTGCGTTGATCGGAACCACGGCGGCGCCGGCGATCCAGACCGCGTTCATCGCCACGAGATAGTCGGGGCAGTTTGCCATGAAGAGCGCGATACGCGCACCGGGAGGAATTCCGCGAGCGGACAGGGCGGCGCCGAGCGACGCGGATTGCGCGTGGAAGCTCCGATAGTCGGCCAGAATACGAGTTCCGTCCAGAAGGGCAGGGCGGTCGCCGTGTACCCGTGCCGTTCGCTCCAGCCACAGCGCCAGGTTCATGGCTGTCCTCCCTGTTCTCCCCGCTACATGGAAGCACGCGAGGCGCCTTTGAATCAACTCTCGCGGGGCTTGGCGCGGGCAGTCCCTGTCGCCTGGGTGAGCTGAAGCGGCGGTGCGTCTTCGTGAGGCGTCGAGGGACGTGAGCTGAGGCGAAGCCCGGGCGCGCGGGAACGGGCGGGCGTATCGAGACGGTCGCCAGGCTGACCTGTCGAGGGGGAGCCGATGCCGGAAAGATCGGGGCGGCCACCGACGATCAGCGCCTGCAACAGATCACCGAGAGAGCACGGCTATCCATGGCCGCGGTCCGGGCGGTTCCTCAGAAGTCGTACCCGACCCGAAGCCCGAATGCCCAGACTTCACCATCATCGAAATCGGCGCGGGTGGTGCCGACGGGGAGGGTCTCGACGATGCCATCCCCAAGCTCGGTGTATTGTGCTGAGAGGGCGAGGCTCAGATCGCCGAAGCGACGCTGCACCCCGACCCCGGCCCCCCAGAAACCAACAGAGGGAAAGAGTGGGGCGACGACTCCGTCTTCGCGCGGCTCATAGAACAAGTCGGCAGATCCGGCCCAGACGTCGTTGAACTGGCGTGCAAGACCGACCGTGTAGGTCACCGTGTCGTCCAGCTCGACCAGCCCAACGCCACCGCCGCCCTGCTCGAGTGGCTTGCTGAACCCGGCCGGGTCGATCCGGAACTCGCTCCATTTCACCCAGCGGACCGAGCCATAGAGAAGTGTGTCGGGAGCAATTCCTGTTTGCAGGTCGAGATTGAGCGATTGCGGTGTCTTGACCTCGGTGGTCGAGCGCCCGTCCAGAGCCGGGTTGGGGTTGCCGGTTTCGACCGTGTCCATCTCATGGGTGATGGTCGAGTTATAGGTCAGCGAGGCACGCAGGGCGATTTCCGGAATCTCGTAGCTCGCGCCCAGCACATAGCCGAGCGCGCTGTCCTGTCCGAGAGAGACCTCGTATCCATTGGCAGTTGGCAGGCCGAACTCGCGCGGCGCGCCGTAGGCCCAGCCGCTCAGGCGGATATCGCCCTCGATCTGTTGCAGCCGCACCCCGCCATGGACAGACCAGGTCTCGTTCAGGCGATACCGCAGAAGCGCGGTCAGGGAGGAGGTCTCGGCCCAGGCCCGCGTGTTTCCGAGCTCGCTCGTCATGCCGTCGCCGGGGTAGAGCAGGTCCGAGCCATAGGGCTCCTCGGCGATCAGTGCGCCTGAGAGCGAGTCGTCGACCTCCAGTTTGAGTGCGGCCGATGGCGCGGAAATCATCGCGGCGGTGTTTCCATATTGGTAGCCGGGGGCGACAAAGGGGGCGATCCCGGCACCTTCCCCGGTAACCTCCGGCCAGGCGCGGGCGAAGTCGAGCCGCAGATGTCCGCCGCTTTTGCCACCATCCTCGAACAGGACATCGATACGCTGACCGGTGCGGTCCAACCCGCCAGCAAGTGCGGGAAGGGTGAGGAGGCAGGGCAGGAGTGCCGTGCCAAGCAGGCGGGAAATCATGGCGGTTCTCTTCGACGTTCTGTACGATTCCCGCCTAGTGGCTCAAGGTTGACGCGCGATTAACCGAGCGCCCGGAGCCGGGGTCGTGAGGAAGAAATGTCGCCCCTGGGCAGCTATGACCTTGGGTCAAACAAGCAATTGGAACGGCAAGGGAGCGAGTGGGCGGGATGCGCAAGAGAATCAGTTCAGGGTCGCCCTTCGAGGCCGAGATCGGCTATTCGCGGGCAATCTGCTGCGATGGATGGGTCTTCGTGGCGGGCACGACCGGGTATGACTACGCGACGATGGAGATGCCGGAAGGCGTGGCAGCGCAATGCACCAACGCGCTGAGCACGATCGCGCGGGCGTTGGAAGAGGTGGGCGCCAGCCTCGATGATGCGGTGCGTGTTCGCTATATCTTGCCCGACAAGGCGGACTGGCCGGCCTGTTGGCCAGCGACCCGGGCCGCCTTTGCACATGCGCGCCCAGCCGCGACGATGATTGTCGCCGGATTGCAGGAACCGGAAATGAAGATCGAGATCGAGGTGACCGCGCGATTGCCGGGGTGACGGCGGCAGGACGGGCTTCGGCCACGATTCCGGCGTTGAAGGCGTTTCGCACCATCTTCAACGGCCCGCGTGCCGGCCAGTGTCCGCTTGGAACACCCAGCCTGCGCCGCCCTGTCTCTGGACCTCTGCGCGGCTTTGGTCCATACGGAAGGCCAATACGCATCCGGAGGCATCCATGGGCATCCTGAATTCGGTTCTGCGGGCCATCATCTGGTGGGACGGTCAGACCTACGGCACCCAACTCTTCACCTCTCGCCATGGCGAGAAGGTCGGTGAAGACGCAGAGGGCAATGTCTACTATCGCAACGAAGACGATTCCAAGCGCTGGGTCATCTTCGATGGTGAGGTCGAAGCGACCCGCATCCCGCCGGACTGGCATGGCTGGCTGCACAAGCTCTATGATGCGCCGCCTTCGGAGTCTCCGCTGCCCCACAAGGATTGGGAAAAGCCGCATCTGGAAAACGTGACGGCGGATCCCGTGCTGTCCTACAAGCCCACGGGCTCGTTGCGTCGCGCGACCCCGGTTGAACGTTCCGATTACGAGGCGTGGGCGCCCGAATGAGCCTCGCGGCCATTGCGGATGCACTGACAGCCCCGCGCCTGCGGGACGGAGGAAGTCATGTCTGAGAGCCCCGGAGAAATCATCGCAGGCGGTGCCACGCTGGCGGTTGCGGTCGGTTTCCTTGTCTATGCCGCGCAGGGCGCCGGCATGACCGCGCCGCAGGACGGATTCGAGCTGACTGCCAGCTTCCGATCGGTGCAGGGGATCTCGGTGGGCACGGATGTGCGTATGGCGGGGGTCAAGATCGGTTCCGTGACAGAGCTCGAACTCAATGCAGAGACCTTTCGCGCCGACGTTACCTTCGCGCTGAACGATGCGCTGGACGTGCCGGAAGACAGCTCGATCGCGATCTCGTCGGAAGGGCTTCTCGGCGGCAATTTCGTTGAGCTGGTCCCGGGCGGCTCGCCCTTCAACCTCGCGTCCGGCGAGGAGATCCAGGACACGCAAGGCGCGCTGAGCCTGCTCGGCCTGCTGGCGAAATTCGTCTCCGCGAGCGAGGGCGACTGATGCGCGGGCTGGCGATCCTGTTCCTTGCGGCACTGATGGCTTTGCCTGCCGCCGCTCAACAGCAGGCGACAAGCGCCGGCTCGGCGACCATCCGCGTGCTGGACAAGATTTCCGGCGAAGCAACCGACATCAACATAGCGCGCAGCCAGACCAAGCTTTTCGGGCGCCTCGAAATCGTGCTCGGTGATTGCCGCTACCCGACCAACAACCCGAACTCGGACGCCTTTGCCTGGCTTGAGATCCGCGACAATTCCATGGATGGCGCAGCCTTCTCCGGCTGGATGGTCGCGTCCTCGCCGGCGCTCAACCCGATGGAACACCCGCGCTACGATGTCTGGGTGCTGCGCTGTAACAACGAGTGAGGATCCGGCGCCGGTCCGGGCGCCAGGAAATCTGCCTGTATCTCAAGGGCTTCCCGTAACTTCTGGTGATAGTCTTCCCGGCTGATCTCGACCGCGCCGAGGCTGGCCAGGTGATCGGTCAGGTATTGCGTGTCAAACAGGGTGAACCCGGCGAGCCGGAGCCGGTCCACAAGAAAGGCCAGCGCGATTTTGGAGGCATCCCGTCGGCGGGAGAACATCGACTCGCCGAAAAAACCTCCGCCCAGCGTCACGCCATAGACGCCGCCGATCAGCGCTTCCCCCTCCCGGACCTCCAGCGAATGCGCGAAACCTGCCCGGTGCAGTTGCCGGTAAAGTGCGAAGATCTCCGCGTTGATCCAGGTCTCGGGCCGGTCTGCGCAGCCCGCGACAACACCTTCGAAATCCTGATTCACGGTGATCGCGTAGCCGCCTTGCCGGATCCGCTTGCGCAGCGAGCGCGAAATGCGGAACTCGTCCAGCGGAAACACGCCCCGCTCCTCCGGGTTAAGCCAGAAGATCTCCGTGCTCTCCCGCGCTTCCGCCATGGGAAAGATGCCCGATGCATAGGCGCGCAGAAGCAGTTGCGGCGTGATGTCCATCTGCGAAAGCCTCAGGCTTCTTCTGTCCCAACCATATCCCCGCCGGAGGAGAGCTTCCTTCGGCGCCACAAGGGACGCCGAAGAACGGGCCGATACCCGGCTCAGCCGTTATGCGCGGCGAGCCATTTCTCCAGCCAGTGGATGTCGTAATTGCCGGTGAGAATATCCTCCTCTGCCAGCAGCGCATCGAAGAGCGGCAGGGTGGTGTCGATCCCCTCGATCACGATCTCGCCAAGCGCGCGAGACAGCCGCGAGAGCGCCTCGTCGCGGTCGCGCCCATGCACGATGAGCTTTCCGATCAGGCTGTCGTAGTAAGGCGGGATCGAATAGCCGCCATAGAGCGCCGAATCCATCCGCACACCCAGCCCGCCCGGCGCGTGATACATGCCGATCGTTCCGGGGGAGGGGGTGAAGTTCGGCAGCTTCTCGGCGTTGATCCGCACCTCGATGGAATGCCCGTTCACCTGCAGATCGTCCTGCGTGAAGGAGAGCGGCAGCCCTTGCGCGACCCGGATCTGTTCGCGCACGAGATCGACGCCGAAGATCCCTTCCGTCACGGGATGTTCGACCTGTAGCCGGGTGTTCATCTCGATGAAGAAGAACTCACCATCCTCGAACAGGAATTCGATCGTGCCGGCGCCGATATAGTTGATCCGTGCCACAGCATCGGCACAGGTCTTGCCGATCCGCTCGCGCGTTTCGGCATCGATTGCCGGGCCGGGAGCCTCTTCCAGCACCTTCTGGTGACGCCGCTGCAGCGAGCAATCCCGCTCGCCCAGATGGACCGCGTGGCCCTTGCCATCGCCGAAGACCTGAACCTCGATATGGCGCGGTTTGCCGAGATATTTCTCGATATAGACCTCGTCATTGCCAAAGGCTGCCTTGCCCTCGGAGCGCGCCGTGCGGAACGCTGTTTCCAACTCCTCGGGCTTCGTGGCGAGCTTCATGCCGCGCCCGCCGCCGCCGGCGGTGGCCTTGATGATGACCGGATAGCCGATCTCCTCGCAGACCTGTATCGCGGTCTCGTAGTCGGGCACGCCGCCATCGGAGCCGGGAACGCAGGGCACGCCAAGGTTCTTCATCGTCTCCTTGGCGGTGATCTTGTCACCCATGATGCGGATATGTTCGGCGGTCGGACCGATGAAGCTCAGCCCGTGATCCTCGACGATCTGCACGAAGGCGGCATTCTCGGAGAGGAAGCCATAGCCGGGATGGATCGCATCCGCCCCGGTGATCTCGGCCGCCGAGATGATGGCCGGGAAGGAGAGATAACTCTGCATGGAGGAGGGCGGGCCAATGCAGACGCTCTCGTCGGCAAGGCGGACATGCATGGCGTCCGCATCCGCCGTTGAATGGACCGCGACCGACTTGATGCCCATTTCGGCACAGGCGCGGATGACTCGCAGGGCAATCTCGCCCCGGTTTGCAATCAGGATCTTCTGGAACATCACTCGATGATCATCAGCGGGGCGCCAAATTCCACCGGGGCGCCGTTTTCGACCAGGATACGCTTGACCTTCCCGCCCTTGGGTGCGGGGATCTGGTTCATCGTCTTCATCGCCTCGACGATCAGGATCGTCTGGCCCTCGGAGACCGTGTCGCCCACGGAGACGAAGTCCGGCGCGCCGGGCTCGGAGGCAAGATAGACCGTGCCGACCATCGGCGAAGTCACGGCGCCCGGAAGCTGGGCTGGATCTTCGACCGGGGCGGCGGCGGCAGGGGCAGCCTCGGCGACCGGCGCGGCAGCCGTTGCCACGACGGGGGCGGCGACGGCGACCGGGGCGGCGGCGACCTGCCGGCTGACGCGCACATTCAGGCTGTCATTGTCGCCATACTTACGCATGACCTCAACCTCGGTCAGATCATTCGCCCGCAGCAATTCCGCGAGCGCCTCGATGAAGGCGACATCCGCGTCCTGACTCGTCCTGGTCATTGGGCCCATGCCTTTCTTTTGTGCTTCGAAAACTGCCTTGCATTTAGACGAAGCGGGGGACGGTTTAAAGAGACGTTACGGCATTTGGCGGATCGCGGTTGGACAGGTCGTCGCGCCCGCCCGCGCAGAACGCGGACGGGCAGGGCGCCTCAGGGCTGGATCAGCACCTTGGAGTCCTTCTCCGCATAGGCCGCCGGCAGCGCCTCCATGACGTCGCCCAACGGCAGCGAGGCGGTGACATCGGTGTGCCATTTGCCCTCGGCAAAGCGCGCCTGCACTTCCTGGATGACCGCGCCGATCTTCTCGGGTGCGGTTTCGCGCAGCCAGGCGGCGAGCCAGAAACCCTCGATCCGCTTCTGCTTGAAGATAAACTGCGGCAACTGCGTCAGCACCGGCGGCTTGGGCGCGAGCCGACCATAAGAAATCCAGCGCGCCCGCTCCGGCATGGCGAAGAACAGATCCGCCGAGATCTGGTCGCCCACCGCATCGAGCAAGACGCGCGGCGCGTGTGATTCGAAGAGCGCGGCGATCCGTGCCGCCAGCCCGTCTCCCTCAGTCACCAGCACATCGGCAGCGCCCAGTTCGCGCAGTGTGTCGGTTTGTCCACCACGCCGGATCACCGCCAATGCGCCGATCCCGTGATCCTTGCCGAGCCCCATCAGGAACTTGCCGAGCTGCGAGGCGGCGGCGGTGACGACGAAACTGTCCGCGCCGTCCTCGCGCACGATGTCGAACATGGCGACCGCGGTCAGCGGGTTGACGATCAGCCCGGCCGCGTCCTCGTCGCGCAGATCCGGGCGCAGCGGGATCAACATCTGGATCGGCGCGAGGCAGTAGTCCGCCCAGCTCCCCGATCCGGCGGCGAAGAAGCTCACGCGCTGGCCCAGAAGCGGCGTGTCGCCGGCCACGACCGTTCCCGTGCCCTCGAAACCCGCCGCGTGTCCGGCCACCCGCGCCTGCCCGTAAACGCCCTTGATGAAGGCGATATCGGAGGGGTTCACCGCCGCGCGCGCCACCTTGATCAGCGCAAATCCGGGGCCGGGCTGCGGCACATCCATTTCTCGAAAGGCAACGAAGGGCGACAGATCGTCCAGCTCCTGCGTCGCCGGTGCGGTTGAATAGCCGTCATGGAGCAGGACGAGGCCCTGCATCGTGGTGGGGATGTCCATGGTGTACTCCTGTTGGGTCGACCTGAGATCGTGTTGCTGGCCCGGAAGGTCAAGGCCGGTGGCGCAATGACCTCGCGCCGCTTAGGGGGATGTCACGCGGAACAGCCGTCCCGGCGCTAAAATCGGCACGGCCCTTCCGGGTCTGCGTCCGGGGCCTCATGGCAAAAAGGGAACGCCCCACTGTCCCGGAAGCGTCGTCACAGGCTGGAAGGCCAGCACATTATCCTCTTGAATTGAACGCTCGTTCAATGGAATGTCGGACAATGGCACGCAAGACAGGCTCTCATGCCGAAATCACCGGCCCGAAAATCCGCGAAGCGGCGCTGCATCTCTTTGCGCAACATGGCTACGCTGCCGTTTCCATGCGCCAGATCGCGGCGGAGGTCGGTGTTCAGGCCGGGGCGCTCTATGCGTATATCGACGACAAGCAGGCGTTGCTCTTCCACCTGTTGGAAAGCCATATGGAACACCTTCTTGAGAGCTGGCGCGCGGAGAGTGCAACCTCGGAACCGCTGGCCCGTCTCGAAAGCTTCACCCGCTTTCATATTCGCTACCATCTCGACCGTCCGGACGAGGTCTTCATTTCCTATATGGAACTGCGCAATCTCTCGCCGGAGAATTTCGCCGAACTGGAAGCGCTGCGCCGGCGCTACGAGGGCGAGCTGGAGCGGATTCTGCAAGAGGGCAGCGCGGCGGGGCTGTTTACCATCGCCGACGCGCGCGTCGCCACGATGGGACTGATCGCGATGCTGACCGGGGTCAGCACCTGGTTCCGCGAGACCGGTCGGCTGGGCCGGGCCGATATCGAGGAGATCTACTGGGAGATGACGCGCCGCGCTGTCGGCGTGGCCTGAGCGCGGCGCCTGTTCGGGTCAGGTGCCGGACTTGACCTTGGTCCAGAGCCGGGTGCCGGTGCGCAGCACCTTGGACGGCCAGCCCTGGAACACCCAGAGCGTTTCGACCGTGGCCTCGGGCGGATAGATCGCCGGATCCCCGATCACATCGGCTTCCAGCAGCTCCTGCGAGGGCAGGTTGCCATTGGCGTAGTAGACATAGTTGGAGACAGCGGCGATATTCTCCGGATCCAGCATGAAATTCAGGAACTTATGCGCGCCATCCGGGTTCTGCGCATCGGCCGGGATTGCCATCTGGTCGAACCACATGGCCGAACCTTCGCGGAAGGCGTGATAGGCGATCTCGACGCCGTTCTCCGCATCGTCGGCCCGGTCGCGCGCCTGCAGGATATCGCCGGACCAGCCGACCGCGACGCAGATATCGCCATTGGCGAGCGCGGTGATGTATTCGGAGGAGTGGAATTTGCGCACATAGGGGCGCACCGCCTCCAGCACCGTGCCAGCCGCTTCGAAAGCGTCCTTCTCCTGCGAATTCGGGTCGAATCCGGCATAGTTCATCGCCGCCGGGATCATCTCGACCGGCGCGTCGAGGAAATGCACGCCGCAGCCCTGAAGCTTTTCCATGTTTGCCGGGTCGAAGACCAGCGCGAGGCTGTCTATCGGCGCGTCCGGGCCAAGCGCTTCGGTCACCTTGGCGACATTCACGCCAATGCCCGTCGTGCCCCAGAGATAATTGATCGAAAAGGCATTGTCGGGGTCGAAATCGGCAGTGCGGGCGGTGATCGCCTCCCACTGGTTGCCGGCATTTGACAGTTTGGACTGGTCCAGCGGCATGAAGGCCCCGGCCTGGATCTGCCGGCGCAGGAAGCTGTCGGAGGGGACGACGACATCGTAGCCCGACTGCCCCGCAAGGAGCTTGGTCTCCAGCATCTCGTTGGAATCGAAGACGTCATAGATGACCTTGATGCCGGTCTCGGCCTCGAACTTCTCCAACAGGCCGTCGGCGATATAGTCGGACCAGTTATAGACATGCAGCTCTTCGGCTGCGGCCAGGGCCGCCACAGATGAGAGGGAAGCGGCGAGGGCGAGGATCTGTGCCTTCATCAGGGGTCCTTTCGGGATATGGGAGTCAGCGTCGTCCCGGCAATCTGGACGGGCTTCGTGTCAGTAGCATCCCGACTGGAAGCAGAGCCAGAGGAATGGTGCGGCGCAGCGCGGCGATGCGTGCGGACCGGGTGGCCAGTGTCGGGCTGACCGGCCCGTCCTGGAAGTCTCGCCTGCCTAGCGGGCCGCTCCCGTGCCACCGGCGCGGAAGAGCGCGCCCATCGGATCGGGGATCTCCGGTGCGCCAGTCGTTCCCGGCGCGATGTCCAGTTCGCCGGCCGTGAGCCGCATGACCGCGAGTGCCGCGTCATAGGCAGCCGCGGGGTCGCGCATCCGGATCGCTTCCATCAGCGCCCGGTGCCGGGCGAGGGTCTCGCGCAGTTCCTCGGTCGTCTCGTTGCTGCGCCGTACCACGAGCGTGATCGCCGGCCGCAGGATATGCGCAAGATGCCTCCAGATCGCGTTATGCGTGCCCCGGTAAATCGCGACATGGAAGCTGACATCATGTTCGGTGAAACTGTCATCCGCGGCCACGTCCCTCGAGCTGCACCGCGCCATGTCGTCGATCGCGTCCTCCATCGCCACCAGGTCCCGCGCCCGCGCATTGCGTGCCGCCAGCGCCGCCACCAGAGGCTCGGCGGAATAGCGAAACTCGAAAATGCTGCGCACGAGGTCGGGATGCGGGCTTGCGTGGTCCGCGAGCAGGCCGGTCACCATCGGATCAAGGATGTTCCAGTCGCGAAAATCCTGCGCGATCGTGCCTTGTCCGACAAATCTTTCGATAATGCCGCGCGAGGCCAGCGCCTGCAGCCCGCTGCGCACCGATGCGCGGCTCACGCCGAAGCTCTCGACAAGCTCCATCTCCGTCGGCAGCGCATCGCCTGGCCGATAGGTGCCCGAAAGCAGCTCGTGTCCCAGCGCTTCGGCGATCTGATCGCCCAGCGGCTGGTCCTTGTTGGCCGATATCGACTGTTTCATCGCGTCTCCTCGCGCCCCGATCCCGGGTCTGCATACAGGCGGGTTGTCTGACAATACGAGGCACGGTGGCTGTGTCAAATCGACTGAAGGGCTTGAGGAGGGGCGGGGTATATTTTTTGTGACTTGAAATTGTCAGACATAGTAGTACGAATTGTCCGTCGCTCGCGATGATAGAGGAGGATTCGATGAGCAAGCTGGGTTTTATCGGTGTTGGAATCATGGGTGGGCCGATGGCCGCCAATCTGCAAAAGGGTGGGCACGAGCTCTTTGTCTGTGATGTGACGAAGGTTCCGGACGACCTGATCCAAGGCGGCGCGGTGGTCTGCGCGACGCCGAAGGAAGTGGCCGAGACGGCAGAGATGGTCTTCACGATGCTGCCGAATACGCCGGATGTCGGCAAGGTGCTCTTCGGCGAGAACGGTGTGGCCGAGGGGCTGACGCCCGGCAAGATCGTCATCGATCACAGCTCCATCGCGCCGAAGGAGACGCGCGAATACGCGGCGAAGATCAACGAGATGGGCTGCGAATATATCGACGCGCCGGTCTCGGGCGGCGATGTCGGCGCACAGGCGGGGACGCTCGCGATCATGTGCGGCGGCAATCAGGAGGCGTTCGACCGCGCCAGGCCGGCGATCGAATGCATGGGCAAGAACGTGACGCTGGTTGGCCCGAACGGGATTGGCCAGATGACCAAGATCTGCAACCAGATCATCGTCGGCAACACGATAGAGGCCGTGGCCGAGGCGCTGCTGCTGGCGGCGAAAGCCGGTGCCGATCCGCGCAAGGTGCATAAGGCGCTGGCCGGAGGCTGGGCCGACTCGCTGATCTTCCAGAACCACGGGATGCGCATGATCGAGCGCAATTTCGAGCCCGGTGGCCGGATCGAGCTGCACCGCAAGGATCTCAACCTTGCCCTTGCCGAAGCCTATGCGCTTGGCGTGCCGCTGCCCAACACCGCGACGACCCATGCGCTGTGGAATGCCTGTGTGGGCGCCGGCGGGCGCGCCTGGGATCACTCGGCGGTGGTCAAGGCGCTGGAAGCCATGACGGGGTTCGAGATCGGCGACGAAGCCTGATCCTCGCCTGGACAGATCGCCGCGAACCGTCTCTCTCGGGGTCGCGGCGCTCCCCAGGCCCCGGTTCAGGCCCGGGACGGCGCTGTTCCGCGGAGACGGTTTTCAGAACGCGCTGTCGGTCGCGCGTGTGCCATCTTCATTGGACAAGGACTGCGCGGCGTGCCGCAACCAGTCCTGATCCGCCGGCGACACAGCCTCGGGGGCCCAACTCGAGCGCGTAACGTCGACATCCCCAAGCGCGACAGCAATGGCGAGGGCTGCGGCATAGGCCCCTTTCAGGGACGCATGATGGGCATCCTCTGAATAGAGACCGTCCATGCCAGCCTCATCGGCGAGCTGCCACAGCCGCCCGGCGCGCGCGACACGTCCACCCGTCTCGCGGGCCAGCCATTCATAGGTCTCCTCGATGGTGCGAATGGCGTCCGGCCTGTCATCGGACCGGCTCTCCGGCGCCCAATGGGCGAAATACAGGATGTCTGCGCCCTGCTCCTGTGCGACCCTGGAAAAGACCGATGCGGCCGTGGCCATGCGCATGACCCATTCGGGACGGAAGGACATCTCGCTGGCATCCTGCAGGATCACCACATCCCACTGAGTTCTCCGGAGTCGCTCAAGGGCGTCCGTTTCCGCGAGATGCTGATCCAGAGTCGTCCCGCCGCGAACGACCATCTCGACGTGATATCGAACCGAGGGGCGACCTGTCGCGGCGATGTTCCCGACTTGCGCCGGGATATCGCCGCCGTAGGTGAAGGAGTTCCCGATGAAGAGAATCCGTTTTGTCGGGGCAGGGGACAGACCAAAGGCGATAAACAGGGCCAATCCCATAATCGCAACCGAAAATACTCTGATCATCTGCCTGTCGCCCGTCTTAAAACTGTACGGCGGGGTAGTCGTCCATTTTGGTGATTTTTGGGCCGCCACGCTGGGAAACGAAACTGGTTCGCAGAGATAAAAAAGCCGGGTCGCAATGGACCCGGCAAGGAAACCGATGGGGCGGTCTGCGCCGCCCTTTCGGGGAATGCGCTCAGATGGCCAGGTACTCGGCCCTGAGTTCCGCGTTTTCAAGCACCTCGGAGGCCGCACCGTCAAAGACGATGGATCCGGTGTCGAGGATGACCGCGCGGTCGGCCAGTTCCAGCGCGCGCACCGCGTTCTGCTCGACGATGACCGTGGTGATGCCCTGTTCCTTGATGTGGATGAGCGTCTTCTCGATCTCGTCGACGATGACCGGGGCGAGGCCCTCGTAGGGCTCGTCCAGCAGCAGCACCTTGATGTCCCGGCCGAGGGCGCGGGCAATGGCCAGCATCTGCTGTTCGCCGCCCGAGAGGGTGATGCCCTCCTGCTTGCGGCGCTCGCCGAGCCGGGGGAAGAGGTCGTAGAGACGGTCGATGCTCCAGCCGATGGGTTCGACGATCTGGGCCAGTTGCAGGTTCTCTTCCACCGTCAGGCCGGCGATGATCGAGCGATCTTCCGGCACGAGCCCGATGCCGCATTTGGCGGCCTGGTGGCTTTTCATCGTGTGCAGATGCTGGTGATCGAGCCAGATCTCGCCATGGGTGACCTGCGGGTCATCCATCCGCGCGATGCCGCGCAGCGTGGTGGTCTTGCCGGCGCCGTTGCGGCCGAGCAGCGCCAGGATCTCGCCTTCGTGGACGTTGAAGGAGATCCCCTGGATGATGTAGCTCTCGCCGTAATAGGCATGCATGTCGTAGATCGACAGGAAGGCCGGGGCAGTGGACGCCAGGTTGGCGTTCTTGGAAAAGTCCGGTTTGACGTTCATAGTTTTTTCCTTTCCTCACTCATCTTGTCCGAAAACCGGTTGCCACTTTTCGGGATGAGTGACGGATCTCCTTACGCTGCTTCGCCGAGATAGGCTTCGCGGACCTTCGGATTGCCGCGGATATTCTCCGGGCTGTCTTCGACCAGGGGCGTGCCCTGGGCGAGAACCGTGATCCGGTCGGCCAGCGAGAACACGACATGCATGTCGTGTTCGATGATGGCGATGGTGATGTCGCGCTGGTCCTTGATCTCCTTGAGCAGGTCGATCGTGTTGTTGGTATCGGCCCGCGCCATACCGGCGGTGGGTTCGTCCAGCAGCAGCAGGCGCGGCTCCTGGAGCAGGCACATCGCCATCTCCAGCCGCCGCTTGTCACCGCGCGAGAGCGAGGCGGCATGCATGTGCAGCTTGTCCTGCATGTTCACCTCGACCAGCATCTGCTCGGCCTTCATGCAGATCTCCTTCTCGGCGGCCACGCTTTCGATCGCGTGGAGCCGGAAAGCCCCGTCGCGCCGGGCGAAGGCGGGGATGACCATGTTCTCGAACACGGTCAGGTCGCCGAAGATCTCGGGCGTCTGGAACACCCGGGAAATGCCCATCTGGTTGATCTCGTAGGGCGTGCGTCCCAGCACCGACTGGCCGTCGAAGGTGACCGAGCCGGTGTCGGGAATGAGCTTGCCGACGAGGCAGTTGAGCAGCGTGGACTTGCCGGCGCCATTGGGGCCGATGATCGCGTGGACGATGTTTTCTTCCACGGAGAGGTTCACGTCGCCCAGGGCTTGCAGGCCGCCGAAGCGTTTGTTCACCCCTTTGACTTCAAGAATTCCCATTTCTCAGGTCTCCTTATTCGGCCACATGGGGCGTTTCTTTGGGATGATGCTCGGGGTCGGGCTTGTAGCTGTCATCATCGTTTTTCTTGCCGCGCTTGCGGAAGAAATTGATGACGCGCTGGCCACCCTCGACGAGGCCGCCGGGCAGGAAGGTCACGACGAGCATGAAGAGGATGCCGAGCGTGAGATGCCAGCCCTTGCCGACAAAGGGATGCACGATGAAGACCATGAAGTCTTCCATTCCGTCGGGCATGAAGGCGAACCACTGGTGCAGGACGTTGTCGTTGATCTTCGAGAAGATGTTCTCGAAATACTTGATGAAGCCTGCGCCGAGCACCGGGCCGATCAGGGTTCCGGCACCACCGAGGATGGTCATCAGGACGATTTCACCAGAGGCGGTCCACTGCATGCGCTCGGCGCCGGCAAGCGGGTCCATCGAGGCGAGCAGGCCACCGGCCAGGCCGGCATACATGCCCGAGATGATGAAGGCGGCGAGCGTGTAGGGCTTGGGGTTCAGGCCGGTGTAGTTCAGCCGGTTCTGGTTCGACTTCACCGCGCGCAGCATCAGCCCGAACGGCGAGCGGAAGAGGCGGATGGAGAGGTAGAACACGGCCAGCATGATGATGGCGCAGAGATAGTAGCCATTGTTGAAGGTGAATTCCCAGCCGCCCATTTTCAGCTCGAGGAAATTGTCGCGCATGGCGATTCCGAAGAGATGGGGCACGTCCGGCAGGCCTTCGCGGTGGAAGATCTGCGGATCGCCGGCATAGACCTGGAGGCCCGTCTCACCATTGGTCAGGTTGAACTTGGGGTTCGACAGGACCGAGTAGGCGAGGGCGAAGGACATCTGGGCGAAGGCCAGTGTCAGGATCGAGAAGTAGATCCCCGACCGGCGCAGCGAGACATAGCCGATCAGCACCGAGAAGAGCCCGGCCACGACCACCGAAAGCGCGATGGCGGGAAGGACGTTGTAGCTCAGCAGCTTGAACATCCAGACCGCGGCGTAGGAGCCCACTCCAAGGAAGGCCGCATGGCCGAAGGAGAGGTAGCCGGTGAGGCCGAACAGGATGTTGAAGCCGATGGCGAGGATGCCGAAGATCACGAAACGCTGCATCAGGTCCGGATAGCCGGCGTTGAACTGCGCCATGCCGCTGTCGACAGGGAAGGGGTTCAGGATGAACGGTGCTCCGAGCGCCAGGATGGCGACGACGACGAGCAGCGTCATATCACTCTTGTTGAGACCCATGGGATTAATCCTCCATCACGCCCTTGCGGCCCATAAGGCCCCTCGGACGGGTCAGCAGAACGATGATGGCGACCAGGTAGATGATGATCTGGTTGATGCCGGGAATGGTGGTGGTGGCCCAGGTGGTAGAGGCGAAGCTCTCCAGGATGCCGAGCATGAAGCCCGCGAGCACGGCGCCGGGCAGGGAGCCCATGCCGCCGACCACGACCACGACGAAGGAGAGGACGAGGAAGTCCATTCCCATGTGGTAATTCGGTGGGTTGATCGGTCCGTACATCACACCCGCAAGCCCTGCCACGCCGGCGGCGAGGCCGAACATGAAGGTGAAACGGCGGTCGATATCGATGCCGAGCAGGCCGACGGTCTCGCGGTCGGCCATGCCGGCGCGGACCACCATGCCGAAGGTGGTGAATTGCAGGAAGCTGAAGACACCGCCGATGATGCCCACGGCGAAGAGGAAATAGACCATCCGCCAGATCGGGTAGGCCAGCTCAAGTCCGAGCGGCGCGCCGATATTGACGACGCCCATCAGCGCGTCGGGCGGCGGGGTCTGGATCGGGTTGGCGCCGAAGAAATACTTGATGACTTCCTGCAGCACGATCGCGAGGCCGAAGGTCACGAGGATCTGGTCGGCATGCGGGCGCTTGTAGAAGTGCTTGATCAGGCCGCGTTCCATCACGTAGCCGACGCCGATCATGAAGGGGATGGCGATCAGGATCGAGAGCGGGACCGCCCAGTCGATGATAGCGCCGCCCATCTCGGGGCCGAACCAGCCTTCCACGTAGGGCGTCTTGACCTTCAGCGGTTTGCCGAGGAAGTCCAGCTTGGTCTCGTCGATCGTCTCGTAGGAGAGCGAGAGAATACGCTGAAGGGTGACAGCACAGAAGGCGCCGAGCATGAACAGCGCACCATGGGCGAAGTTCACGACGCCGAGCGTGCCGAAAATGAGTGTGAGCCCGAGCGCGATCAGCGCATAGGCGGAGCCCTTGTCGAGCCCGTTCAGGATCTGGAGGAAAAAGGCGTCCATTGTCCCCACCTGTAAAAAGGTTCCGGTGCGCCGGCGGGGAGGTTGCCCCCGGGCGTCAAGCGAATCCGGCCGCGCGCGATGCGAGCGGCCGGGCAGTGTTGCGTGAGTGGATTACGCGCCGTTGTTGCACTCGCCGAGCGAGGCGTCGTCGCCGCCGAACATCGGGTGGTTCGGCTCGTAGGTGACCTGAGCAGCCGGGGTGACTTCGACAACCTCGAGGAGGTCGAATTCGGACTGCGGGTTCTCCTTACCCTTAACGACCAGCACGTCCTTGAAGCACTGGTGATCTTCGGCGCGGTAGAGCGTCTTGCCGTTGCCCATGCCGTCGAACTCGAAGCCTTCGAGAGCAGCGGCAACATCGCAAGGCGCGAAGGACTTGGCGCGCGTGACGGCGTCCGCATAGAGCAGGGTCTGCACGTAGCAGGTATGCGCAGCCTGGCTCGGCGGGAAACCGTACTTCTCACCGAAGGACTTCACGAAGGCCTTGGAGCCCTCATCCTGCAGCGACCAGTGCCAGTTGGTGGAGCCAACGATACCCTTGATGTTCTCGCCGGCACCGCGTGCCATCAGGCGGGAGAAGAGCGGAACGACGATCTCGAAGTTCTTGCCGTTCACTTCCTTTTCACGCAGGCCGAACTGAACCGCGTTGGTCAGCGAGTTGACCATGTTGCCGCCGTAGTGGTTCAGCACCAGAACGTCGGCGCCGGAGTTCAGGACCGGGGCGATGTAGGAGGAGAAGTCCGTGGACGCGAGCGGCGTCAGCACGTTGTTGACGGTCTCCCAGCCGAGCGCCTCGGTGGCGGCGGCGATGGATTCCTGCTGAGTCCAGCCCCAGGTGTAGTCCGCGGTCAGGTGATAGGCCTTGCGGTCGTCGCCATAGAGGTTCTTGAGCACCGGGGCGAGGGCTGCGCCGGACATGTAACCGTTGAAGAAGTGACGGAAACCGTTGGCCTTGCGGTCCTTGCCGGTGGTGTCGTTGGAGTGGGTCAGGCCGGCCATGAAGATGACGCCGGCTTCTTGGCAGAGACCCTGCACGGCGATCGCAACGCCGGAGGACGAGCCGCCGGTGATCATGATCGCGCCGTCTTTTTCGATCATCGACTTGGCCGATGCGCGGGCGGCGTCAGACTTGGTCTGCGTGTCGCCGGTCACATACTCGACCTTCTTGCCGAGGATGCCGGTGCCGTCGAGAACCTTCGAGGAGAAGGTGTTCAGCATGCCGCCATCGCCGCCACCGTTCAGGTGCTCAACGGCCAGTTCGTAAGCGCGCAGCTCGTCGGCGCCCTCATCGGCGTAGGGGCCGGTCTGCGGCACGTTGAAACCGAGGGTAACGCTGGAGCCCATCGGGTCGTTGGTGACGGCGTGTGCCGACGAGGTGAACATCGTCGGCAGCGCCAGACCTGCGCCAGCAGCGGCGGTGGTCTTGAGTACACCCCGACGGGTGAAATCCAGTTTGGTCATGTAGTCCTCCCAATGTTTTCTTGTCGCGCCGGGTGTCCTCCTCGCCGGCGCTTCCCGTCTAGCGGGTGTTCACAGTATCGGGGGCGCTTGTTAACTCTTGCAACAAATCCTTTGTAATATTGAATTTTTTTGTAAAGATATAGACACTCAAGCCGCCCATGTTGTAAATTAATCCTCACCGCAGTGCAGAAAGCCCTTGGGAAGGCAGTAAAAAGTTAATGGCACGATCCACGCTGACAGGCTCCCGTATTCGCGAAAGACGCACCATGCAGGGCCGCAAGCAGGCCGACCTGGCGCGTTCGGTCGGTATTTCTCCGTCATATCTGAACCTGATCGAGCACAATCGGCGAAGAATCGGCGGCAAACTCATTATGGATATTGCGCGGGAATTGGGCGTGGACGCCTCGGCGCTGACCGAGGGCGCCGAGGTCGAGCTGCTGAACACGCTGCGCGAAGCGGCGGCAGATCACGAGAGCGCGGCCGAGGATTTGCCGCGGCTGGAGGAATTCGTCGGCCGCTTCCCCGGCTGGGCGCGTCTGCTGTCGGACACGCGACGCCGCGCGCGGGAACTGGAGCATTCGGTCGAGGTGCTGTCGGACCGGATGACCCATGACCCGTTCCTGTCGGCATCGTTGCACGAGGTGATCTCGACGGTGACAGCGATCCGCTCGACAGCGACGATCCTTGCCGAAACCCGCGATATCGACCCCGAATGGCGCGACCGTTTCCATCGCAACATGGCCGAGGAGAGTGCCCGCCTGGCCGAGAGCGCCGAGGCGCTGGTGCGCTATCTCGACGAGGCCAGCTCGACCGAATTCGCTGGCTCGACCCCGCAGGAAGAGCTCGATGGCTGGCTGCGGACGCAGGGCTTCCATGTTGTCGAGCTGGAACGACACCTGCCGCCCGATCCGGAGACGCTGGTCAAGCGCAGCACCGGGCTGACAAGTGCGGCGGCGCGACAGATGGCGCAGGACTACCTGCGCCGCTACCGGCAGGATGCCGAGCATATGCCGCTTGCCGCTTTCCAGGAGGCCGCGCGCGCGATGTCCTATGACCCGGCGGCGCTTTCGGCCCGGTTCGGTGTCGATCTCGGCGCTGTGTTCCGCCGGTTGGCGACGCTGTCTGTCGAGACGGTTGGGGGTGAAATCGGGCTGGTGGTCTGTGACGGCTCAGGCACATTGACCTTCCGCAAGCCGGTCGAGGGCTTTCCGCTGCCGCGTTATTCGGCGGCCTGTCCGCTCTGGCCGCTTTACAGCGCGCTGTCGCGACCGATGGCGCCAGTGCGCAACCGGGTCGAGATGGGCGGACGGTCCCCGCGCGGCTTCGTCTGCTATGCGGTCTGCCAACCCTCGCAGCCGGGCGGGTTCGACGGGCCGCAGGTGCTGGAGGCGGCGATGCTGATCCTGCCGGAAGAACTGGCGGATCTGCAGGTAGCCGAGCCCCCGCGGGAGGTTGGGACCTCTTGCCGGATCTGTCCGCGCAGTGGCTGTGCCGCGCGGCGGGAGCCGTCGATCATGGCGGAAGTTCTCTAGTGTTCCGGACGGGCCGGTCGCGGCCTTTCCACGATGCTGGCCGCAGATTCTCTGGCTGGACGATCGGCCCGTGGAAACGCCAGAGTCTTTGCCGGAACTGCCTTGTTTTTCTGGCGACGACCTACTGTTCCCCCTTTCAACCGGCGGCCGCCATCTTGCTGCCAGAAACGCAAGCGACAGTCCTTGAATGATTTCTACTGATCCCGAATTGCACCGCCCGAAAAATAGTGATCGCGCGATTATCGTTGCCAGCTCTTTGGTCTTTCTTGCCCTCTGCGCCCTGTTCTGGGGCTTTGTTGCGGATGATGCCTATATCGTTGGCCGATATGCGCGCAACGCAGCCGCCGGGCATGGGCTTGTCTACAATCTCGGCGAACAGGTGTCGGCCCTGACTTCGCCATTGCATGCGCTGCTGGAGACGGCCCTGGCCTCGGTCGGGCTCGATCCGGTCAGGAGCTACCGGGTCCTCGCGCCTCTGTCGGTGCTTGCCGGTTGGTATGTCGCGCTGCGCCGGGTGGGGCTGGAGGGGCCGCGGCTGCTGCTGTTCACGGCCCTGTCGCTGTTTTCGCCATTCCTTGCGCTCTGGACGGTTGGCGGGTTGGAGACGGCCCTGTTGTCCTGTCTGGCGACATTGTTCGTCTCGCGCCTGGTTGTGCTGGCGCGGGCTGGTCAGGCTGGCCGGTACAGCTACAGCTGGCTTGGCCTGCTGGCCGCCCTGATGTTCCTGACCCGGTATGACAGCGTTCTTGTCACGGCGCCGATCCTGCTCGCGATTCTCGTGGTCGAGTTTCGCCGCGCCAGACTCTGGGTCGGGGCGGCTCTGTGCCTCGCATTGGTGGCGAGTTGGCTGTTATTCGCGGCGCTCTACTATGGCGATATCTTTCCGACCTCCTTCTACATCAAGTTCGCGCTTGGCGGGCGTGCGCCCATAGACAGCCTTTCGGCGCTTCTCAATTTCGCTGTCCTGTCGGGCCTGCTCCTGATCGCTTTCCTTGTGAAGCCCGCCGCGCTGAACCATCAGGCACCGCTGAGAAAGGCGATCCTGCGCGGGGCAGCCATCAGCGCCGTTCTCTTTCTCCTCTATGCGAGCCGGGCGTCCGGCCAGCACATGATGTTCGGCTACCGCCTTTTCATGCCCTACCTGATGGGGGTCAGCCTCGTCTGCGCGCTGGCATTGGCCACACCACGCAAAACCCTGTCGGCGCTCCTTCTGGGGTGGCAGGGGGTCATGGTCGCCATCGTTGCGGGCGTCGGTGTGAACCCCGCGCCGCTGACACGACTGCCGGGGCTGGACCGGGCCTATACCGAATACGAGTTCATCACGCCCTCCAGATATGGCGCGTTCATGGACATGCTGAAGGACGATGCTCTTGAGATCGCGGCGCATTGGAGCGCCACCGGCCATCAAGGGCAGCCGCGGATCTATTTGCGCACGGGGGGGACGGGCTATTGGCTGCCTGACTTCTACGTCTATGAGTCGCTGGTCTCGTACCGGCATGGATGCGGTGTCATGATGCCGGAATCCGTTCTTTCGGCCCATTACATGCAACAGCTCGACTTCAGCCGGACAGGAAGTTTCGTCGAGGATCTGGGGCGCAAGCGCGACGACATCGCTGACGATGCGCCGCTGTTATTCGCGACGGAGATGGATTGGATGGGGCTGCAAACGACCGGCTACCTCTACGGACCGGAGCCGCATCTGCTGAAACTTGGCGCCCGGGTCGGGGAGGGATGCTCCATGCAGGCGGCCCCTGCCAACCGGGATGGCTGACCGACGATGCCTTGTGGCGGCGTCAGGACGGCTCTGCGCGGTGGGTGGAGGTGTCGCGAACCGTCGGTCGCGGCCAGGGTTTCGAGCTGAAAGAGGCGTTTTGACACCGGAGGTTGAAGCGGCGATAGTAGCGCGGGGCAGGGCCAGGTATTCCGGCAATCTGCCTGATCGGGGGGGAACTGAATGGGCAAGCGCGTTTTGCTGGTCGAGGATGAACCAAACATCATCGAGGCAATCCGATTCATCCTGTCGCGTGACGGCTGGGCGGTCGAAACCCATTCCGATGGCGCGACCGCGGTTGACGCGGTTCTGGCCGCGCCGCCGGATGTTCTCGTTCTTGATGTGATGCTGCCGGGAAAGTCCGGTTTCGACATCCTGCGAGAGCTGCGCGCGGCGCCGGCGACGGAGGGTCTGCCAGTGCTCATGCTGACCGCCAAGGGCCAGCTGCGTGACCGCGAACAGGCCGAGCGCTACGGCGTCAACAGCTTCATGACCAAGCCCTTCGCCAATTCCGAAGTCCTCGAGACCGTGAACGCGCTGTTCGAGGGCGCAACGGGGGCGGCTTGACCCGCGGGCCGGTGGAACCGCCGGAGGGGGCGGTCTCCGGTCGACTGCCCGACGGTTGGGATGACTGGGCCGAACTGCCGCTGGAAGGTGACGAGCGGACACGATTGCCGGTCTTTCTCGGCCGCGAGATCTATCGTCGTCGCCGGATCATGGATGCCGCGCGGCTTCTGCCGGCCTTCGGCACCGCGCTGCTGCTGCTGCCGATGCTCTGGGCAAATGACCACGGTACGGCCGCCGGCGCGGTCTACACATTCCTGATCTGGTTCGGCTTGATCCTCGTCGCTGCCTTCCTGTCCCGCCGCCTCTCCGAACCGCTGCGTGACAAGGCGATGCCGAGTGCAGGTCCGGGGGAAGACGGGGGGCAGGGGACACGACCGGAAGGTAAGCCTGAAGCCCGGCCCGGCACGGGCGGAGAGGGCTAGGCGCATGTCCTTCAACCTGCTGGTCACCGTGTCGCTGGCCTATGTGGCCTTCCTCTTTGCCGTGGCTGCCTATGCAGAGCGACGGAGTCGGCGCGTCGGCGGCGCCTGGCTGCGCTCGCCGTTGGTCTACACGCTCTCGCTCTCGGTCTATTGCACCGCCTGGACCTTCTACGGCGCGGTCGGCTATGCCGCCCGCTCGGGGCTGGAATTCATCACCATCTATCTCGGCCCGACGCTGGTCTTCACCGGCTGGTGGCTGCTTCTGCGCAAGCTGGTGCGGGTCGGGCGCTCGCAGCGGATCACCTCCATTGCCGACATGATCTCGTCGCGCTACGGCAAGTCCGGCGGGCTCGGCGTGCTCGTCACCCTGCTCGCCGTCATCGGCACGACACCCTATATCGCGCTCCAGCTCCAGTCTGTCACGCTCTCCTTCGGGGTCTTCGCCGAGCCGGATTCCGAGTTCTGGGACCCGGCCAACCCGGCCTCGACCGGGCTCTGGGTTGCCGCCGGGCTGGCGCTTTTCACCATCATTTTCGGCACCCGCAACCTCAACGCCAATGAGCGTCACCACGGCGTCGTCATGGCCATCGCCGTCGAGGCGGTGGTCAAGCTGGCGGCCTTGCTCGGCGTCGGCATCTTCGTCGTCTGGGGCATGGCGGACGGTCCGGCAGACATACTTGCCCGTATCGACCGCTCCCATATTGCCGACTGGGACATCGTGCCCACCCGCTGGGCCGGGCTGATCTTCACCTCCGCCGCCGCCATCCTCTGCCTGCCGCGCATGTTCCAGGTCATCGTGGTCGAGAATGACGACGAGGCCCATCTCGCCGTCGCCTCCTGGGCTTTCCCGCTCTATCTCTGCCTGATGAGCCTCTTCGTCGTGCCCATCGCCGTGGTCGGGCTCGAAACCCTTCCCGACACCGCCAATCCGGATCTCTTCGTCCTCTCGCTGCCGCTCAAGGAGGAGTGGCACGGGTTGGCCACTTTCGCCTTCCTCGGCGGTTTTTCCTCGGCGACGTCCATGGTCATCGTCGCGGCACTGGCTCTGGCCACCATGGTGTCAAACCATATCGTCATGCCGGTCTACCTGCGCTCGCGCACCGAGGGCGCGACCATGGCCGGCGACATGCGCAGGGTGGCGCTGCAGGCCCGCCGCTTCTCCATCGCCGGCGTGCTCACGCTCGGCTATCTCTACTACCGCTATTCCGGTGGATCGGCGGCGCTGGCCTCGATCGGCCTGATCTCCTTTCTCGGCGTGGCACAGGTCCTGCCGGCGCTGCTGGGCGGGCTGTTCTGGCGCGGCGGCACCAGCGCCGGCGCGGCTGCCGGCCTGATCGTGGGCTTCGTCCTCTGGGCCTATACGCTCTTCCTGCCGAGCTTCGGCCCGGGCGGCCCGTTCAGCGTCGGGATAATGGAGAACGGTCCCTTCGGCCTATCCTGGTTGCGGCCGCAATCGCTCTTCGGCGTCGAGGGGATGGACCCGCTGATCCACACGCTCTTCTGGTCGATGCTGCTGAACACCGTGGCCTATTGCTGGGTCTCCATTGTCTCTTTCCCGACGCCGCTGGAGCGGTTGCAGGGCGCGCAGGTGGTCAATGTGTTCGAGCACACGCTGGGTGCGCGGGGCTGGACGCGTGGCTCCGCCGAGGCCGAGGACCTGCTGACCATGGCGCAGCGCATCCTCGGCGCGAGCGAGGCGCAGGCCCTGTTTCACGCCGAGGCCGCGCGGCAAGGCAAGTCCGGCTACCTGCCAGAGACCACGCCGGAATTTCTCGACAGCCTGGAGCGCGAGCTTTCCGCTTCTGTCGGTGCGGCGACGGCCCATGCGATGGTCGGCCAGATCGCCGGCTCCTCCTCGATCCTGGTCGAGGACCTGATCCGGGTGGCCGACGAGGCCCAGCAGATCCTCGAATATTCCAACCAGCTCGAAACGCAGTCGGCCGAGCTTGAACGCACCGCGCGCCAGCTGCGCGACGCCAACCAGAAACTCACCGAGCTGTCGATCCAGAAAGACGCCTTCCTGAGCCAGATCAGCCATGAGCTGCGCACGCCGATGACCTCGATCCGCGCCTTCTCGGAGATCCTGCGCGAGGGCGAGATGGATGCGTCCGAAAGCGGCCGGTTCGCCGGGATCATCCATGACGAGGCGATTCGCCTGACCCGGTTGCTCGACGATTTGCTGGAGCTGTCTGTGCTCGAAAACGCGCAGGTCAGCCTCAGCGTCGGGCCGGCGCGCCTGTCGGACTTGCTCGACCGCGCCATCGCTGCGACGGGCGAAATGAGCGAGGTTCGTCCTGACGGTGCGCTGGCAATCAGCCGGGACAAGACGCGCGAAGAGATCGGTCTGATGACCGATGCCGACCGGCTGACACAGGTTTTCATCAACCTCATCGGCAATGCGCGAAAATACTGCGATGCCGCTGACCCGAAGCTGAAAATCCGTGTCCGCAAGGCCGACGCTCGTGCCGTGGTGGACTTTATCGACAACGGATCCGGGATTCCGGCGCGCAGCCAGGATATCATCTTCGAGAAGTTCTCCCGGCTTTCGGACCAGTCCGCGGCCGGCGGGGCGGGGTTGGGTCTGGCGATCTGCCGAGAGATCATGGCGCGTCTGGGCGGCAATATCGAATATCTGCCGGGGCAGGGGGGCGCGGCCTTCCGTGTCAGCCTGCCGCTGGCCGAGGCGCGTGGCGCTGCCGGAACGGCAGGTTAGCTTTTCCCTCCAAATCGCCGGAAGTTAACCATTTCCCAAGGGAGTTCTGGTCAATCTGCAGCAAAGTGACCTGTGCGCCGAGGGTGTGCGCAAGACGGGAATTTGTCGAATGGCCGATGCGGCCCGCAAGAGAGTATTGAGACGAAAGGTGGAGGCGGGGCGCGAGTCCGCCCCCGCCAATCGTGCCGTGCTGCCAGCCAGGGCGCTCTCGACCGCATTGAGCAAGGCGGCGGAGGCCTCGATGGAGCTGGCAATCTCGGCGACGAGTTCATCGGAACGAATCGCCTCTCTTCCGGATCTTCTCGAACGGCTGCCGGAGAACGGTCTGCTGGCCGTTCTGGAAGGTCCGGAAGATGGCCAGGGCTTGATGGCCTTCGATTTCAACGCGCTTTCGGCGGTGATCGAGAAGCAGATGACCGGGGCTGTCGGGACGTCCCTGCCGCCGTCGCGCAGGGCAACGCGGACCGATGCCGCGCTCGCGGCGGATCTGATCGATGCGGTGCTGCAGCGCTTCGAGCAGGCTCTTGCCGGGCGGGACGAGTCCCGTTGGGCAAGCGGATTCGGCTATTCCAGCCATGTCGAAGATCTGCGCCCGCTTGGCCTGTTGCTGGAAGAGATCGACTATCGGATCTTCGGCCTGTCCCTCGATTTCGAGATGGGGACCAGGACCGGCGAGATCCTCCTTGCCCTGCCCGCGGAGGGCCGCGGCACGGTGCAGATGCCTCAGGACGAGATGTTTGGAGACGCTGTCGACTCGGATCCGTTCTGGTCGCCGAGCCTGCAATTGCGCGTGCTGGAGGGAGAGGTGCAACTCGACGCCGTTCTGCACAGGTTCCACCTTCCGATCTCTGCCATCAGCGAGTTGAAACCCGGGGACGAGATTCCGATCCCGCTCACCGCGATCGACAATGTCCGTCTGTCCGGAGCCGAGCGCATCCCGCTCGGTCGGTGCCGCTTGGGCAGCAGCCAGGGCTTCCGGGCCCTGCGGCTCGGCGCCGATGGTGCAGGTGCTGGTGCAAGAGGCCCGTCGCTCGTGCACAGCGCTGCGCTAGCGCCTTCCGGTTTCGATGATGGCCATGCAGACGGGCTTCCCTCGCTGCCGGACCTTCCGGGACTGGGTCAGCCAGAGGATGGGCTTCCGGATCTTGGCGGAGGAGGGCTGCCCGATATCAGCGGTGGAGGCCTGCCCGATATCGGCGGCGGACTGGGTCAACCGATGGCCATCGGGGCGATTGGCGACGATGACGGATTGCCAGATATCGGCCTGGGTTAGGGGCCTGCTGCGCAATCGGGGCACGTCCGGTGGACAAATCTCAGAGATAGTGCAGCGTGGACAGCGTTCGATGCCCGTGTTCTGAAGCGGCCGCGCAGGGGCTGCATTCCAAAGAATTCCGGACCGGGCAGACCTCGTTCGCAAAACGCCGCATTTCTTGCCAGTGGCGTGCAGAAAATCGATTGAGGTCGCTCCGGAAGGGCATGGCCCCCGTCCCTGAGACGGTGCGCGTCAAAGGGATCAGCCGGCCGCAGCGGCCTCGAGTTGAGGGCGCAGGGCCGCGAGCGGATAGCCTGCGCGGTTTGCGCATTCCAGCAGATCTCCCACCGGCTGGCTGCGTGCCGAGAGAAACATCCAGACGATGGTGGAACGCGTTCCGGAGGCGCAATACGCCAGGACCGGCCCCTCCGCATCCGCGATCGCATCACGTTGTCGGATGATGTCGCTGGAAAAGCTGTCTCCCTGCGCCAACGGAATCGCGACGAATTCGAGGCCCGCCGCTTCCGCCGCCAGCCGGACATGTTCGGACCGGAGACCGTCCACGACCTCTTCATCAGGGCGGTTGCAGATGATCCGTCGGAACCCGGCCGCGGCGATCGCGGGAATGTCCTCGGGCGTGATCTGCGGCGAGACAGCGTATACATCAGTGAGCGCGCGAATATCCATGTGCCTGTTTCCGCTACCGGCGCGCGGAAATCAACCCGGCTTTTCGGGTTGATTTGCGTCAAGGACCGAAGCGTCGCGCAGGCCTAGCCTGTAAGGCCAGCAAAGGTGAGGAGAAGGCTATGGTCGGTACGTCCGAGCGCAAGGCCCAACTGGAGGCGCGGTTGAAGGTGCTGGAGGAGAAACTTTTTGAAATCGGCGCCGAACTGGACAGCCACCAGTCGCGCGATTGGGAGGAACTGGCCATCGAACGCGAGACCGACGAGGTGCTCGAGGGCGAGGGGCGCGCGGGTAAAGTCGAGATGGCGGCGATCCGGGCGGCACTGGTCCGGATCGACGAGAACACCTACGGCGACTGCGTCCAGTGTGGTGACGATATTGCCGAGGCCCGGCTGGATCTGCTGCCATTCACGCCGCTTTGTGCCGACTGCGCCCGCAAGCTGTCGCGCTGACCGCATTACCCGGCGGGCCGCCCTTGTCTTCCGGCTGGCGGGACGGTTTGATGCGGTCGAATTGGCGAGGCGAAAGGCGGGGCAATGCTGTCGGGGATCAGGCTCGAAACACTCGGCACGGTGGCTGTTGCCGTGCTCGAGACCGGACCCGGACATGCACTGGGTCTCTCCGCGCGGCGAGCGTTGATCCGGCTCGCGGGGGGCGAGGGGCTGGAGGCGGAGATTGGCGCATTGGTGCTGTTTTTTGCCTCAACGGTTTCGGTCACGCCGGAACACGCGGCGCACCCTGCGGCGGATGATGGCTTGGCGGCCGCTTGCAAGGCTCTGGAAGATATGGAAATTCCGGTTGTTCTCGGCGTGGCGGGAGACCTCAGTGGGCCTGGGGCCGAGCTTGCGCTGGCGGCCCATTTCCGGCTGGCGGAAGAGGGCGCGGTGCTGGCCTGGCCGGAAGTGCCGTTGGAGCGCCTGGCAGGGGGCGGCGGCACGCAGCGTCTGGCCCGGGTTGTCGGGGCGGAGCGGACGCTGGACTGGCTGGGCACCGGGCGGTCTGTGACGGCGGCGGAGGCGGTCGAGGCCGGACTTCTGGATGGTGTCGTTTCCGGGGAGCTGGTCGACGCCACGGTTTCGCTTGCCCAACGTCTGGCGGAGGCTGGCGCGGGGCCGCGCCGGAGTTCAAAGCGGACAGAGGGGCTTGCCAATCCTGCGGCCTTCCGTGCGGCTTGCAGGGCCTTTCGGGACGGGGGGCTCGGCCCGAAAGCGGGCGCGCGGGCGCAGTTGGCCGATTGCGTGGAAGCAGCCCTCATTATGCCGTTCGAGGCGGGGGTTGGATTCGAAATGGCCGCAGCGGCGGCCCTGTTGCAGTCGCCGGCCGCACAGGCTCTTGAGCATCTGCGCCGGGCGGAAAAGGCCGCTGTCCTGCCGCGCGGAGACGCGCCGCCGAAATCTGTCGCGCTCCATCAGGTCATGATCGAGGACGCGGCGCTCGGGTTCCTTGTGGCAGGCTGCTCCGTGACCTTGTCGGAGGAGGACCCGGCGCGGCTTCGGGCGTGCCTGTCGGAGATCGGGCTGCAGCTTGCTTCATTGGTCGCAAAAGGAGAGATCTCCCCCGAGGCCCGCAATGACTGCCTGTCGCGGCTCAGCAGCGCGAGCGGTCCGGCCGAGCTGTGCGGCTGTGAGCTTGTCCTTTTCGGAGCGGACGTCCGTCCGTCGGCGCGCGATCTGTCGCGGCTGAAGCGGGTTGGCCTGTTGGCGCCGGGGCTTGGGATGACAGGCCGGAGTGCTGAAGCGCAACTTGGTCCCGGAGCGGTCGGGCTCTTTGCAAGCGCCCCCTGTGCGGCGGGCGGGATTGTCGAAATTCAGCCGCCAGCGCAGGGGAAGACGCAGGATCTGGCGGGCCTTTCGGATCTCCTGACGCAGATGGGATCGTTGCCGGTTCCGGCGACGCCGGGGGCTGGCGGTCCGTTGATTGGCCGGCTTTCGGTGCGGTTTCTCGAAACCGGTGAACGTCTTCTGGAAGCGGGAGCGACACCGCGGCAGGTCGACAGCGCGCTGGAGGCGGCGGGCCACGAGACCGGGTTGTTCCGAAGAGTGGATGCGATCGGTCTGCGGCACGTGCTTGCGCAACGTCAGGCGGAAGCGGAACATCGAGATCCGCGGCAGCGCTATGTCACGGTGCTCGACCGCCTCTGCGCGGCCGGGCGGCTCGGACGGAGCGCGGGGCGCGGGTTTCATGACTATCCTGAAGGTATCCCGGAGGGGGTCACCTCGGCGGGTGTCGAGGCCCTGATCGATGCGGCGCGGGCGGATGCCGGGCTGACCGCGCGCTCCGTCTCGGCGGAAGAAATCGTTCGGCTCTGTCATCTCTCGATGGTGCTGGAAGGGCTCCGCATGCTGGCGGAAGGCAGGGTAGAGATGGCTGGCACATTCGATCTGCTGGCGACGATCGGGCTGGGCTATCCGCGTCGGCTGGGCGGGCCGCTCTTCGAGGCTGGCCGGGAGGGATGGGGCTCGGTGAAGGCGGCCCTGCTTGCCCTGGCCGAACAGGAGGATGCGCGTTTCTGGGCCCTGCCTGAGACATATGATCGGGTCGTCGCGGATATGCTTAGTTAGGAGGTCAGACCTTTGCGGGCTGTGGGGGGCGCATCCGGGCGATCTCATTCTGGCCATAGAGACCACAGCAAGCATCGGATCGAGAGGGGGCGTCGTCGGTCCGGCGCCCGGGCCACTCGGCTTTTCGGTCTGGGGTCGCGAGCCGGCTTTCTCCGGTCGAAAGATCCCAACACGGGCCGTCTTAAGCGAGGAAGATCCCCAGTATCACCATCATCAACCCAAGCGAGGAGATCGCGAGCGAGCCGAGATTCCAGGCCACGACCTTCTGCAATCTTGCCCGCATGGTCTCGTCATCGAGCTGCTCCCGTTTGGCGCGCGCCACGGCGATGACGCAGTAGATGATCCCTGCCATGCCAAGCAGCGACACCGCCGCGCCGATCCAGATCAGCATTTCCATCTTCAATCTCCCTCACCGCGTGGCCCAGCTGCTATCCCCTCGCGCTATCGCCTTGCGCGACCGGTTGCAACTGGCCTTGCGGGGGGGAGCGGTGATGGATAGATCAGGGGCTTGTCGAAGAAAGTTTCAGCAACAGCGAAAGGCGCGGGCAGGCATGAGCGACATTCCCAGCGAGACCGGCAGTTCGTCGGATGCGACCTACAAGGTTGCGGCAGGCGAGCTGCGTCAGTTTATCGAACGGTACGAACGGCTTGAGGCCGAAAAGAAGGACATTGCCGAGCAGCAGAAGGAAGTGATGGCGGAAGCCAAGGCGCGCGGTCTGTTTTACCACCACTAAAACGTTGCGTGAGTGAGTAAACAATGGGTTACGCAGGAACGCGTGACCTTTAGTGTTCTCTGGAACTGCAGAATACACAATCCGAAGGAGCATCGCTGACAATGGATCAGGAAACCACCCAAGATAGCTACAAAGTCACTGCAAACGAGTTGCGGCAGTTCGTCGAGAGGATTGAGCGCCTTGAGGCAGAAAAAAAGGACATCGCCGAACAGGTCAAGGAAGTCTACGCCGAGAGTAAGTCACGTGGGTATGATCAAAAGGCGCTGAGAGCGATTGTAAGTCTTAGAAAGAAAGATAAGGATGAGGTGGCTGAACAGGAGGCCGTTCTGGAAATGTACAAGGAAGCTTTAGGGATGGCGTAGCTGCTGATCCATGATTTCCAGTTGCTCGGTAATTGTTAAGCTTTGAAGATGGGCTTCGTTTTTGAAACGGATATGCCAAGCAAAGCTCGCGACGTGTCGAGCTATACCGACGTCCCAAAAAACGGTATCACTCTGTCTGTTACCGAACATGCAATTTGCCTTGATCCTTTGCGCTTGCGGGCTCGGTACCGGAGCATCCTTGATGTAGACAGATGTCAGCGGGAGCATACAGCGTGGCCCGTTCGGTCGTATGGCTACAGCCCTCGCATGGGATGCCCGTGAACCGCGAGATATATCGCCCACGTTGCTGAAGTCTTTGTTGGGCATGTGGAAGGGAATTTGTTCTCTTCTTTTGGGATGAGCTTTGGTTGGAAGACAGTGGGCCGCACACACACAAGGGCCGCAATCCAATCGATCAGAACTTAACACGTATGACTGTGGCGCCCAAAAACGTTGATCTGCCAGGCCAAAGGTCTTCAGGAACGCTCCGCCTTTCGACGGAGGCGCAATGCAGTGACATCTCGGAACATCTCCTCCCCCTGCCGCCGCATGTCACGAATTACCTTGTCGATTTTGGGTTCGGCGGCATTCCATTGTGGCGGCGAAACATGAACATTCGTGTCTGATCCAGAAATTCCAGGCGCCGGCGTTTCCAAGAGCATTGGAGCCATCAGTTCCAAGTTCCTGCTTGGAATTCTTACCATCATCCCCTCCGGACGATTCGGCAGTAGTTCGTCACGAAGTCTACGGTGTAAATCGTCTGCGTCGTGCGGACCCGTCGCGCTTTCGATAAAGGAAGCTCCAACCTCGTATGACAACGTTTTCTGTTGGATCGAAGCCCTTTGATTCGCGACTTGATCTCTCGATGCTTCCTGATAGGCGGCAATCTCTGCCAGCAAAGAGTCATTAAGTTTCGATCTTACTTCATCGACCTTTCCCTCAGAGACAGTTTGACTGAGGTCTGGTTCTACGCCATTAATATCTGAAACTCGAAAAATTTCCCTACTACTCTCCGAACTCGCAATGACAAATGCCACTCTTTCCAGAGCTTTGTCGTCGATGGCGTCAGAGACACAAAGCCTTTTCATCCACGAAGGCGCATGCTCGGGAATACTTTCGAGAATCTCTTCAAAAGCATCGGCTCCATATGATGCAAACTCAAGGTTTGTACGGATGTCTTGTGGCGGATTGTTGAATACATCGCGCGAAGTGGTCAGGAACGTGACATGTCCGTTTTGCCGTCGAAATGCAAATACACTCGGATTGGCCGTTGGTGACAAGAGTGATTGGTCCACGTTCGACAGTGTCTGAAGGGCAATATCGATATCTTGAAGTGTCACAGGTGATGAAAAATCGTGATCGCGCTCCCAAGCTCGATAGAAATCTTGTAGCTCCTTGGGGGGTATCTCCAGTGCTTGCGCTGCCGCCTTTGCCCTCTTGAGGCGTTCTGCTGCCTCCAGCTCTATCCGTTGAAGTTCTTCTTGAGTCGCATGCGGGTTCTCAAGTACACGAAAATCTGCCTCTGTCACTGGAAGTAGTGCGATTTGTTGAGGACCAACGATCAGGCCAGCCTCGGCAAGTCGGGAAAGAAGACGACCGTAGACCCTTTCTTCGGCCGATCCTGCGTATGCGTAATTCGCAACTTCGATTTTCTGATACTTTTGGCCAATACGGTCAATTCGCCCAATTCGTTGCTCAACCTTCGCTGGGTTCCACGGAAGGTCGAAATTGATCAAAAGATCTGCTGTTTGGAGGTTCAGTCCTTCAGCTGCAGCGTCGGTGCAGATTAAGACGTCGATTTCTTCTCTGACGAAATTCTGTGTGATTGCCGTGCGAGTTTTGGAAATCATGGTTCCGGTATTCGGATCATACTGGCTTCCACCCGCGCCGGAAAACGTTCCGACCAACGCGCTTGGCATTCGTGCTCTGAGTTCATCGACAAGATGGTCAAGGGTGTCCTTGAAGCGTGTAAACACGACTGTCTGGCGGATCCTATTGCCAGACCTTCTTCTGCTTAATTCAGCCATTAGCCTGGTAAGCTTTGACGGCATGCCAGAAAGCTGACTGAGACGTTCGAGAAGTCCAGAGAGTGCCTCTCTTTCCCACAACAGGTCCGCTTCAGAACGACCATCAAGCAATGCTTCTACAGCGATGTCATCGCCTTCTTCATCAGCATCAAAGACAGCATCCTCTAAGTCGTCGTCAGTAGGCGCATTTACCGTTCGCTGCTGAGCACGGAGAGTAGCATCAACTTTTTCCAGGCGCCGCTCAAGCGTCTTGTGAATCGCATGAAGGCTCGAAGAAAACCTCAACCGAAGGAAGCTGAGATAGAATCCCATCGCAGCGATACGTCGCTGTTCGTTTTGAGTGGACGCATTTCGAACTTGAGCATCAAGCTCTCGGCAGTAGCTCTCGAGGGCATCGTAGACGCAACGCTCTGATGGGGAGAATTGAATTGGGTCAAGTTGGCGAACTTGCCTTTCTGCCAAGTTGGCATTGAGCTGGCCGCTTTCACGGTAAAGGCGTAGCAGGTCACGCGTGTGACGTAGCATGACCCTGGAGAGGGGGGCAGCTGCCCTGAGAGCGCGAGCAATCAGTTTATAGTCTGACCTTGAGAATGCACGTCCGTCTTCCACCCATCGTGAAACGGTCCGGCGATCTGAGGCTGAACGGTACGCACTCATGACAAAATCCCAATACCCGGGATCAAGCAGTTTGATTTCGTGAACTGCGCGACGAAGAAAATCGATAGTTGCCAGAGATATACGCCCCTTCGTGCGGACGAACTCCTGAACAGCGTCGTAGTATTCACGCGTGATATCGTCATCGAAAGCGAAGCTTCCAACCCGCCGTGTCAGCCTCATCAAGTCAAAGGCTTCTTGCATTTCAAGCTGCAGCGGCGTGGCGGTCGCCAGGAGAAGTGAATTGCTTTTTTCTCGGAGAGTATCGTCCACAAGCGAGAACAGCCGGTTGCGTTTATGAACCGCGCGAGCGTAATGAGCTTCATCCAGCAGGGCAATATCCCACCCTTTGGCGGCTCGGACATCTCCAAGGCGTGTTCGATGCGTTAGAAGTCCTGTTGAAGCAATGACAAAGTCCGGATCGAGAAGGGAGCCCTCTGATGTTTCAAATGTGTTGCCTTCCTGGTCCAACCTTTCGTGTCGCATTTGGCGGGATCTGGGGGCGGTGCGCGCGAAATCGAGAAGAAACTTTGATTTCATTTCGCGATGCCACTGGCGAGTGAGAGAGGCTGGGGCTGCAATCAGTACACGCTGAGCAAGTCCGGAAAGTGACAATGAGCGAATAGCCAAACCAGCTTCAATGGTCTTCCCAAGGCCGACCTCATCACACATCAAGAAGCTGTAAGGCCAAGATGTTACAAGTCGCCGCGCGACGAATGCCTGATGCGGCCATGGTTCGACAGGGGTTGTTTCAATACCGACGAACCGGCCGCCCAAAAGCCTTGGTCCGTCTTTGATGAGCCGCCAACGGAGATAGTCTGCCGGTGCGAGGCAATCGAAGGGTGTGCCTGGAACGGCGATGGGGAGCTTTGCCCCGCTTCCGTCGATCTCCTTGGGCTCCAGAACCTTTTTTCCCATTCGAACAAGGCGGGCCTGGACCGCGTCTGGGAGAGGCATGACTCGAATTCCTTCGCTGCCATGCTTCCACAGATGATCAAAATCGTTCAGAGCTTTTTTCGCCTTTCGGCAGGACCTCTCGTCCCACCAAGAACAGTGGACAGTTACGTTCTCGGCATTGATAGCAAGTGCGGTCTTGGATTCATTCAGGGAGCCGTCAATTCTGATGGCGTCGCCAGACGCGTCGACGAAAACAGCCCACTTCTCGTGAACATACCCATCAAGGGTGGCATCAACTGAGATTGGGTCGCCGGAAGCCCTATGCACCCGGAAAGCCACTTTCACTTCCAGGATTTCTTGGGAGATCATATAGGCCAAGAGATCGACGCCTCGAACCGTCTCATCGCTCCAGGATCCATCATTCTCCAGAGCTGATGCAAGGTGTTCGACCAGTCCTTCGTCGGCTCCTCTCAGCGCAGCCTCGACATCGTCCTTGTCGAGATCACAACCAACAAGGAATCGGGCCTTTGCGCCGTTTTTCGCCAATGCTGTAAAGCCCTGTGAGGCAACAGCAAGGGAGGATGATCGGAAGTAGCCGGCAACACGATCGTACCGGACTGTTCTTTCCAATGCCGGGACGTAGAATTCCTTGAGGATATCCGTCGCTGGTTCGCCGGGGCGGATTTCAGAAGTCCGATACTCATCCCGCCAATCGACGTCCTGGAAGGACGCCGGCGCGAGATCTATAGCGCCGGCTGAATCATTCACTGCGTACCTCCAAAACTCTCAAGCGCGAAGCGTATCCAGTCGATTTCCTTCTGCAGTTTTTCATCTCCGATCTCGGCGCGATAGACGTCAAGGAGATCTTTCTGAAGTTGTTCTTGGAGTGCACATTCCTTTTCGAAATAGGCGCGGACACTGATATCCTGGCCTTCTCTATAGGCAGCAATGAGACCATGAAGGCGATCCCAGGCGGTTTGAGGCATTTCGAGGCGAATGTCAGCGCGTTCCTCTGGCGCCGTCAATCGAATCTTGGAGCCTGCCTTGACCAGTGGTGAAGCGTAGGAGGCACCTGCTTGGTGGGTTGCCATGCCGATTTTTCTGTCAGCGACGGAGTAGTTTCCGGTTTTGCCCTCGATCGAGATGTTCAGAGCGTTGGCGAGGTTTCGGGCGTCGTCGAAAGCGAATTCAGCAGTGCCGAAAGCGCCGAGGATTGTCAGTGCCATGGCTGTCTCCGTGTCGAGATCCTCGACGGAAAGACGCCCCTTGGTGATCCTGGTAATTTGGTGCGCGGCCACGACCGCACTGGCCGAGGTCATCGCCTTGACAGGAGAGACCACCTCATCGCCGTCATACACAGGCCAACGTTCCGAGAGCACCTGCAGGGCACGTCCAAAGCTCGCGATCATCTCGTCCACTGGATTTAGATTAAGGCGGTCGAATTCGGCAAGACCTCCACGAACAGCGCTTCGAATCTTGGCTTCGACGCCCGTTCCGCCAATGCCACGCCAAGCCGCAGGCTCGTCACCTTCTCCGTATCGCTTCCGGCAAGTGATAAATATGGTGGAAGCGGCTGCGGCTAAATTCATCTGGTGCATCGAATACCCAGACTCAGACTCGACCGGCATGCAGGCCGTGATGATCCAATCGGACTCGATCAGCGAGCGCGTGAGTGTTTCCCAAGCCTCTTGCTTTTTATGAGTAAACATAAGCGTCATCACACCGTCATCGCTAAGGACACGACGACATTCAGAAAAAATCTCGCTCATCATGCGCTCATAGGCTGCCTTGGCCTCCTTCGCCGAACCATCGCGTGACGGATTGGCAACGGCTTCTTCGGATTTATTCACATGACGCCTTGAGAATAATTCGGGATATATCTCCCGAAGACCTCGTCTTTGCCAGACGTAGTAGAAGTCCGAAAGCTCTCCGTACTGGACATTGTCGTAATAAGGGGGATCGAAGCATACAAGATCGACGGATTTCGACGCGACCGCTGCCATGTTTCCTGCGGAACCGTTTAGGATCTTTAATGGAAGAGATGGACCTCTTGCCTGGTAGACAGGAAAGACAAGTTCGGAAATACCCTTGAAAGCATCATGCACCTGAGAAAACGCCCATCGCAATCCGCTGGACGGACCAGTGTAGGGCATTTCAGCATAGGTCCACTTCAGAGAAAAATCGTGGCGTCCGAACGTTCCGACAATTAGGCCTCGTGAGAAATGCCATCGTGTTTGTCGACTGTTGTAGTCGACGAATTTGTCGATGATTAATTGAAGATAAGTGATAACAGCGTTTCCGCGTTCATTTCCCAATGCACTTTGTATCTCAGGTTGCAGCGCCAGAAACTGCTCCATCAAAAAAAGATGCCCAACGAGTTGACGTGGTGCAAACATCTCGCTCCAGCGTGTTATGCCATAACGAAGCGGCTCACTTGTCTTGGCTCCTGTTGGGATCGACTCTGTGGGGACAAGGTCGGCGCTTTCCCATCTGTCCCAGTTTTCCGAGAGCCGTTCATTGGCCTTATTCAGAGCGGACAAGTCCTGCTTTGTAGGTGCCCGAAAAAACTTTACCTTCTCCGTTTTGATTTCTCCAACGCGTTGACCGGAGACATATCTTTGAATTTTTCCATTGGAATCCAGTTTGGGTTGAAGTCTGTTTGAGTAGACCGCGTATATGCGATCCCACCACCGCCCGTGATTGCTTTCGCCACGCGCTTGAGCTTTTATTTCATCCCCAGAAATGGCCTGCCGACAATGCACGCATTGGCCAACGCCACGTGTTACGGTCGCTGTATCTGGGTTCTCCCCATTGGGTCCTTTGCCGCCTTCGGCTTCATAGACCTCGAATGAAATGCTCTTCTCTCTCTCAGGGACGATACGTACACCCCATTGATTTCCCGAGCTCTTGGAAAGCCACAGACTGTTTAGAAGTGGTGCGTCACCTCCGCACGATGGACAACGAACCATTCGGCAATAAAGAAAATCCGCGGCGGAATGCTCAAACTCTCCGTACGATTCTATTAGGTCACTATGTTTCCCAATATTCTTCTCGAGCTTGATTCGTTCGGATGCGGGCAATGGAGAGTGGGGGTACAAGTCCGCTACTTTGTTCTCAGTAGTCGATACCAAAAGTTCTCCCCAATGAGCAATATCCTGAAGTAAATCGGGTCCGAACCGAGCTGGGAAGTCAAGGGTCGCATGAAGAATTGTTGTTGCAACAGGATTTAGTTCGTTTGCGATGACGGTGTGTCCGAGGCGTAGTGCTTCGAAAGGTATGCTGCCGCCACCTGCAGTAGCATCGAGGACAGTGAGACCAGTCTCTTGGTAATCTGGGGCAACCGCATACGCCCGATCATAACCATAGAGGTCTTCGGCATCCCATTGGATAGACTTGCCTTCGAGAGCTTCCTTCACACGGTTGGAATTCTTGAACGCCAACCGGTCGTTGACCTGGGCCGGATCAGCAACGTGATCTTCAATTTGTAGGCTTTCGCCAAGCCCTGCAAACGGCACAACGAAAGGTGCGGAGTCTTCTTTCCACTTTGAAACGACCGGATCCTTTTCGAATGAAGGATCATGAGTGAGAAGTCTTTCGATGATCTCTCTGTTTTTCATTCTTCGATCGGCTTCGGTTTGGATCAACTTCAGACCCTTGTCGTCGAGAGGCAGAATTTCAGCACCGCCAACGCTCTTCACATGTGCAAGAGCTTTTCCGACGAGCGTCCATTCCTTCTCACCGACGATGGCGACCTTTTTTGAGATACCAAGCTCGCGGACAAATGAGTCGGGATCAGCCGAGGAACTGAGCAGTGAAGCCTTTACAGCTGCACGCGACACAGTGAGCGGCCTGCGAGCCCACCAAACATGAAGACGGTGGGTTTGCGGGTTCCCGGATGCCGTTTCTCTTACTGTTTGTGCGCCTACTTGGTGGCAAGGAAAACCGCCTTCGATGAGGCGTAGATCTGTAGCGACTTCATTCATTCTGTTTGCCTTATCTCATTACTGCCGTGCACGTAGCTTTTCGAGCGCTGCCTCTACATCGCCTTCTTGGCCCTTGCCATGGCCACACAGCATGATCCGCAGGCCGGACACAGCCCATCGGTTTGCAACCGGTCCATAGTGCGAAATGCGCGAGAACCAGTAGCTTGCCTCTTCTCTCGAGAACGTTGCGACACGCCGTGCCAGCAATTCTACGCGGTCGAGATCTGTCATTCGTTCCTGCAGTTTGAAAATGATGCCGAGCTTCGCTCCGGATTCTTCATTAATAACCAGCGTTCGCTGCGTTTTGATTGCATCGATGGACAGAAAGATATCGACCTCAAGCGGCACGTCGTTTTCGTTGCGAGCTTGTGCAACGATGGACTTAACCAGGGGAAGCAACCGCCGGAGAGCGTCGCCATAAAGGCGCCCGCGATCCTGAAGATGGCCCGTACGGGCGTCCTCTTGGTCTCCCTCGCGGGCACGACGCTCTTTTATCACAAGGACAGGCGGAGGAACGTCGCTATGTTGCGTTACCCGCAGCGCGAAAGGAGCCGATGAGAGCGCTCCTGCATGCAAAGATTTGTAGACCTCCTCCTGGCGGAGGGAACGTCCCTTCTTGGTCGTCATTCAGCACCTTTCTTGAGCTCTGCTACCAGTGCGCACTCATCATCAGGGTGTTCGATCTCAATCGACGCGAATGTGTTTTCATCAACCCTTCCGACAGTCATCAGCGTTTCGAAGAGTTCATCGAGCACCTTTAAGCTTTCAGGGGTCGCATCTGCAATCTTGAGATCGATCGATGCGCCGCCTGGTACTCTAAGGGACTGAATCCTGAAGTCGTCGACGTTGGATTTTGCACCACTGGCGGCAATGCGCCCAAGTCGTTTGATAAGAGGAATCAACGTCTTCGGGGACATTCCTTCCTCTTCGATCTCAAGGCGTCGTGATACTTGTTCAAGCCATCCGCGCTTGGATGCTTCCGAGCGCGTCATCAGGACATCATCGGCCTGTGCTGGCCTGAATGTCGCCTCGACGCCGTCACGGAAACCATCGGGCTTGTCCTTGGCACCAATACTCCCGTCATGAACAACATATCGATCCTGCCCGATCACCTTGGGGATCACATTCAGGACATCCGCCTCTTCGATTGCGTCGGACTTCTCGCGGACCTTCTCGACAATGTCGGAAACCTTGGTTTCACTTGCTTGGCGTGCAACATCTGCCGTCCATTCGCGGATTTTGTCTTCGGAGGGCTTCTCGCCCTTGATCCATCCACGGGCACGCGCTTTGGGGACTTGAATTACAGACCAACCGTCTAAAGAGAGATCCGCCGTAAGTGGGGCAGGGTTATCTGCGTTGTAGATCTCGTCGGGTTGATCAGCGGCAGAGTCCAGAAAACGGAACAGGCACCACACGCCCTTTTCGACGCCGGCTGAAATCACCCGGTACAATACTCCGGGCTCTTCCAAGATCGGCCAACGACGCTGCTGGGCAAAGGCATCCCTGATACTTTGCAGAGACGGCGTTTCGCTCCCCAATGAAAAAAAGAGCTGTGAAAGCCCGCGAACGATCTCCATGGTTGTCGCGCGGTCGGCCTCGATCACCTCGCCATCTCGACGAAGGATTTCTTTGACTTGCTCTGCGATAGCCGCGCCGCCTTCGCCTCCGGCAACTCGGATTTCCCGTATCGCGACACCATCTGGTCCGGGATACACAAGGCGCGTATAGCTTTTGCTGCTTGCGACGTTGAGGTCATTTCGTGCGCGTGCTCGGCGACTTTGGAAATCATCATCCAACTGGCGGAGTGTTAGTCCATAGGCCCCCGGGTCGGAGTGGAGTTTTTCGATCGCACGAACCTCTCTGGCAAGCTCAACAAGGTGATCAAGACTTCTTTGAGCCCCTTGAGCAGCGAACATGCCCTCTGCATCGCGATCCGTTGCAACGGTATTGGGTATCAAGAGCGATATGTGATTCTGTGATATTCGTGGCTGACCGACACCAACGGTTTCAATGAAGTCATCGATCGTGATCTTGGCAGCGTCTACACGAACGATACCAAGGGAGGGACGTTTGGGCGACTCAGCCATGTCCTGTGGCGCGGTTACATCCTCACGGACTTCGAAGATACCATTCTGGTTAGTGATGACTTTTCGAGAAGCCTCAAGGATCAATTTCAGTGCATCTTCACGATTCACGCCTTCACGGATGTCATTCAATGCTCGGTTGATGGTGGGATCTGTACTTGCGAAATACTTTCCATCTTGTTCGCGGAGGTAATAAGCATTCTTTTGGATCGCTTCGAGAGCTGTCTTGACCGCGGTGGCAGGGAGTTCCGGCATGGTCACTGACAGAATTGCATCTGCTTCATTGATGCCAAACAAGTTGCTGGCAACGCCGCCAGACCGACCGACGAGGCTGTTCACCAGGACCGTCCGCCAGGTCATTTCATGGTAGGAAATCCCAGACGGCAATGGGTTGTTTTTGTCACGCATTTGTGCGCGGCTTCTACTGGAAGCCAAAGAGTCCGACTGTGGACCGCCGACATCGGTATTCAGGACGATTTGCATGTCACCAGCTCTGAGACGGCTTCCAACAATCTCGTCAGCCATAAGTCGATCGGAAAAATCGAGGTGCCCAACATGGATCATCGGTGTGTAAGGTTGTTTTTCCCAGATCAGGCGAATTGCCAGCGTCATTACACGAAGGACACCCCTCGTTCCTTGAAATGTCTCGATTGAAGCGAGCTTCTCGTTGAGGAACCGAAGAAATGTGGGATGGAAAGGGTAGCTTGACCGAAGAATGTCGACATACTCAGCATGCTTTACCTCAGAAGGCAGGTCCGTGGGACACGAAGCGTAGATGGCGGCGTAGGCCTCAGCTGCTTCGCTGGCCGCCGATGGGTCGATGCTTGAGAACAACCGGCGCGCGAGCACTCGGGAGAGCTCGTTTTGTGGCACGGGCTTGATCGGAAGTGCATCTCGAGCGACCACGCTTTCAGTTTCACCAACCGCAAGCGCGGCGCGTTTTGCGGCCTCTTCAGGAGTGATCTCTGCTCCAGTGATCCTCGTAAGCTCAGACCCAAGATTTTCGCTTTGTTTGGCAAAGGCATCGGTCGAACTGGCAAGAGAAATCACAACAGAGATGCCTGGAACGGATCGTGCAAAAGTAGACAACGCCATCAGGAATGCAGCAACTTGTGTTGAACCGATTCCCGGATGCGCTGCTTCGAAGCGTGCAACATACTGTGCAAGTTCATCTATGAGAACAATAGCCTTGCGACCTCCAAGGACACGACGAAAAAAGTCATCGCCAGGGGCTGCAACCGATGACACATCTCCCTTGAGCTCACGGTAAAGGCCTTCGCCACCAACTTGCATTGCCAGCTCTCCCCACAATGTGTGAGGAATCAATGCTGTTCCAGACCGCTTGTTGACGGACAATACGTCACCAGCGATTGCTATGACACAGACCTCATCAGGCTCCAAAAGCGGAAGGTCGGGGAACAGTGGATTCACAAGATGCTGAATATCCTGCCCTCGTTTCGCGCAATGCACGAGGCCAATAAGCGAGTGAGTTTTGCCGCCGCCAAACCCGGTTTCGAGCCGGGTGATCGCGCTCGCTGTTGTATCGCCAGTGACTCTTCGAAGCACGGTCGCAAACAGATCGCGCATCCCACTTGTCGGGTATGTCGCCTCTCCAAAGAAGATCTTTGCATCGGTATAAGGAGTATCGGCGACCTGGCGGCCAGCATAGCTGTCCATTACCTGTTTGAGGCTGGCTGTAAACAGCTCCGGGTTGAACGTTCCTGAAATGATATCAGCACGCGGTGTGCATTGCTCGTAGACCGGTCGCATGTTGGTTGGCACCTTTCCTTGCATCCATATTGGCCGGTTTTCATGAAGACGGAGCACTCAAGAAAAGAACCAGCATTTCCATAAGGTAGGAACGAAATGCGGTGGTCTGGAGTACTTTTTTGCACAGGTCGTGCGACGTCGGAAAACACCTTGCTCTTGGGCCAGCTTGTTTATCCTCCAACTGCCGCATAAAGGGAACCTCTATCAGACCGAAGGTGCGGCGCAGGAAAGTTGAGCCGCGCCTGTACGACCGGCGAGGCGGGACTTTCACTGCCCAATCCCAACGACGTAGCGAACAGAGGCCCGGGGTCGCAGGGCGAAACTGGCAAGCTGAAGTAAGCTTTTCAGGAAACCGAGATTCAACGACTCAGACTCTGCGCGTCAGTCAAGTCTGGATGATATTACTCCAGACTTCGGTTCTGGGGAATGTTCAGAAAGGTATCGCCAGCCCGGACCTCTCGTGTGTACATTTTGTGGTCGGTCGGGGCTTGCGCGCTATATATGCGAAAGCTACCATGCGGCCATGAGCGTTCTGCAATCCACCCCTGTGGCGAACACCCAACCCGCTCTTCGATGGCTCTACGTCGAGCGGCGTTTTGCTGCGCTCCAAAAAGACCTGGCCCTCCAGCAGGATGAAATCGACGACGGAGTGACCAAGCTGCATGGGGTCGTGAAATCGCTAAACCGCCACTTTTTCGAGGAAAGCACGCTCGACCACTCCTTCCTTGTCGGGTCTTGGAGAAAAAACACTGCTATTCGACCGCCCAGCGACATAGATGTCTTCTTTCTGCCGTCGCTCGATGTCTTCCATCAGTTCAACACTCGAGTCGGCAATAAGCAGTCCCAGCTTCTTCAGCATGTCCGCGATGCCTTGAATGTCACCTATCCGCAGACGCGAATACGCGGCGACGGTCAAGTGGTAGTGGTCGGCTTCAACTCAATCGACATCGAAGTGATACCCGCGTTTCCTTCTCAGGGCGGCGGATACCTAACCTGCGACACCAATGGAGGTGGGAGGTGGAAACGGGTCGAGCCAGATGCCGAGATTTCCGAACTTGATCGGGTCGATGCGTCCTTTAACGGCAATGTCCGAAAACTGACACGCATTCTCAAGCAGTGGAAACACTACTGCAATGTCCCAATTAAATCTTTCCACATCGAGCAACTGGTGAGTGAAGCACTTGCCAAGTTGGACTACGGTTGGAGGGACGAGTTTTGGTTTGACTGGCTGGTTCGAGATGTTTTCGCTCACATGTATGGACGCGCAGGCGGTGGCTTTTTCATGGCAGGATCGACATATGAATGGATTGCGATGAGCGATCGATGGCAGAGCAAGGCCCTGTCCGCCTATGAACGGGCATCCAATGCCTGCGACTATGAACGCCAAAACATGAACGTCTCGGCAGGTGATGAATGGCAGAAGATATTCGGCAAGACTATCCCGGACATGGTGATCTAAGCGAGGCCCATGGCGCGCTTTGCTCCGAGTGCGCGCAGCAATCCCGCAACGCCGTCTACACATCGACAACCTTCTTTATTTGGCTGCGTTGGCTAAAACGGATCCGTGGCAGCATCTGGATAGCCGCGGTGATTTCCAGTACGGCCGCGGCAAGCGCAGCGATCTCCAAACAGTCTGGCGTCGAGGTCATTGTGGCGGGACTGGCTCTGCTCGGCGTCATTCTGCCAGGGGTGATCAAGGCGTTGAAGCTCGATGAGACGATAAAAGCGTACGAAGAATCGGCGGCGGCATTCAAGAGGGTGGAAGGACGCCTTCGCCGCGCTGCTGAAGTCTGGTCACACAAACCGTTTGCAGATTTTGAGGTAGAAGCGCGCACGGCACTTACTGATCTCGAAACCGCGCAAATACCATCGCTGACGCCCCCAGAATGGTGTTTCCGAGCCGCCCAAAGAAAGGTTAGGTCGGGCGACTATGATCCGGATCCCTGACCATTTGTTTGGCAAGCTCGGAAGATTGTCAGCAGATGGTGAAGACGCTTGAAACGGTACGCGTATCTGTAAGAGCTTTTCTCGGCAGCAAAGCTGCCGAGCATCCCGATGCCGTTCCGATACTTGGGGTCTACACGGCTTCGGGATGCGGCCGGATCCGGAGGTTCCAAGCCCAAAATCAATCGAGAGCTACGATTGCGCTGGAACGTTCGGGACCGGTGGTAGCTGACCACCACTTGGATGCCGACGCTCTTGATTTATCGCTAACTTTTCCTGAAAGGCCCCATGCTTCAGGAAAGAGGTACGCACCGCCGTAGGGGTGGACACATCGTTTTAGAATTTCAAGGTCATCGATCTCTACTGACGTCTCGAGAAATTCCCGGGTCGCGCAAACGCCATGACCGTCGTCGATACATGCGTAGGCCAGCACCGAGCCGCGGAGGTATCCAAGCCAATGACTGTCTTCCAAGCCTTCCTGCTCATAAAAAAGGAAGTCCCGACCGACCTCGGAGACTTGTTGTCCGAGACACTCACGCCCCCGAAAACGACCCGCGCGTACCTTGAAGGCCGACAGCGTCACGAGCCCGCCGGCGTTCAGGACCTGTGTTCCCCGAAAGGATGTGCATCCGTTCAGTTCAAGTTCGAGCAGTGAGCGGAACACGATATCGTTTCCTAATCTGCTGAGAACACGACGACCTACCGGATCGTCAATGTACTCTTCGAACACGTCTAAGCGCGCTCGGTGAGCGCGCCTATCGGCTTCGATGAGCATGTCGTTTGGTCTTTCCGTCAACATCAACCTTCCTCGATCAGTTAAGCCCAATTTAGGCTTAAATCGCGCGTGAGGTACGCCGCTGTCAAGCCACAGCGGAAGGTCGCATGCCAAAAACAATCAGAAGCCCCGGCCTCCTTGCCTTGGGAGCCGCCATCGTAAGAATCAGAACAACCAGGGGAATGTCGCAGGCCGAGTTCGCTGAATCCCTTGGGTATCAGCAGTCATTCATAGCGAAAATCGAACTCGGAAATCGGCGCCTGGATGTTGTCGAGCTGGTCCTGTTGGCCCGGGCTATGAAAGCTGACCCAGTGGAGCTTCTTAACGTCGTGCAACGAGCAGTTTGCGCAGATGATACGATTTGAAGTCGGCGGAACATGGGGCAGCCCCATACTGCCGCATCGGGACTGGTCGAGCGGCAAGCCCACGTGGATACCGCCCGGTCAAACCACCGCCCAGAGCCCCTGCGGATATATCCGGTTGAGGTGGAGTTCGACCAGTTCAACTGCATCGCACAGGCCTTCATCTTTAATTTCTTCTGTGCATAGGCTCAGAGTATTGATCAACGCCCAAGCTAATTTCGGATGACCGATTGAATTGTCGGTCTTTGCCATGCGCGCATAGTGTGCAGCCTGCGCAATCGAGTTTTCGATATCTGTCATGACTGGTTCATCCTCATTTGTGTAATTCGCGTTTTTCCGGTATGGTTGATCGAACCTGGAGGATCACGGACCCGCCAGCGCGAGATTGTCGTGTTATTCGAGAATGTGATTTGAATCGCTACCACCCGAAAATCCATATCCAAACTCCCTAATGATTGTTTTTTCACAATATGCACCCTATGCCCTCGCCATCCGCGCCTCACATTAAGTGACTGGGTAGGTTGACGGTCCTTTGCAATGAACGCGAACCGCGGTCTACAGCACGCTGGACAGTGGACAGATCCTTGCAGCAGACCACAAGGTTTTGCTGGGCACGAGTAGACCCGGTGTAGACCAAGGTTCGATCCAGCATTTGCCTGCAGGCACCCGTCTCCGGCAAAACGAGAATCACGTTGGGCCATTGGGAACCCTGCGCTTTGTGGATTGTGGCGGCAAATCCAAGTTCCAGTTTCTCCAGTACTGGCCTACCAAGTGAAACCTCCTCGCCGTTAATCTCGGCTACTCCAAAGATCTCGTCACACGGTGACGTCGTCGCTTTTGTGACACGCCCCAGAAACCCATTCCTGATGCCGAATGCATAGTCGTTTTTTGTAACTATTACACAGTCACCTTCGTAGATCCGGCTGCCTTTTTCGGTTATCCACCCTTGCCAGTCATCTCCATTCTCAGTGCTGCCGAGCCTGGGGCGGTCGACGCCAATGAGAGATTGGATTGCCCAGTTAATCTCTCGAACGCCACCTACTCCTCGATCGGTTGGAGATAATACCATGCACTGCTCTTGCCCACCCATGTCAAAATATAGGTCGGCTATATCACGAGCATTGGAAATGGGATACAGGATGCAATCGCCATTAGGTTCTTGATCAAAAGTTGGTATCGATACACTCTTGCCCCGACGAATAGCACTTCCAAACTTATGAATACCACTTTGCTCGCTCTGTCTTTTAACAGCCGTAAGCCGATAGTGGGGGATGCGGACACTCTTCATTATGGCGTGAAAGACCAAGCCGGGGCTAATTGGCGGTAGCTGTTGGTCGTCGCCAACGACGATCCATCTTGTCGCGGGCGGCAACAGACGAAGCAAATCATACATTGACTTGAGGTCTACCATACTGGCCTCGTCGATCACCGCGACGACGTGATCCGGTCGGCGAGCCAAAGGCGTCCTCTTCAATTCTTGAACAAATTTGAAGATTGTGTGGGCCTCTCTGCCCGTCGCTTCCGCCATGCGTGACGCAGCCCTGCCGCTGAAAGCAAGCAGGACGATTTTGGTGTCCCTGCTTAGATGGTCAAGGAGCGCCAGAACACCTGTTAGGATCGTGGTCTTTCCGACGCCCGCACCGCCAGATAATGCACACACCTTGTTCGTCGTCGCCCCGATCACAGCTTTTCTCTGTTCCGGTGTCAGGGAAAACGGAATCGAACTTTCGAACAGCTCTAACCCTCGAGAAATCTTCTCATCGGAAACCGTGTGTTCCCATTCTGCAAAGGCTGACCCCGATCCATCGGGTCGATTCAGGGCTTCAAGAATTTTGGATGCCACGAAGTGCTCAAGTAGAAAGGGTCCCTCAAGCTGGTAACCAACAGATGTCTCGACCACGACTTTTCGGGCGCCAGCAGCTCGAAGTGCCTGGTCGGGATCGACTTCTCGCTTTTCAACCTCCAAGACGAATTCCGCCTTGGGCATGGCTGTGGAGCCCGTTCTACTACAGAAAGTACCTATGATGTCGGCCACCTGAGCCGCCCGGTACACGGGATCCTCCTCCGAGATGCCTATAGCCGTGGCAATCGCGGCGCATTTTCTGAATGACACACCAAATTGACGCAATACGAAAGGGTCCGCCTCCAGAAATTCAACTGTCCTTCCCTGCCATGTCTTTACAATGGTGTGGGAAATCCCAACATCTAAATCACGTTCAGAGAGCCAGTGGATGGCAGCAAGATGTTCATCCTTCGGGAATTTCTCATAGATTTGTTCGATGGCGAAATCGGGAAGACCCAAGTCTCGCAGGGCGTTGTCGTCTCTTGCCTCAATAATCTGGATCAGTTTTGGGTGACGGGCAAGTCTCCCTGCTCTAACTTCGCCAATTCGATCGATATTGTGCCTCAACCAAACTTCAAACAATCGTGGGGAAGGCTTAATGAACTCCGCGGTCTTGGCCACGAAATGTGTTTCGTGGATGACGAAGCTACCTGCCTTGAAGTGGCGCTCGCCTTCTGTGCCAACCACACGCCAAATGGTACCAGGGCGGGCAAGTTCTCTCAGAGATTTGGGGACAGAGACTACAAGACTCTTGGCTGCATCAATGACTCTGCCATCTTCCGAGAGGGATCTCGCGCTGAATTGGCCGTTGGAGCGCCGTTTCTTTATCTGGATCAGCTTCGTTTCAGTCATCAAGAACCCGAAGAACCGCGCCAGTCTCGTCAAAAGCCTCCTTGGCTGCCGCGAACTCTTTTAGATTGGCTAACTCGATACGAAGTTGTCGGTTCTGTTCCTCTAACACCGCCAATCTCTCAAGAAGTTCGTAGTTGGCAGATTCTGCCCGATGGGCCTTTCTGACTGCACGTTCTCGCGCCGCACCTTCCTCGCGCGCTTCATTTGACTGACTGCCCCTTTCAGTTTTCGGGTTGCCCCATTTCCGGTCACATTCCTCCAAAAGTAGTTTTACATCAGGGTTCTGAGTAAAGACGCTTCTTGAGAACCCGAGTTCCTCCATTATCGCCCGTCGAAATAAAACTCCGTTATGTACGTATTCATACATATCGCCTTCGGCTTCACGTTCCGCAACCCACGCTCGAAAGCTCGCGGCATTCTTTTCGCCTAAAGGTCGGCTCACCTTTGCTCTCCCACGCTTCGGCTGATTTCATGTAGAGCTTGCAACTCGTCTCCAAGTATAATGTCGGCTCCGGTGAGTGAGAGGATATCCTCTCCTTCCTTTCGAAGCCCAAGGTGTCGCAATTCGTCTTCATCGCTTAGTCGCTTCAGGAAGTTCAACACCTTGGACCGATTCATTTCACTAACGAATTCGTTGGACGGTGTCGGTAGAATTTTATGCCTGTCATCTCTACCTGGCTCCAGCAATACTTGTACGTCTATCCCAGGGATTTTGAGCAAGCCACTCACCAGCAGCTTCAACTTTTGATCAGCAATGCGTCGTTTCTCGATTTCAGATCGAAAAAATTGACGAAGCTCGAGAGATTCAATTTCTGCCAAACGTGCTTCAATTTGAGAGTTGATCAGAGGCTTTCCCTTGGTCTTAGGTTTGGACCGTTCTTCCTCCCGGGCTTTGACGTAGGCTTGGAGGCCATCGATGTCCTTTGCAATGGTGGTTCTGGTTGGTCCCCTCCAATTCATTGCTCGGATATATTTGTCGACGTTGGTTGCGTTGATCGCTCTTCTGCGCAACATACTACTTGGATTGTGGACCGCCTTTGCCGCTTCGCCGTTCTCTACGGCGTCGCAGGCCGCAACCAGTCTATCAATCGTAGCGACGCGGACCTCAGGTTTTGCAAACTGCTGAGCGTCTACCATAAGTCGATCAAGAACCAACTTAGATGTCACTACCTGGTCCACTTGCTTTCCTCCAATGCTCGAGCCGGATTTTGGTCCCAAGGACCACTCGGAAGGGTTTTAGTGCCGTCAAGCAGACCGGGAATGATTCCTTCATCGTCTGAACTTTCACGCTCCAAGCGAGCTACGAGATCGCCAAACTCGTTCATGGCACTGTCTCGTTGAGCCTTAGGCAATCCAAGAAGATACTTGGCAACATCCCCGTTGTTCGCGGCGATATCCCAAAGAACTTCGTTTCGACTCTCCCTGAGGCCACTCGGAACATCCATCGACGAGCCGGCGATCGTCTTCGACTCAGTCATAATATGTTGAAGAAGGCTGAAGTGGTGTTCCTCTTTAATTTGAGTGGAGACCTTGCTCGGCAGGGCAGGTAGGTTTTCTGAGTTCTCATCAAACTTCAACAGTTCTAAGCACTTTTGGATTGTCTGATACTCTGCGGCCCAATCTGACCACAACTCATCTCGGAAGTCCCGCTCTTGGTTTAATCTTGCTTCAAGAACCGCAACCGCCCTTCCTGAACCTCGGGTGGAACGAATCTCGGAATTCAATTCCTGTTCCTTTTTGGTGGAAGCGCCGATTTCCGACATTAGGATGTTCGCGTTCAATATTAGACCGTTGAGAAACGCTGGTCCGGTGATGCGAAATCGGCAGCGTGAGCAGGCTTTGTCCCGGTGAACGCCATAGTGTGTGGATCCCTTCCTCACTCCTCCATCACCGCAAGTTCCGCCGGGGCAAACACCATGAGAGAACACTGAAAAGGAACCTGCTGAGTTCGCCAGATTGGGACTCGTTCTAAGTGTTTGGGTTGCCAGGTCCAGTGCTTCGCTCTCTCCGACAGACACAAGGCCGCCCATAATCCTGGAAATTGCATCGTCCAGCTCATTTTCGTCCTTAGCCAGGGACATTGCCCGAACAGCCTCCAGTCGGCGCTCTTCGAATCCCTTTGCAATTGCTTCGTGGGTTTTCCGAAAATCCACGGCCTCGTAATGCAGCGTCATGATAGGACTTCCATGGCCTGCAAGTAGTTGCACAATAGTTGGGGGCACGCCCAACTCAAGCAGCGCAGTAATAACTGCCACACGTATCGAGTGCACGTCCCAAATCGGATTTCCAAGTTTGTCAAAAAAATGATACTTAGGAACGTCTACTCCGAGGTGGTCCTGACGCTTGGCGTGCACAATCGGTTCGCAGTGACGCAGTAGATAAATCCAATATCTATTTACCTTGTCCGCACTGACTGCAGTAACCTTTGAGGATGTTGGATCGCGTAACAGAGGATAAACTATAGGGAAGGCGTTCTCATCATTTGTAATGGCTTTGGTCTCAATTGCTGGCACCGGGTGCTCTATTGGGTTGTGCCTCTCTTGTAGATCTTTAACTGCTTGAAGTCGGAGGGCAAAAGGTTCTGGTAGGTATGGAATTTCCTGTTGGTTGACTGTTTTGCTTTTAAGGATCCGCATCGAAAGAACTTCGTGATCGACACCAATCTGAAGTAGCTGAATAGCCCCTTGGCGAATATCTGCGGTGGCCTGGTTTGATGGGTTTGTGATCCTACGCTTTGATGCCACATCAATCAGAAATTCGTCACCCTGGCCGCTGTCCAGCCAGCGAGCCGATGAACTACGCATTCCGAATGTTAGGATGCAATCAATTACCGCCGGTTGGACCGGCACAACGCTGTCGACCGGTCTTCCGTCGACTTTCTTAATTGTGGTAGATCGACTCTCATCCTTGAGTTGCTGAAACAGTTTGTATGGCGTTCCGTCAGTGGCGGCAAAGGCGTTCTCCTCAATCAAAGTCTCAACAATCAGGGCGGGAATCGATTTGCGTCTTGTCCGGTACTCCTTTGTGTCATTCTCCCAATCGATCTTCGGCTTTATTGGGCTGTCGATGTCCGGTGAATGCTCACTCGACCATTGCACAAAGAGCTGATATAGCGGTCGCAGAAAACCTCTTCGCCTATATCCATGTCGTTTAAGAAAGTTTGCAAAAGTAGGAGTGTCCGCACTTCTTAGATCACGGATGTGAAGTTGGCGGCTGATATCTTGGAAGTCTGAAGGCCGTTGTTCAGGTGGTAATGTAAATAGGTACGTAATCCAGCAAATAGAGCTTGTGTAATATTCGTTGGTTAGTTTACGGGAGGTGACGGATTTAATGGTATTTTCGAGAAGTTCGACCCACGCCAAAATTCCATCATCGAACCCGTCTTGAGGATACGGCTTTCCAGATCGCCGTTCAAAGTTCGAAACTTGAACCTTGAGGGCTTGGCTAACTGTAACGGTCGGAGACCGAAAAAGAGCGAATGGATCTTTTGAGATTGTTGCTGCGGAGCTCCTTGCGGAAAAAACGCCTTCCCAATTTCGACGCTCTTCTCCTTGAATGTCGAAGTGATCAAGGCTTCCGTAAAAAAAGACTCTAAGCCCATTTTTGCCCTGCGAGGCCGACACGGCTCTGGCCAAGTCTATGCAGGTTGGCTCAAACGTCGTCGACGTGCAATAGTTTGTCCCAAAGTACAGAGTGAAAAGATCGACTTCTTGTATTCGACGATCCTTCCGTCCGGTTTTGGCTGTTTGGCTTCTTGAGTAGTCGTATTTCTCGCACGAAATCAGCTCCTCGTACCTTTCTTTGGGCAGCAGAAATTTGAGGGTGGTGTTGCGAAATGCAGATGAAAGGAGTCTTGCAACTGCCGATTTGTCTCTCTGTATCATGTGGATTGGCAGTAGGATGAGATTTCTCTTGGAGAGCCACATCAGGAACAGCAGTGCTGCTCGACGGTCGCCACCAAATCCATCTGCCCTCCTGGACTTTACGGACAGGTGATCTTCAAGCAGCCTCTGAAGCTTCTCGTGAGCATCAAGGTGTTGATTCTGTTGCAGGTAAGTTCTAATTTTGGGAAAGTCTGCTCGGATTGGCATTGCCCAGTTGTCGTCTAAGTCGACTCGGCTCTCCTTGTTCACTAATACTCCTGCCATCATGTCGGAAAAGTTTTGGGGACTGAAATCAAACAATATCTCGTGCAGGGCAGGGTGTTTGAGTCGCCTTGCAAAGATGACGCCTCCAGCCTTGTCGGTAGTCCGGGGCCAGTGCCCATTTTCTTGGAGCCAACTTCTTAGAACCAGAGAGCGACGTAGGAACAAGAACTTGTAGGCATTGGAATTCTTGTCCAGCGTTCCCTTGAAAAAAAGGGGCAGATTGCCATGTTCGGACTCCCACTTGTCATGGTCTGGTTCGATGGCTGAGTGAACCAGTGGGTGCTCGAAAGCGGCTCTTGGTGTCAGAGACAGTGTTTCCGCAATGGCTCGTCGGTACTCATCTTCGAGATCATCAAGTTCGCCGAGTAATTGCTCCGTTGTTATATTCTGAAGCAAGAACACTTGATCAGTGGTGTTCGCAAAGAACCGACCTGTTTCAGTTGTAGAGAGAAGGGATCGATCGTCTGTCATGATCGGTTGCCGTCGGTGAGTAGGTTTTCCGCGAGGTGGTCGTGCACGGACTGCGCGCATCGAGCGTAGTCGTTTTGGGATTTGACGCTTCTATCGCCTCGTATTATTTGAATGTCAGATGGTCCAAGGTTCATTATTGTTTCCGCAATCCATTTCGCTAAATGCCTTAGGCCGTGAATGTTCCTGCCTCTTACGTGAGGTGCTATACCTACGCGATGGCAAGCGGCGACCCATGCCTTTTGTATCCTTGCCATTCTTAGGGGTTCCCCGAAGGTGTTGTCTTTCGATAGCATGTTAACAAAAAAATATGGATGCCTTCGGCTGGTTCGATTTGACAGGTGGAATTGCTGTATTTCTTCTACACACTCTCTAAAGCATCTTTCTGCCGATCGGTCGAGCCAGAAGGTATTTCCCGTCAGTTGGTAGCCATGAAGTAATTTTGACTTCCAACCTGACCGCATTGGGTGGCGTTCTGGCAACAGATTTCGAGGCGTCATGTTGTATTTTTCATCGAGGTACGTTTGTCGGGTGATCTTTTGTGTTGAGTTTGATTGGTCCAAGTAAGTACTGTCAGAGGGGTGCGCCATAAGTAGAAGGGTTGTTTCATCCTTTAGACCTGGGCCAAAAAATTCACTCCGATAGCTTCCTGGAAGGATGTCTATCTGCCACACATGAAGAAGCTCGCTGATCCTGTGTGATCCGAATGCTGCGGCGAGCCATATTGCGCGAAACACTGGGTTTCGCTCCGCGAAAACAATTTCTCTGACCTCCTCCAGCGGAGCGAATGGTCGAAACTGCGGTTTCTGTGAGTCCGGACGTACCCATCTCGGTACGTGTGACGACCCCGGACGATGATCTTTCCAGTATCTCCTCGACTTTGCGAGGTGGCTAAAAAAGTCAGTACTTTTGGAAAGGGTGAGTGATTTTATTGTCTTTGATGGAATGGACAGGCTGCGCTCGTTTAGCATTCGCCCGCCATTGTATTCCTCTTCAAGAAAAGTGAAATATTCAACTATATGTCTAAATTCGTTCCTGACCGTTGCCTTCTGCACGGGCGGCCAATCCAATAAGTGAAGTTTGTCGTGTGATGGGAGTGACTTGGTGCCATTGATACGCCAATCCAGGTATGCGTAGATTGCTTGGGTTTGCTCTTCTATTCCGAAGCGTTCTCCCGCCGCAAACAGGCCGTAAAAGTTCATGAAGCGTGTTATGGTCTTGATGCGCTGTTGGATTGAGGGAAGCCCATAAGCGAGGGTTAACTCCCTTGCCCAGATAAGTGCCTTTAGGTCCAAGGTCGCGTCTTTTTCTTGCTGCGTGAAGATCACCGGTAGGAAGTCGTGACCGTCCCCATGGATTGGGAGCATCACTTCGACTGCCAAGGGGAATGTTGTGTTCGTCACGAGGCACACTATGTCTATGGTGGTGAATCGAACTTATGCGCGTTCTTGTGACTGGTCAAGCACTCGGGGAACAAAATGAAAGTGGTGGTAAAAGGCTACGACACGAAGGTCATGCGCAAGGTCATCGCCCTGCGCAAGCGCGAGCCCGACGATATCGCCGAAGAGGAAGCGGTTCTGGACATGTACAAGGAAGCGCTCGGGATGTCGTGATCGGGCGGGCGCTGCCACGGGGAGGCCGGAGCTTCCCCGGAGGCAGGTCGGCCATCCTTGAGCGGCATCAGGGCGCGAGCAGGGTCACACCGTCCATCGCGGCGACCTGCTCGACCTCCGCTTCGTATTTCTCCGTCAGCGCGGAGATGCGCGCGCCGGTCCATCCCGGCAGGTCCAGTTCCATCTCCACGGCTTCTTCGCACACATATTTGTCGAGAAAAGCCGAAACGACGCGCCGGCGGTGTTCGGCGCTGGCTGGCGGATGGGCTTCGAGATAGTCATTCATCCGCAGAACGCCTTCATCGCTCATCAGTTCCGAGACGAAATCGTCGATGCCGTCCAGTTCCATGGCATCCTCGACGCCGGAAAGCGTTTCGAGGATCTCCGGCCAGATCAGCGGCGAGTCCTCGTTGCACCAGATCGTGACCGGGCTGTCAGGCGCAGCGATCCGCAGGCGCGTGACCATATCGACCCAGGACAGCGCCTCGGGGTTTATCCGGCCGATATACTCCCCGAAGCTCTCCTGGTCGGCGAACCGCGCATGCATGGCGGGGATCATCGTGGCGGGATTGCGCAGGGCGAAGGCGAACTCGGCCACATGGCTGGGGAAGAGATTTCGGATCCAGGGCACGCGCTCGCCGACCAGCGGGTAAAGCGTGTCGCCCATGATCGCCCGGCGCGGCACGCAGAGGAAGGAATCGTTCGAGAAGATCACCCGTTCGGGCGTGTCGAGGTCGATGATCTCCTCGAGGATATGATCCTGCATCTCCTCGTTGGCCGGTTGCCCCTTGAGCTGGATCATCGCTTCGCGGAGGACGGGGCGAAAACGGCCCGGCTGGGCAGCGACAATTCCGCGGTGTTGCAGCATCTCGTCATTTCGCAGCAGACATCGCAGGGCGCGATCCTCGTCCGTCGAGTGGAGCCCGATATGATATACGACCTTCATGAGCGCCGCCTGCCTTTGGTATCCGAGCTGACCTCGTGTTGCCGGCACCCTACAGACGCCCGCAGGAGGTGGCAAACGGGATGACGCCGGGACAGGAAAGGCCGGGTTGGTTGTGGACTCTCGGTCGCGGTCCCGCGAGGTCATGATCACAGCGACGCTGCCTCTGCCTCTGTCTGACTGGTTCGGACCTCCCGCCGATCCCGCTGCAATGCGACGCCTCGGCTGCTTGCGCTTGCCCCGCGCGATCCGGCAGAGTGGGGCGGTTCAGGCGAGGGGGAAATGTGTGCGGTTTCTGTTGATCGAGGACAATCTGGGGCTGGCCTCGGCAGTGGTCGAACGGCTGGTGCTGGACGGTCATGTCGTCGATCATGCCGCGGACCTGCAATCGGCGCGCGATTTCACCGCGACGACCGAATATGACCTCGTGCTGCTCGATATCATGCTGCCCGATGGCGACGGGCGCAGCTTCCTCGACGAACGCCGCGACGCCCGCGACGAGACGCCGGTGATCGTGCTGACCGCGCGCTCGGAAGTCTCCGACCGCGTCACGCTGCTGGATCTTGGCGCCGATGACTACCTGACCAAGCCCTTCGATTTCTCAGAGCTGGAGGCGCGCTGCCGGGCAGTGCTGCGGCGGCGCGGTGGCTCGCCGACCAATCGCAAGCAGATCGGCAACCTGACCTTCGACCCGCAGGCCGCGACGCTGCGGGTTGGCGACCGGACGACGACGTTGCGTGCCCGCGAGCTGCGCCTGTTGGAGCTGTTTCTCGGCGCGCCCGGACAGATCATGAGCAAGACACGACTGGTCGACCGGCTGTTTTCCTATGACGAGGAGGTGTCCGAGAACGCCATCGAGGTCTATGTCGGCCGGCTGCGCAAGCATCTCGACGGCTCGCCCGTCTCCATCGTGACCGTGCGTGGGCTGGGCTACAGGCTCTCGGTGGAATGAGCCGGCGTCCGCCCTCGATCCGCCGCCGCCTGACGCTGCGGCTGCTGCTGGCCTCGGCGCTTCTGGCCGGGTTGCTCTTCATCATCGTGATCAATTTCGCCCGTTCCGTGGCCCAGGTCAGCCAGGACAATATCCTCGAGGCCTCCGTCACCTCGATCCTGGAATCGGCCTCTGTTCAGAAGGGGCGGGTGGGGATCGACATTCCCTATGCGGCGCTCGCCATGCTGGGCAATGTCTCCGATGACCGGGTGTTTTACCGGGTCAGCGTCGATGATACTCATCTGACCGGCTATCCCGATCTGCCGGTGCCGGACGGACCGCCGGATGATCATGGTCGCCGCTTCGAAACTGCGGACTATCTCGGCGACGAGATCCGCATCGTGTCGGCCTCCCGCAAACTGGCGCGCGATGGGCACCCGGTCTGGGTCACGGTCTCGGTGGCGCAGACCCGGGGCGGCTTGCAGAACATCCTGCAGGTGATCTGGCGCAATGCCGCGTTCCTCGGTGCCGGCTTCTTTGCCATCGCGGCGGTGCTCGTCGTGACCGGTGCACAGGCGACGGTGGACCCGCTGGAACGGCTTGCGGCATCGGTCTCGCGGCGCGGCCCGCAGGATCTGCGCCCGGTGGAGGCGGAAGTGCCGGTCGAGATGGAACCGCTGGTCGCCTCGCTCAACCGCTTCATCGCCCGTTTGAGTACGACATTGGCACAGTCGGAGGACTTCATGGCCGAGGCGGCGCATCGGGTGCGCACGCCGCTGGCCACCGTGCGCGCCCAGGCCGAGGTTGCGATGGCGCGGATGGACAAGCCGGAAAACCGCGCCTCGCTGGGCGACATGATCCGGGCGCTGGATGAAAGCTCCCGCGCCGCCAGCCAGTTGCTCGACCACGCCATGGTCACCTTCCGCACCGACCAGCTCGAACACCAGCCGCTACACCCGCATGAGCTGATCGAGGAGACCGTGCGGCGCTTGCAGCCGGTGGCGGGTCTGAAGGATATCGCCATCTCGGTCGAGGCGCCGCGCGATGTCGAGCTTGTGGGCGACGCGATCCTGCTCCAGAGCGCCTTCGGCAACCTGCTGGACAATGCGATCAAGTATTCCCCGCATGAGAGCGATATATCGGTTATCTGCGGTCCGTGTCCGGGGGAGAGCACGGCCGAGCCACGGGATTTCTGGCGCATCCAGGTCATCGACCAGGGGCCGGGCTTTCCGACGGGCACCGGCAAACGGCTGACCAAGCGTTTCGCACGCGGCAGCAATTCGGAAGGAACCGTTGGCTCCGGGCTGGGGCTGACCATTGCCGAGGAGGTCGCCCGTGCCCATGGCGGACGGCTGGAAATCGGACGCAACCCGGAAGGAGACGGCGCATGCGTTTCGCTCATCTTGCCCGTATCGTGACACTCTTGGCGGCGCTTGCCGGGGTTTCCGGGCGAGCAGCGGCCTTCGAGATCGAAGCCCACAGGGTCTTCGAGGCCGCGCCCGGCGGGCCGGTCCTGCGGATCCTGTCGACCACGGATATCGAGATCTTCGAGCCGATGTTGCTGGAGTTCCAGCGCCGTTTCCCGGAGACGACCATCGACTATACCGTTGCCAGCAGCACCGAGGTGATGCGCGCGCTGCGCGATGAAGAAAGGGCATTTGACGTCGCACTCTCCTCCGCGATGGACCTTCAGACCAAGCTGGCCAATGACGGCATGGCGCGCAAGCATGTCTCCGAGGCGACCGAGCGGCTGGCGGACTGGGCCAACTGGCGCGATCAGGTCTTCGCCTTCACCCAGGAGCCGGCGACCTTCGTCATCTCGCCGGCTGCCTTCGAGGGGCTGGAGCTGCCGCGGACTCGTCAGGCGCTGATCACATTGCTGCGCGACCATCCGGAGCGGTTTCGCGACCGGGTTGGTACCTATGATATTCGCACCAGCGGTGCCGGCTATCTCTTCGCTACGCAGGACGCACGCACCTCCGAGACCTATTGGCGGCTGATGGAGGTGATGGGGGGGCTGGGCACACAGCTCTATTGCTGTTCGGGCGAAATGATTTCGGATGTCGCCGAGGGGCGGCTGGCCATCGCCTATAACGCGCTTGGCAGCTACGCGCTGCCGCGCCAGCAGGCAGGCGAGCCGATCGAGATCATCCTGCCGGAGGATTTCACCACGGTCATGCTGCGGCTCGCGCTTCTGCCGACTCATTCGGACTCCCCCGAGCTTGGCGCCGCCTTTGTCGACTTCCTGCTGGAAACGGCCTGGAGCGGAGATGCGCCGCAATATTACCCATTCCCGACGGTGGATTCCGATAGCGTTGCCGAGATGTCCTCGTTGCGCCCGATCCGCATCGGGCCCGGGTTGCTGGTCTATCTCGACGCGCTCAAGCGTCAGGGCTTTGTCGATGCCTGGCGCGATGCGCTGACGCGCTAGGCGGCACACACGGCTTGAATCCGTGCCAATCGAGCTTTCACCACCGCTCCCAAACGGCTTCTCGCTGCCGTCTCTCAAATCCGTCTTCCCGCGCGCAAAATCGTAGTGCACCTTCCAGCGCCCTGTGATTGACTGCGCCCCGAGTCCGGCCGGCATGGCGACGGGCGTCGGATCGGTGCGACGGAGGCAGTGAGATGAACGGTGCGGAAACCCTGGTGAAGACTTTTCTGGCAGGTGGGGTCGATGTCTGCTTTGCCAATCCCGGGACATCGGAGATGCATTTCGTCGCCGCGCTCGACACCCATCCCGAAATGCGCTGCATTCTCAGCCTCTTCGAGGGCGGAGTTACCGGCGCGGCGGATGGCTATTTCCGCATGACCGGCAAGCCGGCGGCCACCCTGCTGCATCTCGCGCCGGGCTTCGGCAATGGCTATGCCAATGTCCATAACGCCCGGAAGGGCCATTCCGGGATGATCAATGTCGTCGGCGAACATGCCGATTACCACCTGCGCTACGACGCGCCGCTCAAGGGCGATATCGAGGGCGTGACCCGGTCTGTTTCGGACTGGGTGCGGGTCTCGATGGATGCGCGCTCCGTGGCGCCCGACGGGGCCGAGGCGATCCGCGCAGCACAAGCGCGCAATGGCCAGATCGCAACGCTCGTGTTGCCTGCGAACACTGCCTGGGAAGAGGCGGACGGCCCGGCCGCGCCGCTGGCTCCGGTCAAGCTGCATCGTCCGCGACCGGACCAGATCGCTGGCGCCGCAGAGGCGCTCACCGCGCCGGGAGCGGCGCTCTTCGTCGGGGGGGCGGCCCTGCATGGCCCATTGGCGCAGCTCGCCGGCCGCATCTCCGCGCGAACAGGGTGCCGCCTTATGGCCGATCTCTTCGTTTCGCGCATCGAGCGGGGGGCTGGCGCGGTCGATATCGAATGCCTGCATTATCCGGTGTTGGAGAATGTCGAGATCCTGCGAGACGTCAAACACATGGTCTTCGTGGGCGCGGGCCAGCCCGTCGCCTTCTTTGCCTATCCCGACCGGCCCTCGACGCCCGAGGCCCCGGATTGCCGGATGCTGCCGCTCTGCACCCCTCAGATGGATATTGCCTGGACGCTGGAGGCCCTGGCCGAGGCGGTCGGGGCAGGGGAGGCCGCGCCGCGCCTGATCGACCGCCTTCCATCCGAAGCGCCCAACCCGTCGGCGCCACTGACGCCGGACTGCGTGGGCGAGGCCCTGGCCGCGGTGATGCCCGAGGGCGCGATCATCGTCAACGAGGCGGTTACTGCCGGCGCGGCGCTGCTCGGGCCGCTGCGCCAAGCCGCCCGCCACGACCTGTTCTACAATCCCGGCGGCGCAATCGGCGCGTCGCTGCCGCTGGCCGTTGGCGCCGCGGTGGCCTGCCCGGAGCGCAAGGTCATCGCCCCCAATGGCGACGGTTCGGCGATGTACACGTTGCAATCGCTCTGGACCATGGCGCGGGAGGAGCTCGATATCTGCGTGCTGATCTTCGCCAATCGCGGCTACCAGATCCTGCGCGGCGAGCTGGCCAATGTCGGTGTGACCGAGGTCGGGCGAAACGCGGAACGCATGTTCAATGTCGAGGGTCCGGAACTGGACTGGGTGGCATTGGCACGCGGTCATGGGGTCGAGGCCGTGCGGGTCGAGGAGACGGGCGCGCTCATTAACGCGCTCGCCGGGGCGATGGCGAAGCGAGGCCCCTTCCTGATCGAAATCGCCTGCGGCCAGCCCTGACGGGCCGGGGCGGCAGGGCGGACAGGGCTGCCAAAGACACGTTAATGGCTTGTTAATGTTTTGAGCGCCAAGCTACGGCGTTCCTTCATAGAATTCATTGAGTGCACAATGACTGCCTTGCAGTTCTCCGGGGATCTTGAGGTCCCGCAAACCATCTGGTCCATTGACGATCTCGGCTTGCGAGACATGTCGGGGCAGGGGTCTCTTCAATACATTACCCGACTTGCCCGTCGGGTGTTCTCTGTAAACACCGCGCTGATCGCTGTTGTCGAAGATGGTGTCGAACGGCAATTGCTTGTCAGTGGTCTCGGGCTTCCCGAAGCATGGGAACGCAGCGGGGCTCTGCCGTTGTCGAAGAGCTTCAGCCAGTTCGTATTGCGGGATGGCAGCACGCTGGCCGTCGAGGACAAGGACAACCACCCGCTCGGCCCTGCGCTCCGGGACCGCGAAGAACTGCCCTATCACGCCTATCTCGGCGCGCCGATCTTCGCGCCAACGGGAGAGGTGCTCGGGGTGCTCTGCGTCATCGACGAAGCGCCGCGCCCGTGGTGCGACGAGGACCTCGCGGTGATGGAGGATCTCGCCCATTGCGTGACCGATGCGCTGGCGCTGCGGTCCGCGCTGCTGACGCGTCAGGACCTGCAGCGCGAGGTGGAGCAAACGCTGGATCAAACCCGGCGCCGGGCCGCGCTGCGCGACAGTATCGTTGCGGCCTTCACAGAGCCGGATCGGACCTCCGAACAGCGTTTGCAGGCAATGCTCGCAGCCGGCTGCGAGGCCTTGAACATGACCGCGGCAGCCGTGACGCGCGTGGATGGCTCCCATGCCCTGATCCTGGCCCAGCATGACATGCGTGGGGAGGCGACTGCCCCGATCGAGCGGGACAGTACCGGTAGCCTGACGGCTCATCTTCTGTCTGGGCAGGAGATCGTCTGGTTCAACGACGCGGCCGAGGCCGGGTTGGCTGATCGACCCGCCTTTGACGGCAAGCCGCCCAGCGGCTTCATCGGCGCGCCGCTGGTGCTGGAGGGGCTGGCCTACGGGACGCTGGAATTCGTCGCCTCGGATGCGGCTCAGAGTGACGCGCTGGAGCAGGACGGCGCTCTGGTTCGCATGATTGCCATGTTCATCGTTACGCAGCTGGAGGTATTCTCCCAGATCGACCGGCTGAAATACTCCGAGAGTGCGCTGCTGCAATACATTCTGGATCTGCGCGCGGAGATGTAGCGGTTATTTCGACCCGGCGCGTCGTTGCCTTTGGTGCAACGGAGCATGACAGTCCGCCGCCATTTCGGAACATGCAATGCGACAGCGAAACGACGTGCAGCGCCTCGGGGGCGGCATGTTCGTCCAGCTACGGCCGACATGGCAAGAGACGCAGTATATCTCTCCATCGCATTGCCGATCTCGGCGCGTCCGCACTGAAGAGTGACACCAACTGAGGTCAGGATCTATTCTCCTTCGGATATCGATTTAACCTGTCCCTATGGGTCATCGTGATACCCCGGTCATATCTGTTCTCGAGCCCCACCCGCATGAAACCAAAGCCTGACACGTGGCCCGCTGCCCGGCTGTGCGGTGAGGTCAAATGAGAACCCTGGTTGCGGTGTCCCCCACGTGGGCAAGGGTCTGACGAAAGGCCGTTCTGGGCAGCTCCAGTGTGATGGGACTGCCCGATTTCTCTGCAAGATAGCCCATCTCAAATGATCGCGTCGGGCGAAGGCCAGGACGGACAACACGAGAGCAATGCGCGTGTGGGGGCGTCGTCATTGCCTAATAAATGTAGAGAATCGTTGATTTTGGTTGGGCGGCACAGCATCGTTGACGTGAAGTAAATTTTTGATGGTACAGCTTGGTTGACGTTAAATAAGAAGTAACGGAGACGAATTATGAACCTTAAATTACTGGCGGCCGCTGCGGTCGTTATCGGCGCGCTGTCTGCACAGACTGCCGTGGCGGCGATCACAACAACCGTTTTGGGTACGGACAACCTTTACCATGTAAACTGGGGGTCCTCGAACGGCCCCGCCGCAATGACGGGCAGAGGGACCAACGTCTCGGCTGTGTCGGACAGCTCCGGTGCAATCAACTTCGCCGCCCTGGGACCGTTGATGAGTATCGCGACCGGTTCCGTCGTCGATGCGGGTCCAACCGCTACAGATGCTGACGGTTATAGCAGTATTTTTAACGGCTTGCGGGTCTATTCCTTGATCGGTGTGTGGAGTTCCACATCCGCGTCCATCAGCGCTATCGGCGATTCCTTTTTCGTCGGTAAGTCGGCGACACTTGTTGTCCCGACAGTTGCCAGCGCATTTCTGTTTCTCGGCGAGAATGATGGCATCTTCACCGACAATTCCGGCGCGTATGAAGTGACGATTGAAACCAGTGCGATCCCGCTCCCCGCCTCCCTGCCACTCCTGGTCTTCGGCCTTGGCGGTCTGGGCCTGGCCGCACGGCGCAAGCGCAAATCAGCCTGACGGATATCACAATTTGACCAAAGGGGGCGCTTCGGCGTCCCCTTTTCGTTTGGACTGGCGTTGGGGCGTCTGATCCGGGACGTCCGGTTTGATCGTCAGCGTATTACTGACTGTTGGTCCATCTGGATGATGGTTTCCGACGCCACGTGCGGGCATGGAGTGTCGAGCGGAGCAGCGGAAGCATGTCGACCAAGAGCAGAACAGATGTTCCGATCTTTGCAAGGCATTGATCCGCAGTGAAAAAAATATGGTGGGTGATGAGAGGCTCGAACTCCCGACATCTTCGGTGTAAACGAAGCGCTCTACCAACTGAGCTAATCACCCGCCGTCGAGGGCGGTCATAGACCGTCCTTGGGGGGGATGGCAAGACCTGCCTGTGACAGGGGAAGCGGGCGGCGGGCCATCCCCATGAGCCCACCGCCCTCGCGCGCAATAAAGCGCGGCTGGTTGCACGTGAGTGGTGCAGCGTTGCGGCTGGACACCTCTGGTGTCTGGCCGAATTCCTGCCCCGCGCGAAACGAGCGAAACGCGGGGCATCGAAGCGGGCGATCCCGGATGGGTCTTGCGGCGGAGCGGCGTCGAGGTTTCCCTCTTATCCAGCCCATTCCGCGGACCGACGATCCGGTCTCTCGCAATCGCTCTGCTTCGGTTCAGGAGATATAGGTCAGGCTGGGGGGTCGGATCAGTCCCGTAGCTACGTGATGCGCAGGGATGCGTGGGCACGGGGAGCACAGGAGCGGGGGGAGGGGTAGGGCCCCGAGCGCCTCGTCTTGCGATTGGGTCGCTCCTTGTCAGGGCAGAGATGTGGCCTCTGCCGGCGCCTCGGGTGGGACGCATTCATGCGCGGGGGCGGATTGTCGTGCACAATCCTTACCCGGTGACAGGATGGTGTCAGCTTTGCACGTTTTATGAGCAGCAGCGGGTTGAACCGCTTTTCATCGACCCTTGGGAGGTAATCATGAAATTCATCCTTCGCGGCACCGTTGCCGCTACTGTCCTCTTCAGCGCCTCGGCGGTCTGGGCTGCGGAATGCATCGCCCCCGCCAACCCGGGCGGCGGCTGGGACTTCACCTGCCGGCAGATCGGCAAGATCATGTATGACATCGGCGCCGTGGACAAACCGGTGCAGGTAACCAACATGGCCGGAGCCGGCGGCGGCCTTGCCTATAACCACGTCGTCGCGGAACGCGGCGAGGACGAGGAGCTCTTCATAGCGGCCTCTTCGGCCACCACGACCCGTCTGGCCCAGAATGCCTATGCCGGCATGAAGGCCGACCAGGTTCGTTGGGTTGGCGCCATCGGTGCCGATCCCGGCGTCATCGTCGTCGGCAAGGACAGCGAGTTCCAGTCGCTGACCGACCTGCTCGATGCCGTGAAGGCCGATCCGAAATCCATCGCGTTTGCCGGCGGGTCCGCCGTGGGTGGCTTCGACCACCTCAAGCCGCTGATGGTTCTTCAGCGTGCCGGCGTCGAGGACGTGACCAAGGTCAAGTATATCGGGACCGATGGCGGTGCCGACGCGATCACCCAGACAGTGGGCGGCTTCACCCAGGCGATGTCGGGCGACATGTCCGAAGTCGTGGGCTTCATCAAGTCTGGCGACGTCCGTGTTCTGGCCGTGCTGACGGAAGAGCGCGTACCGGGCTTCGATGACATCCCGACCGCCATGGAGCAGGGCATCGATGTCGTCGCCGTGAACTGGCGTGGCCTCTACGTGCCCAAGGGCGTGTCCGACGAAACCTTCGACATGTGGGCCGAGCGTCTGGCCAAGGTTGCCGAAAGCGACGAATGGGCCACGGCCATGGAAGCCAACGGTCTTGCCCCCTTCACCAAGGTTGGCGCCGATTTCCAGGGCTATGTCGATGGCGTCGTTGCCGACGTTGAAGCGCTGTCCCGTGAACTGGGAGTCATTCAGTAATGGCATCTGACCGTATCTTCGGTGCGGTCGTGACCCTCGTGGCGCTGGCATATATTGCCAGCGCCACACAGATCCAGTCCGGCTTCATGTCCGACCCTGTGGGCCCGCGCACCTTCCCCATCCTCATCGGTTCCGTCGCAGCGCTCTGCGGCATGGTCATCGCCATCAGGCCCGACCCGGACCCCGAATGGCCCGAACTGGCCACGTTGGGCGCTCTCGTCGCTTCGGCCGTCGTGCTGATCGGCTACGCCTATGCGCTCAAGCCGCTGGGTTTCCTTCTGCCCACGGCCATCGCGGCGGGGTTCCTCTCCTACCAGATCCAACCGAAGGCGAAAGCCGCCGTGCTCGCGGGCGTGGGCCTTTCCTTCGGTCTGTTCGTGGTGTTCAAATTTGCGCTCGGCCTCGGTCTTGTCGCGTTTCCGAAAATGCTGATGGGTTGAGGTCAACATAATGGATCTGTTTGCTAATCTCGCGATCGGCTTTGGCATTGCCCTGTCGCCGTTCACGCTGATGCTGGCCGTTGTCGGCTGTTTCATCGGCACCATTGTCGGCGCGCTTCCCGGGCTTGGCCCCTCGAATGGCGTCGCCATCCTTATCCCGATCACCTTCACCATGGGGCTCGACGCCACCTCGGCGCTGGTGCTCATGACAGCGGTCTATTACGGCGCCATGTATGGCGGCCGGATCTCCTCGATCCTGCTCAACATCCCCGGTGACGAGCCCGCCCTGATGACGACGCTCGACGGCTATCCGATGGCCAAGAGCGGCCGCGCAGGCGACGCGCTCGTACTCTCGGGTGTCGCTTCCTTCGTCGGTGCTTTCCTGGCCACCATCGGCCTTATGCTTCTGGCGCCGATTCTGGCGCGGGTGGCGTTCGTCTTTGGCCCGGCGGAGTATTTCGCCCTGTACATGCTGGCCTTTGCCACGCTTGGCGGCATGTCCTCGAACAACCAGGCCAAGGCGGCGGTTGCGTCCTGCATCGGCCTCGGCATCGCCATGATCGGCGTCGACAACAATTCCGGCCTGCCGCGCCTGACCGGCGGCAACATGCATCTCTTCGACGGCATTGACTTCCTGGTTGCCATCGTCGGTCTCTTCGCCATCTCCGAGGTCTTCTTCTTCATCGAGAGCCACGGCAAGAACACCTCCATCGGCGTCAAGCTGGAGAAGGTCTCGATCCCGTGGAAAGACATCGCCCAGACCAAGTGGACCATGCTGCGCTGCTCGGTCATCGGCTTTGTCGCCGGTGTCCTGCCCGGCGCGGGCGCGTCGCTCGGCTCCTTCCTGAGCTACATGACGGAGAAGAGCATCGCCGGTGAAGAGGGCAAGTTCGGAACCGGGGTTCCGAAGGGGATCGCGGCCCCGGAGGCGGGCAACAATGCCGCCGCGGGTGGGGCGCTGGTGCCGATGCTGACGCTCGGCGTGCCGGGGTCCGGCACAACGGCAGTGCTGCTTGCGCTCCTCATGACGCTGAACATCACGCCCGGTCCCACGCTCTTCACCGAGCGTCCGGAAGTGGTCTGGGGTCTCATCGCCTCGCTGCTGATCGCCAACATCGTGCTGCTGATCATGAACGTGCCGATGGTGAAGATCTTCGTGAAGATCCTCATGGTGCCGCCCTGGGTGCTTCTGCCTGGCGTGACCATGGTCAGCTTCGTCGGTATCTACTCGCTTTCCGGCAGCTATTTCGACCTGCTCTTGATGGTGGCCTTTGGTGCGCTCGGCTTCGTGTTGCGAAAGCTCGACGTTCCCACCGTGCCGATCATCCTCGGCATCCTGCTGGGCGGTCACATGGAGGACTCACTGCGCCGCGCCATGGTGCTGTCGGATGGGGACTTCACCTATCTCTTCTCTTCGCCCATCGCCATCGGCCTTTGGATCGTGGCCGTCGCGGGCTTCATCGCGCCGATGTTCCTGCGCAAGATCCTCAAGAAACCGCAGAGGATAACAGACTGATGGTCAAGGTTCTCATCCCTTCCGGCGCACTCGGGCTCGGTTACGACCGGAACGCCCTCGCGCTCGGGATTGCCGAGAAACCCGATATCATTGCCATCGATGGGGGGTCCACTGACAGTGGGCCCCACTACCTTGGTACGGGGAGCTCGAAATACTCCCGCGGGTCGGTCAAGGCCGAATGGCGCGAGATCATGGCGGCGCGGGCCCAGGCTGGCGTTCCGCTCCTGATCGGAACCGCGGGGACCTGCGGCGCCGATGATGCGGTCGACTGGTTTGTCGACATCACGCGCGAGATTGCGGCCGAAACCGGCGAAACGCTCAAGCTGGCGGTGCTGAAATCCGGCCAGCCTGCCGAGCGGATCAAGGCAGCCCTTGCCGCCGGAAAGGTCACGCCTCTGGTTGCCGCGCCGGAGATCTCGGACGAGACCCTCGACAGCTGCACCAATATCGTTGCCCTCGCGGGCGCCGAGCATATCCAGTCGGCGCTTGAAACCGGTGCCGATATCATCATCGCCGGCCGGACCACCGACACCGCGATCATCTCCGCGCTGCCGATCGCGCGCGGCTGCAATCCGGGCGGCGCCTGGCACGGCGCCAAAATAGGCGAATGCGGCGCGCTCTCTACGACCTCGCCGAATTCGGGCACGATCCTGATCGATTTCGACGAAGAGGGCTTCACGATGACGCCGATGGGGCCGGAGGCACGGGCCACCCCGCACACCGTCTCCGCCCATATGCTCTACGAGAATTCCGATCCTTACGTGCTCTACGAGCCCGGCGGGCACCTTGACGTGACCGGCGCCACCTATACCGCGCTGGACGACCGCCGGGTGCGGGTTACCGGGTCCAAATGGGTGCCCTCGGAGCGCTACACCGTGAAGCTCGAAGGCGCGCGCAAGGCGGGCTATCAATATGCCTCGCTGGCGCTGGTGCGCGACGCGCGCTACGTCGCGAATGTGCGCGAGTGGTGCGATGACATCCTCGTCAAGGCCACGGCCAAGGCGCAGGAGCGCGCCGGCGACGGGTTCGAGATCGAGATGCGGCTCATCGGCGTCGACGCGACGCTCGGCGCGCTCGACACGGGCGCCCAGGTCGGCAGCGAGGTCGGGGTTCTGGGCATCGTCACCGCCGACACGGAGGCGATGGCGCGCGAAGTGGCAAAGATCCTCAATCCCTACCTGCTCCACCACCCACTGACCGAACAGGAAGAGATGCCGACCTTCGCCTTCCCCTTCTCGCCGCCGGAGATGAACCGGGGCGTGGTCTACGAGTTCTGCCTCAACCATGTGCTGGAACTGGCGGACCCATGGGACGCTTTCACTCTCGAAACCGTGGAGATTGGCGCATGAGCAGGCTGGCCGACACCGTCACCAAGATCCGCTCGAAAAACGCGGGTCCGTTCTGGCTGACCATCGACATCTTCTGTGGCTCTCCGGAGGTGTTCAAGCGCGTCTCCGGCGCGCTGAAGACGGAACAGATCATCTCGATCCTTCAAGCCGATGCGACGCTGCTCAAGCGCTTCGACATCGAGGACCTGAACGTGGTCAAGTTCTCCGTGCCGCGCCCGCAGATACAGGGCACGCGGCTGGACCGCGACATGCATGGCGCCTCCTTCGCGGCCTTGCTGAGCGATCTTGACGTCTGACCGGGCGCTGCCCGAGAGGAATGACAGGAAAGCCCGCTGCATCCGTGCGGCGGGCTTTCTCTTTTCATCTGCCTTCGCGGCATGGCGTGGGCGCTTTCGGGGCCGTCGACGCGTCCCTTAGACGAAGGCCTGAATCCCCGTCTGCGCACGCCCCAGGATCAGCGCATGGATGTCATGCGTACCCTCATAGGTGTTGACGGCTTCGAGGTTCATCACATGGCGGATAACGCCATATTCGTCTGAGATCCCGTTGCCGCCCAGCATATCCCGCGCCTCGCGGGCAATCGCCAGCGACTTGCCGCAATTGTTCCGCTTCATCATCGAGACCAGCTCGCCCGGCGCGCGATGTGCGTCCATCAGGCGGCCGAGCCGCAACACGCCCTGAAGCCCGAGCGCGATCTCGGTCTGCATGTCGGCGAGCTTCTTCTGGATCAGCTGGTTGGCCGCCAGCGGCCGGCCGAATTGCTTGCGATCCAGCACGTAATCCCGCGCCTGATGCCAGCAGGCCTCCGCCGCGCCAAGCGCGCCCCAGGCGATGCCGTAGCGGGCCCGATTGAGGCAGCCGAACGGCCCCGCAAGCCCGGAAATTTCCGGCAGCAGGTTCTCTTCGGGCACAAAGACCTCGTCCATCATGATCATGCCGGTTACAGAGGCGCGCAGGGAGAACTTGCCCTCGATCTTCGGCGTCTCCAGCCCCTTCATCCCGCGCTCCAGCAGGAAACCCTTGATCTTGCCGCCATGCGCCGCGGACTTGGCCCAGACGACGCAGAGATCGGCGATCGGGGAATTGGTGATCCAGTTCTTGGCGCCCGACAACAGATATCCGCCCGGGGCCGGCTTCGCCCGCGTCACCATCCCGCCCGGATCGGAGCCGTGATCGGGCTCGGTCAGGCCGAAGCAGCCGATCATCTCGCCGCTGGCCAGCGCGGGCAGGAATTTGCGCCGCTGCTCTTCCGCCCCGTAGGCAAAGATCGGGTGCATCACCAGCGAGCTCTGCACCGACATCGCCGAACGGTAGCCGGAATCAACGCGCTCCACCTCGCGTGCGACCAGCCCGTATGAGGTATAGTTCACGCCCGCCCCGCCATATTCCTCCGGGATCGTGCAGCCCAGAAGCCCGAGCGCGCCCAACTCCGTCATGATCTCGGGGTGGAAGATCTCGTGCCGGTTGGCCTCCAGCACCCGTGAGGCGAGGCCGTCCTGACAATAGGCCTGCGCGGTGTCGCGGATCATCCGCTCTTCCTCGCTCAACTGTTCCTCCAGCAGGAACGGATCCTCCCAGACCAGGTCGGCGGGCCGGGTACGGGCGGTTTCGGGCGTATTCGCAGCCATGGAGTCTCTTCCCTCGATATCCTCTTCCCTCGTGCTTAAGCCGAAACGCCAGCGGCTTCCATGGCCGGGGTGGATCCATCGAATTTGAAGTTTCTATCTTTGTTAAGAATTCGCCTCGAATGTCGTCATTGGGAAAAACTTGGGTGTGTGCGATGACAGTCCTGACTGGCTATTATCTCTATTCGGATGTCGACGAGTCCGGGTTGAGCACGGGTGACGGCATTTCCGATGGGGCGGTGACAGCCTCTATCGACACGGAACAGCATTTTCCGCTGGGCACCGGCATCGTGAACTATCCCAACACGCTGGGCGATGTGACCGGCACCTTCTATCAGGGCGATGACGGCGTCTATTTCGTCCCGGAGGATGACGGCAGCTTCCCGCCCTCGGAAGCCGGGACCGTATCCAGCTATACTGCGGCCATCGAGGGCACGACCGGAAACGACTGCATTGAAGGCACGGATGGCAATGATGTCATCATCGACACCGATCAGAGCATTTACGATGCGACAGGCAGCGACACGATCGATGGCGGGCTCGGGGTCGATGTCATCGTCTTCGGCGACGGCAACGACACAGTCCTGGGCGGCGACGGGGACGACCTGATCGGCCAGTGGTCGACCGGCAGCGGCACCAACATTCTCGACGGCGGTGAAGGCAACGACACCATTATCGGTGGGTCCGGCGACGATAAGATCATTGGCGGCGCGGGGGACGACACCCTCACCGGCGGCGCGGGAAGCGACAGTATTTTAGGCGGTGAGGGGCAGGACGAAATCCTTGTCACCGACGAAGACGATTATGCCTACATACAGGGTGGCGAGGGCAGCGACGACGGGGACAGCGTCACGTTTTCCAGCACGTCTAGCACCCAGGGCGTCGACGTCACGTATACCGGCGACGAGTCCGGCACTTTCGACTTCCAGGGAACTTCCACCACTGGCGAGTTCAGCGAAACCGAAGAGATCAACGGCACGGATTATGCCGATACGATCGACGCCTCGGCCACCAGTTCCGGCGTCACGATCCTTGCAAATGGCGGCGATGACATCGTGACCGGCGGATCGGGCGCTGACGTGATCTACGGCGGCGAGGGCGATGACGAGCTCTCGGGCGGAGACGCCAACGACATTCTTGTGGGCGACGCGGGCAACGACACCCTGATCGGCGGCGCGGGCAGCGACAATATCGTCGGCGGCGAAGGGGATGACACCCTTGTTGCCGGAGCTGGATACGACTCGCTCCATGGCGGCGACGGGAGCGACACCTTCCTGATCACCGATGAAGATGATTGGGCATTTGTCTCGGCCGGCGAGGACACTGACGACCAGGACATCGCCATCTTCGCCAGCAATGGGAGCACTCAAGGGGTCGAGGTCACATTTACGGGCGATGAAACTGCTGACTTCAGTTTCCTGGGAACCTCCACATACGGCACCCTGACAGAGATCGAAGCAATTCGCGGCACGGACTATGCCGACACGATCGACGGCTCGGTCGCGGACAGCGACATCACGATCGACGGAGGCGCCGGCGACGACAGGCTGACGGGCGGCGACGGCGACGACCAGATATCGGGGGGCGAAGGCAGCGACACGCTGACCGGCGGCGCCGGCACCAACCAACTTGATGGCGGCGCGGGTGGCGATGTCTTCAATGTCCATCAAAGCGATGGCGTGACGGATGTGGATGGTGGCGATGACTATTTCTATGACTGGCTTGTCCTGCAGGATGACAACAGTGGTCTAGGGGCCTCGGTCACGTTCACAGATGACGGAAGCGGCAGCTACGCATTCGGAAACGTGATCAGCACCGGTACGGAATCGGTTTTCATGGCTGGCTATGCCGTAACCAGCTACTATGATGCCGACGTCATTCCCCTCGCGGCAAGCGGCGATTTCACTTCGATCGAAATCATCCAGGCAACCGACAACGCAGATCTGATCGATGCCAGCGCTTCGAGTGTGGGCATTATTCTGAACACACTGGGTGGAGCGGACATCGTTACCGGTGGTGCGGGCGATGACAGCATTTTCAGTGGCGACGGCGACGATACGATTTCTGGCGGCGCGGGGGATGACACGCTCAAGGGCGAGGCTGGCGATGACCGGCTTGTTGGTGGTGCGGGTGACGACACGCTGACGGGCGGCGATGGCGATGACATTTTCGCCGTGCTCGATGGCGACGGCCATGCGACGATCACCGATTTCACCATGGACGGCACCGAGCTGGACCAGCTCGATGTCTCCGAACTGACCGACGCCAATGGCAATCTGGTCGATCTCGACGACGTGACGGTGAGCGAAGACGAGACGGGCAACGCCGTCCTGAGCTTTCCGATGGGCGAGAGCCTGACGCTCGAGGGCGTGGATGCCTGCACGCTGGACCGTCCGACCCTGCACCAGATGGGCATTCCCTGTTTCACCTCGGGCACGATGATCCTGACCCCGCGCGGCGAGGTTCCGATCGAGACGCTGCGGCCCGGCGATCTTGTGCAGACGCTCGACAATGGCGCCCAAACTGTGCTGTGGATCGGGCAGCGGCGGCTCAGTCGGCGGGAGTTGCTGCAACACCCCAATCTCATGCCGATCCGCATTCGATGCGGCGCGCTTGGCAATCGGCGCGACCTTCTCGTCTCGCCCCAGCATTGCCTGATCACGACACCCGACGGCGCAGAGCCTTGCATGGCGCGGGCAACCCATCTGGCGCGGCAGGGCGGGCCGGGCTTCCGGGTCGCGCGTGGTGTGCGGGAGGTGAGCTATATTCACCTTCTCTTCGAACGGCATCAGATCGTGCTGACCGAAGGCATGGCTTCCGAGAGCTTCTACCCCGGTCCGATGGCGCTTGCGACGCTCGACGGAAGAACGATATCGGAAATCGGCGTGCTCTTCCCCGGTCTGGGATCCCAGCAGGTCCAGCATGACCAGGTTGCGCGGTTCTACGGGCCGACAGCACGGCGCGTGATGCGTCGCCGCGAGATTTCCCGGCACACGGTTGACGAGTTCCGGCCCCAACGCGCATTCGCCTGAACGGGTGCCCGAGGCGCGGCAATCCTCCGATTGCGCCGCCTGCCACAAGCGCTACTCTGCTCGGCGATGCCGCCGCGGTGTCGAGCAGATCTGAAAGGGCCCGAACATGAGCAATTGCGTCTTCATCCAGATAAGATGCGCCCCCGGCAAGACCTATGAGGTGGCCGATGCAATCGCGCTTCGGGAGATCCATTCAGAGCTCTTTTCCACATCGGGCGAATATGACCTGCTGCTGAAGCTTTATATCCCCGACGGCGAAGATGTCGGCCATTTCATCAACACGCATGTCGCCTCGATCCCGGATGTGCATCGCACCCTGACGACCATGACCTTCCGGGCCTTCTGATCAGGCTGTGAGCAGCGCCTCATAGGCATCAGACATCGCTGACTGGAGCCGCTGGAGATCCGCGTCCACGGTGGCCTGATCATCGCAGTGGAAGCTTTCCAGCACGTCGATCCGGATCACACCGGGGCTGGGCAGTTTCCTGTCGCGCGGCAGGAGCGTGTCGGAGCCGGCGATGACGACGGGTCGGATGCTGCGTTCCGCCTCCCGCGCCACGATCACCACCCCGGCCTTGAAAGGCGCGAGTCCGGCGCTGTGGCTGCGCGTGCCTTCCGGAAAGAGGATCAGCGAGCGTCGGCGGGGCATCTCGCGCACCGCTGTGGCGAGGTGGCGCAGCGCGTCGGAGCCACGAGCACGGTCGATGGAGACAAGCCCGGCGGCACGGAAACCACGTCCGACGAAGAAATTGGAAAAGAACTCCTTCTTTGCGCCGAAGGTCACCCATTTCTCGTTCGGTACGTTGGAGAGCAGGGCGAAGCCGTCGAGATGGCTGCGGTGATTGACCGCGAAGATGGAGTTCTCGTCCTGCGCCATGCGGGCTGTGGCTTTGGGCGAGATCTCGACCCGGATGGAGAGGAACCAGAGCAGCCAGCCGCAAGCGCGCGGAACCAGCCGCCAATACCACGCGCGGAAACCGCGACGGCGCTCGCAGACATGCGGCGCAAGGCAGATGAAGAGAAAGAGCAGCGGCCCGACGACGAGAAGCGCCAAGCGTTTGAGGAGATGCAGCAAGGGGAGGTCTCTTTTCCGGGCCATGCAGGTTGCGCGGAAACGGGGCGGCAGCCCGGGACCGGTCGGTCGGTTCTGCGACCGATGCTGCTGTCCCGCGAATCCGACTTTCTGTCAACAGCGCAGATCGATCATGAAGAGAGGAGCCCGGGAGTTGCTCGGGATCCCGGTGGGCATGCCGCAAAGAACTGAATCCGTTCTCCCTCCTCGATGTGGTCGACGTCTCTGTAGACAAGGCGGTCATCGGAGATACCCGGCCTGAACCGACCGCCTGTCAAATCTTCGCAGGTCGCTACAGGATTTCGGTCTTTGGTCCCCCATCGCTGGAAGAGGGCGCCGCGCCGGCGGGAGGCGCATTGGCTCCGGCAGGCGCGGCGACCACCAGAGCCAGACATGGTCAGTCCATTCCCGCTTTTCTCTTGGCCAGGAAGTGGAAGTCGGCCCGGCTCATACGAAGGTCGGCCAGGTCGGCCTGGTCGAGCTTGTTCAACGCCTCCATCGTCTCGCGGTACAGCCGTGCCTTGTGCCTCTTTGCGTCCCGTGTTGCGGCCCTGTCCGAAACCGCGTTGCGAAACGTGATCCACGCCTTGGCGTTGGCGTCGACGGTCTCGTCCAGCAGGTGGCGAAGGGAGGCTAGAAGCCGATCGAACTCAAAGGCGGAGGTCGCAGTCAATTTCACGAGGATTTCCTTTCCGGTGCGGTCCGGGCATTCCGTCTCTGGCACGGCCAGCAGGGCTGGCGTGGGCAGGAAGCCGACCGCTCAAGATGGGGGCGCTCCAATCGCGGAGCGTTTGTATTGTTTGTATTTTTCCAGATGAAGCGCGGCTGGATGCGTGCCCGCGGCACGGGTGGCCGGGGCGTCGCGTCATGCGCTGTCAGCTAGGTGCAGGTATTCGGAAGGGCATGGTCTTTCTCCCGCTTCACGAAACAAGACTACGCGCATCCAGCGCTTGCGTGTGACCAATAATACATCAATAAACCATCAAATGACCCATCGCTTCCCGATCAAGGAAATTGCGCGACAGGCCGGGCTTGGAACCGCAACCGTCGACCGTGTGCTGAACGGGCGCGCCCATGTCAGCTCGCAGACCCGCGCCCGCGTGGAGGCCGCTCTCGCCGAATTGGAAATGCAGGAACGGCAGCTTTCCGCACGCGGACGACGCATGTTTGTCGATATCGTTCTGGAGGCCCCTCAAAGGTTCAGCCGCCAGATCCGGGCGGCCTGCGAAGCGACTTTGCCGGAACTGCCCGAAGCCGTGTTTCGTCCACGCTTCCAGTTTCAGGAGATCATGCAGGAAAACGAGATCGTGGCGATCCTTGAGCGGATCAGACGGCGTGGCAGCCAGGGCGTGGTGGTCACGGCGCGCGATGTGCCCGCGGTTCGCGACAAGGTTGACGAACTGGAGACTGCCGGAATTCCGGTTGTGACCCTGGCGACGGATATCTCGTGTTCGAAGCGAACCGCCTATGTGGGGATCGACAATGCGCGCGCCGGGCAAACCGCTGCCTTTCTGCTTGCGCAGGTTCTTGGGGAGCGGCGGAGCACGATCCTGACGTCGCGCCGGAGGGAAGAATTCCAGGGGGAGGCGGAGCGCTATCTGGAGTTCCGCAAGCATTTCCTGCAGGTGCGGCCAGACGACGAGATCGTCGAGATCACCGGCGGTGCAGGCCTGTCCATGGACACGCGACGGCGTCTGGAAACCGAACTGTTCAAATTCCCCGCTGTGGATGCCGTCTATTCCATTGGCGGCGGCAATCGCGCCATACTTGAGGTGCTGCGGGATGCCGACCGGGCACCCGGCTGCTTCATTGCCCATGATCTCGATGCAGAGAATGTCGAGTTGTTGCGGTCCGGGCAGATCAATTTTGTGCTGCACCACGATCTGCAATTGAACATGTACCAGGCATTTCGCGCGCTGTCGGCAAAGCACAGTCTCGTTCCGTCCTCCGACGCAACCGGGCTTAGCGACATTCAAGTCGTCACGCCATATAACATCCCGATTGCGCGGGAGACCACGCCGGCCTGATCTACCTGTGCTTCAGGAAAGGCGTCCGAGCAGCAATGCAGTGGCAGCCGCCGGACAGGATTGCACCCGGGAACGGCCGTTCCGTCTTCAAGAGGGACGTCTCTATTTCGTGTCGATCGGCTGCTCGTCATCCCCGATTTCGTCATAGCCGGCCCAACCATAAGTGCCGCCGGTCTGCGGCAGCTCCCGCTCCTTCACGTCGCGATGCATATGCGCCTTGGCGACGAAATTGGCGGTGATCGGCGCGGTGATGAAGAGGAAGGCGGTGATCAGCAGCTCGTGATAGGAGACATGATCGAGGAACACCGCGAAATAGATCATCGAGGCGATCAGTACCCCGCCGACACCGAGCGTTGTCGCCTTGGTCGGAGCGTGCAGCCGGCGCATCGTATCGTCGAGCTTGATCAGCCCGAAGCTGCCCAGAAGCCCGAACAAACCTGCGGAGACGAGCAGGAAGGATATAAGAATTTCGGCAATAAGTTGCATATTTCCAATCCTTTATTCGATGATGTTGCCGCGAAGGATGAAGCGGCAATAGGCCACCGTGGACACGAAGCCGAACATGGCGATCAGCAGCGAGACCTCGAAATAGACCGCCGTGCCCTGCAGGATGCCATAGACGTTCAGCAGCGCGATGGCGTTGATGACCAGCGTGTCCAGCGCCAGGATCCGGTCGACCACGCCGGGGGCGAAACGGATGCGCCAGAGGTTCATCAACATGCCAACAGAGAAACAGGCGGTGGCGAAATAGAGCGCATACTGGATCATTCGAAGATCTCCTTCAGGCGGCTCTCATAGCGGGTCTTGATCGTGGCGACCTCGGCCTCGGGATCATCGGTGTCGAGGCAATGGACCAGAAGGTGCTGCGCGTCGGCCGAGAGCATGGCGGTGACCGTGCCCGGCGTCATGGTGATCGTGCCTGCGAGCACGGTGATGGCCTCGGGAGAGCGCAATTCCAGCGGGATGGTCAGCCAGTGGCTATGGGTCTGCTCATTGGTCTTGAAGAGGATGATCTTCGCGACCGCGATATTGGCCACACAGATATCCCAGAGTACCAGCAGGATGTACTGCACGGCCTTGAGGGGGCGGGCGACCTTGGGCCGGTTGGGCCAGAAGGGCTGGGTGATGCCGGGGATGGCGATGCCGAGGATCAGCCCGAGCACGACATTGCCCACGGTCAGGTTGTTGACCAGAAGGAGCCAGATCAGCAGCAGGAAACAGGTCAGCTGCGGGTGCGGGAAGACGCGGTATAGGATGCGTTTGATCATGGCTCAGTGCGCCTCCTGCTGTGGCCCGAGGACGGCCTCGATATAGGCATCCGTGTCGATGAGCTGGGCGGCTGTTTCGGACATGGCCCGCATCGCCGGTCCGGCCCCAAGCGTCAGCACCACCAGCAGCACCAGCGGCGCGCAGGCGCCGACCACCGCGAGCGGGCGGATCGGGTGGGCGGCGATCAGGTTGCCGTCGGGGTCGAGGTTTTCCGGGTTGGCGAAACTGGGGTCGAGCGGTTTCCAGAAATAGCGGCTGCCTCGGAGACCGAAGCCGATGATGGTTATCAGCGAGGTAACGAGGATCACGGCCCAGATCACGCTCACGAAGGGCGAGCTGCGCGCCGCGTCGAGCACCAGCAGCTTGCCGATGAAGCCCGAGAGAGGCGGCATGCCAGCCACGGCGATGGCGGCGGCGAAGAAGAGCGAGGCGACGAGCCCGCCCGGCGCGCGGATGGTCGGTCCCTGGCTGTCGGCCACGAGGTCGAGCACCAGGAAGAGCAAGGCGGCGGCAAGGGTCGAATGCATCATGTAATATAGAGCTGCGGTCAGCCCGGCCTGCGTGCCGATGGAGATGGCGATGAGCAGCGTGCCCATCGAGGCGAGCACCGCAAAGGCGGCCAGACGCGGCAGCAACCGTGCGCCGAGCACGCCCACCGCGCCGATGGTCAGCGTGATCAGGCCGGCGGGTAGAAGCATCATGTTGAAGAAATTGCCCACGGCCTCGCTTTCGGGCGAGAAGACCAGCGTGTACATGCGCAGGATCGCATAGGCGCCGACCTTGGTCATGATGGCGAAGAAGGCGGCGACAGGGGCAGGGGCGTTGGCATAGGTGCCGGGCAGCCAGAATTGCACCGGGAAGGCCGCCGCCTTGATGCCGAAGACCACAGAGAGCAGCGCGCCGCCGGTCAGGAGCAGCGCCTGGTCGCCGGGATCGAGATCACGGACCCGCAGTGCCATGTCCGCCATGTTGAGCGTGCCGGTGACGGCGTAAAGCGTGCCCATGGCGAAGAGGAAGAGGGTGGAGCCGGCGAGGTTCATGATCACATATTGCAACCCGGCCCGCAGGCGCATGCCTCCGCCTGCGTGAATCATCAGCCCGTAGGAGGCGATCAGCAGGATCTCGAAAAAGACGAAGAGGTTGAAAGCGTCGCCCGTCAAAAAGGCGCCGTTCACGCCCATGAGCTGGAAGGCGAAGAGGGCGTGGAAATGCCAGCCGCGCCGATCCCAATCCGAGCCCATCACGTAGAGGATGACAGAGGCGGAGAGCAGGGATGTCAGCAACAGCATGGTCGCGGAGAGCCGGTCCAAAACGAGGACAATGCCGAAGGGCGGCGCCCAGTCGCCGAGGCGATAGGTGTGGATCGTGCCGTCCAGCGTCGAGACGAAAAGCCCGCCAGAGATAACGACCAGCGCGACGGTCATCGCCATCGAGAAGACACGCTGAAGAACGACATCGTGGCGCATGACCATGGCCATGACGGCGGCCATGATCGCCGGCATCACGACCGGCAGGATGATCCAGTGGTTCGGGCTCATCCGAAATCTCCCTTCGGGGTCTCGAGGCCCGGATCACGCGGGTCCTGTTCCCAGGGGATCTCGTCGGGATCGAGATCGAGGTCGTTGGGATCACGGCGCATGTCGATATGGTCGATATCGCTTTCGAGAAAGGCGCCGAGCGCAACCAAAACCGCCACAGCCGTCATGCCGAAGGAGATCACGATTGCCGTGAGCACCAGCGCCTGGGGCAGGGGGTCCGTATAGTCAGTGACGCCCGGGGTGTAGATCGGCGGCATGTCCACCGCCAGCCGTCCGGAGGCGAAGAGGAAGAGGTTGACCGCATAGGTCAGCAGCGCCGTGCCGACAATGACCGAGAAGGTGCGGCGGCGCAGGATCAGGTAGACCCCTCCGGCGGTCTGCAGCCCGATGACGATTGCGAGAAGGGCTTCCATGTCAGCTCTCCTGTTTCGGGGTCGGTCGGCTTGCACGGCCGGGGATTGGCGGCTCGGTACGTCCGGTGTCGCTATAGGGCGGGATGACCGTGGAGGGGTCGTAATCCATTGGCGAGACATTGACCGACTCGCCGGTGCGCCGCGCGATGTGAGAGAGCGTGTAGATCGCCAGCATCACCGCGCCGATCACGGTCAGAAAGACGCCGAGATCGAAGGCCATGGCCGTAGCCAGTTCGAACTCCTCGATGGGCGGCCAGTGGACATAGCCGAAATCCGAGGTCAGGAACGGGAAGCCGTTGAACCAGGCGCCGATGCCTGTGATGCCGGCGATCAGCACGCCCCAGCCGATGAAGGCGTGATAGGGGATGCGGACCCGCTCGGAGGCCCAGGCAAAGCCAGAGGCCATATATTGCATCAGCAGCGCGATGGCGACGACGAGGCCGGCGATGAAGCCGCCGCCGGGGTCGTTATGGCCACGCAGGAAGATATAGACCCCGACCATCAGCGAGATCGGCATCATCACGCGCGTCGCCACGACCATCATCAACGGGTGGCGGTCCTTGGAATAGCGCATCTCGTGGACCCAGTTGGCGAGCTTGCGGGAGGCCTTGCCGTCCATCAGCGTCTCTCCGAGCGCGAAGATCAGCAGGGCGGCGATGCCGAGCACGATGATCTCGCCAAACGTGTCGTAGCCCCGGAAGTCGACCAGGATCACGTTGACGACATTGGTGCCGCCGCCATCCGGCTTGGCGTGCTTGAGATAGTAGCCGGAGATCGTTTCGAAATCGCGGGTCATCAGCGCATAGGCGAGGGCGGCGATGGCAATGCCGGCGGCGCCCGCGATCATCCCGTCGCGACCGCGGCGGCTGAAGCTCGACTCGCGCGGCGTGTGCTTGGGCAGGAAGTGCAGCGCCAGCAGCAACAGGATCAGCGTGACCACTTCGACCGTGACCTGCGTCATTGCCAGGTCGGGCGCGGAAAGGCGGACGAAGATCACCGACACGATCAGCCCGTTGATGCCGATCAGCACCAGAACCAGAAGGCGCGAGCGGTGATAGGTCACGATGGCCATGGTCGAGGCAATGAGCAGGATTGTCCCGATATAGTCGACCACACTTGGCGAGATCATCTCGCGCATCCCCGGAGCATGGCTGCTGGAGAAGAAGGCATAGAGGCCCAGCAAGACCGTGGACGCGCCGAAAATGGCGAGAAACTGTGTCAGGCGGCCATTATGCATCGAGTTGCTGATCAGCCCGCTGGCGCGGTGCAACCCGGTCACGGTGGCGTCGAAGATCGCCTTGGCATCGGGCTTGGGCGTCGCATCCCACATCCGCAGCAGCGGGGCGTGGAAATAGAGCACCAGCGCGCCACCGAGCGTGGCGACGATGCTCATGCCGAGGGCGAGGGTGAAACCGTGCCAGATCTTGAGCTTGTGCGGGTGCAGGTGTTCCTGCGTCACGGCGTCGGAGACGACATTCAGGAAGCCGCCCACGGCCGCCTGCGGCACGATGCCGATGACCAGCGCCATGACGGCGAGCAAGGCCGGCGCGGCCCACATGCCGAAGGGCGGATCATGCGGGTGCCCGGGATAGTCGTTGCGCACCGGGCCGAGGAAGACATGCACGATATAGCGGAAGGAATAGGCGGCTGAGAAAAGCCCGCCAAAGGTCGCCAGAAGCGGCACGATCCAGGGGTTGCCGAGCCAGCTTGTATGGACCGCTTCCTCAAGCATCAGCTCCTTGGACAGGAACCCGTTGAAGAGCGGGATGCCGGCCATGGAGAGCGAGGTGATGATCGCCAGTGTCGCCGTGATCGGCATCAGCTGGCGCAAGCCTCCGAGCCGCTTGATCGAGCGGGTATGGGCCTCGTGATCGACAATGCCCGCGGTCATGAAGAGCGCGGCCTTGAAGATCGTGTGATTGATGATGTGGAACACGGCGGCTGTCGCAGCGGCGGCGGTGCCGAAGCCGAGCAGCATGGTGATCAGCCCGAGATGGGAGACCGTGGAGTAGGCCAGCAGGGCCTTTATGTCATCCTTGAAGATGGCAATCTTGGCCCCGATCAGCATCGTGATCAGCCCGGTCGTGGCCACGAGGTAGAACCATATATCGGTGCCGGCGAAGATCGGCCAGAGCCGCGCCATCAGGAAGAGCCCGGCCTTCACCATGGTGGCGGAGTGCAGGTAGGCGGAGACCGGCGTGGGCGCGGCCATCGCGTGCGGCAGCCAGAAATGGAAGGGGAATTGTGCCGACTTGGTGAAGGCGCCGAGCAGGATCAGGACCAGCATTGGCACGAGATAGGGCGAGGCGAGCACTTCCTCGCGCCGCGTCAGGATGACCGAGATGTCATAGGAGCCGGCCGCCTGTCCCAGCAGCAGCATGCCACCGATCAGCGCCAGACCGCCGCCGCCGGTGACCGCCAGCGCCATCCGTGCGCCCTGTCGTCCCGGTACGGTGTGTTTCCAGTAGCCGATCAGCAGGAAGGACGAGAGCGAGGTCAGCTCCCAGAAGATCACCAACATCAGGATGTTGTCGGAGAGCACGATGCCGAGCATCGCGCCCTGGAACAGCATCAGATAGGTATAAAACTGCCCCATCGGGTCTTCGCGCGAGAGGTAGAATCGCGCGTAGAGGATGATGAGCAGGCCGATTCCGAGGATCATCGAGGCAAAAAGCAGCCCCAGCCCGTCGAGCCGGAAATTGGCGTTCAGCCCCAGCATGGGCATCCACTCGACCTGGTAGACAACCGTCTCGCCGCGCCAGACCTCTGTGGCCAGTGTGATCAGCAGGATCAGCGCCGACAGCGTCGCCCAGCCGGCGGAGAGCGCGCAGGCATTCCGTCCGACCCGTATCATCAGGCCCGGGAAGAGCGCGCCAATGAAGGGCAGCGCCGCGATCAGGGCGAGTGTCGCATCCGTATGAACTGTCACCGGGATCCCCCATCTGCCGAGCCGTTCCTCGGCGATTTGTAGGAATTTCGCGGGGAAAAGCAAACCGGTCCTTGGGGCCAGTGCATTCGGTCCGGGCCCCGGTGCGAGGAGGAAGGATCGTGCCGGCAAGTTGAGCTGCCCGCTGTGAATTGATTTTTAGTAACAATATTCAATGCATTATGGATCGATCTTCACGCGATCATCCGGTGAGGTCGGTCATGGTTGTGGGCGGTGGGACAGCGGTCAAAAAAAGTCAGGATTGCCAGCGCGCTGGCATTTGACGGGATCTGTCGGTGGCGCGCGACTTTGCGCCGACGCGACCGCAGCCGTGCATTTTCAAGGGTGACAGACCGGCCGCGATCCATCATGTCCTGAAGATCTGACCGGCCCCCAAATCCAGCGCTGCACTGCGCTTATCCGCTGAGAAACCGAAAAAATGTACAAATCCATCCTCGTGGCGATCGACCTGAATGACGCCACCTCTGCCAATCGTGTTGCAGATGTTGCCTTCCGCCTTGTGCAGGATCACGGCGCGTCGCTGCATATCGTCAACGTCGTCCCGGATTTTGGCATGTCCTTCGTCAACACCTTCTTCACCGAGGATCAGACGCGGAAGATCGTCGAGGACGAGAAGGTGCGTCTTGATGCCTGGGCCCGGCAGGAAGTGACCGACGGGCTCGCGTATGACCTCACCGTGGTCAAAGGCCATGTCTACGACAATATTCTGCGGACGGCCGACAGGATCGGCGCCGATCTGATCGTATTGGGGTCGCACAAGCCCGAACTGGAAGATTTCCTGCTCGGCCCGAATGCCGCCCGGGTCGTGCGTCACGCCAAACAGTCGGTCTTCGTCGTCCGCGATTGAACCGGGTGCCCTGCCGGCCGCTTTCAGCTTTCGGCGGGGTCTTCCTCGGGCCAACCGGGCAGATCGGACGCCGTCAGGTCGAGGAAATCCAGCGCTTCCTGGCTGGTCCAGAAAACGCCGATCTCGAGGTTGGGAAGCGCGTCGAAGAGCATCTGTGCCCGCCGCGACAACCCGTAGCCAAGCGCGGTTGGCGCGAAGTAGCTCCAGCGGGTCGGCTGCTCCAGTTCGGCGAGATGGCCCGCATGAGTCTTGCGTCGTTCCAGCAGCGTGCCAAACTCGACATCCGTCGAGACGATCCCGGAAACGTCGACGAGCAGCCGCGCGTCGGGGCGGAACGACGGCTCGGCACTCAGGGCCGCGAGGGTCTGCCTCTGGCCCATCGCCGTCACATGCCCCGTATGCCAGAGCAGGGTCAGATCGAGATCGTGACGGAAGAGATAACGACTGGGCATCGATTCACGGCTTTCGCCAGAGGTTAATCAAATTCACACAACCTTTGCACGAATCCTGCATAGAGGCGATAATACGCGTACAGCGGCAAACAAGTGAAAAATGGTTAATATTCGGTCTGTTCCGTCCGTTTCTTCACGACTGTTGCCTCAGTGAGGATGGCGCGGCGCCACGCGCTGGCCTTCGGCAAGGCCGGGCGCGGGATAGAGGATCACCGCCTCGCCGGGGGCCAATCCGGTATGAATCGCGGTCTCGATTCCATTGGACCGCTTGGGCTCGACCCTGCGCAGTTCGGCAAGCCCCTCTGCGCCAACTATAAAAGCAGAATACCCATCCCCGTTCCGATACAGTGCGCTGGCCGGCGCGATGACGGCATCCTCGGCTTCCCAGACGACGATCCGCACCTCGACACGGTAGCCATGGCCGAGGGCTGAGCGGGTTTCGGGCGGGTCGGTGAAGCGGATGCGGGCATTGACCCTCTGTTCTTCGACGCCGAGCGCGGAATACTTGGTGAAGCCCCAGGGATCGACCCGGATCACCTCACCATTGAGCGGCGGCGCGCCGCCCCATTTGTCGACAATGACCCGCGCGCCTTCGCGAACTTGTACCGCGTCGGTTGAAAGCAGCTCGACCACGATTTCGAGGTCATCCTCGATATTTCCGATCTCCATGATCGGGGTGCCGACGGGCAGGGTGGTCTCGCTTTTCTGCATCACCTGCAGGATACGCCCGGTGGCGGGCGCGAAGAGCGGGGTCGCGGTCTCGTGGGAAATCTGCAGCGCGGCGGAGAGGCCTTGATCGTCAAAACCGATAAGCTGGGCGCGGATCGTGTCGACCTCGGCTTCGCGCATGGAGATGGCGGCCTCGGCGGTGTCCAGCGTGGCCTGCGCGGCGCGGGCCTTGGACTGGGCGCGCTCCAGCGAGGCCTGGGAGAGGGTGCCGGTCCGAGTCAGGCGCTCGGCGCGGGCGAGGTCGGACTGGGTGAGGTCATTGTCGGCCATGGCCTTGTTGAGATCGGCCCGGGCGACGCGCAACGCAGCTTCGGCGGCGGTGACGGCGGCGCGCGCCTGCTCGCGGGTGCGGATATCAAGCGCGGAGGGGTTGAGCGGCAGCATATGGGCGACAACGGTTGTGCCGCGTTCGACCACGTCACCGGGCTCGACCTCGACGCGCAGAAGCCGGCCGGCGACCGGCGTCGAGACGACATAGGGCTCATGGACGCGGGTGCGCGCCTCCTCGTCGATCGTGACCATCAACGCGCCGCGCCGCACCTCGCCGAGATCGACGAGCACAGGTTGTGGCCGAAAGGCCCAGACCAGCGTCGCGCCGAGCCCGGCCAGCACCAGAAGCGTGATCATCCTGCGGGTTGTCTTGCGTTGTGCCATATCCCTCACTCCCGCGTCTTCAATGCCGAGACAAGCTCGATCCGGTCAAGGTCGCGCTTGACGATCCATCCCGAGAAGACGGCCGAGGCGAGCACGGCGAGCGTTGCGCTGGCCACAGATTGCGCGTCGAAAATCAGCGGGATGGTGTAGATTTCAGTGGAAAAGGCGCTTGCGATCAGCGCCGACATGCCATAGCCGCCCACCGCGCCGAGTGGCAGCGCCAGCAGCACGATCAGGCCCAGCTCGCCCAGAAGTACGAAAGCGGCCTCGCCGCGGGTAAAGCCGATGACGCGCAGGCTCGCGAGGTCGCGGGCGCGCTCGGCATAGGCGATGCGGGCGGCGTTATAGACGATGCCGAAGGTGACGATTCCGGCGATGGCCAGCATGACGAAGCGCATCGCGCCCATGCCTTCATCCATCACCTCCCGGATCGCCTCGCGCATGTCTTCCTTGAGCGCGATTCCGGCAAGCGCGGGCATACCGCGCACGGTCGTGAACACGCTGTCCTCGGCGCCCGGGGCGAGGCGGAGATAGGCCCCGGAGACGCGACCGGGCTCCTTTAGGGCGCGGTTCAGCACGTCGAGTCGCATATAAGCCGGGGCGCCGAGCAGGCTGTCGGCCACGGCGGTAACGGGGATGTCGAACACCGGGCGGCGGCCCTCGCGGATCTCGACGGTTATGAAGTCGCCGGGGCTGGCGTCGAGCTCCCGGGCCAGCGTGGAGGAGAGGACGATGCCGCCCTCGGGCAGCGGCAGCGGACGTTGCTTCGCGTCCATGGCGCGGGCAAGGCGGGGAGTGTCGCCGAGGCCCGTGATGGCGCCGCGATGGGTCTCCAGCGCATGGCGATACAGCACGGAGACGTTGCGGACCGGCTCCACGCTTTCGATACCGGGCAGGCGCGCAAGTTCGTAGAGCGCTTTCTCCGACATGGCATGCGTGAAGGTGACCTGCGCGTCGGAGCGGTCGAGCACGGTGAAGGCAAGATCGATGGTGCGGGCGAAGCCGCTTTGCAGGCCGATCATGCCAACCGAAAGCGCCATCCCCGTGGCGATGCCGATGGCAGCACCGAGCATGCGACCGGGCTGACGGTGGAGGCGACGCAGGACCATGCGGCCGGGCTGGTCGAGCAGGCGGCGGGCGAGGCGGCCGATCCCCCCCGAGGCCGAGTAATCGGCCGGGGCAGGCGGGCGCATGGCGACGGCCGGCGAGAGGCGGAAGACAGCGCGGAGCACACCCGCGCCGCCCGCCGTCGCCGCGCCGACCGAGATGGCGAAGCCGGTGACGAAGCTGCGCGGCTCCAGCGTGAAGACGAGGAAGGGGAACTTGTAATAGTCGGTATAGAGCCCGGCCATGGCACGGCCCGAGGCGATGCCGAGCAGGGCGCCAGCTCCGGCGCCGGCCAGCGCGATGGCGAGCATCAGCTTGAGATAGTGGATGGCGGTTTCCCCGTCCGTGTAGCCGAAGGCCTTCAGCAGCCCGATCTGTTCGCGCTCGGCCTGCACGATGCGGTGCATGGTGATCGCGAGCAGAAATGCGGAGACGCCGAGGAAGATCGGCGGCACGGCGACGGCGGTGGAGCGGGCGCCGTTGATTTCCTCGGTGAGGAAGAAATTGCTCTGTTGGTCGGCGAGCCCAAAGGCGCCGCGTCCGCCCAACGGGTCGAGGATACGGTCGGCGGCGGCGATCACGGCGGGCTCGCTGGCGTCGCGCTCAAGCCCCAACAGCGCCTCGTTGAACGCGCCATCCATGTCATAGGCGGCCGCGAGGCTGTCGCGGCTCATCCAGAGCACGGCGAAGCGGGCATCGTCGGGGACAATTTCGCCCGGCGCGGTGGTGTAGAGAAACTCCGGCGAACGCGCGAGCCCGGTGATGCGGAAGCCGCGCCGCGCGCCGTTCATCGTCGCCGAGAGCGTGTCCCCCGGCTTCAGCGCGCGCGCATCGGCGAAGGCCTTGAGCAGAAGGACTTCCTCGGTGCGGGCGGGGTCCGGCATGCGGCCCTCGGCGAGGTAGATATCGCCGAGCCGGGCGCGGCCATGGACGGGCAGGGAAACGGCCTGGGCGCGGATCGGCAGGATCTCCCCGTCGATCTCGACCAGCGCCATGCCGGTGACGCGCCCTTCGACAGCCGACACGCCGGGGATCTCGGCCAGACGCTCCAGCACACGCTCGGGCGCGCGCTCCACGGGGACGAAAACCTGCGGCAGGCGGTAGCGCTCGTAATAGGCGGTCTTGGTCTGTTCCAGCGTGTTGACGAGGCCGGACAACATCACCAGCGTCATCACCCCGAGCGCGATCACGGCGGCGATGGCGCCGGCCTGTCCCTTGATGCGCCAGAGATCGCGCAGGAGCTTGCGGTCGAGGGGGGAAAGCAGGGTCACCAGTCGATCTCCCGCGGGGCGAGGCGGGTCGCGTTGACCTCAACGGCGTGGATGGCGCCGTCGGAGAAACGCAGGACGCGATGCGCCATGGCAGCGGTATGGGCGGCATGGGTGACCATGAGTACGGTGGTGCCGAGCTCTTCGTTGATATCGGCGATGACCTGCAGGACGGCGCGGCCGGTGGTGCTGTCCAGCGCGCCGGTGGGCTCGTCGCAGAAGAGCACGTCCGGGCGCTTGGCGATGGCGCGGGCGATGGCGACGCGCTGTTGCTCGCCGCCCGAAAGCTGGGCTGGGAAATGGTGCCGCCTTGGCCCGAGCCCGACAAGGTCGAGCGCCTCGGAGGGAGACATCGGGGTCTTGGCGATCTCGGTGACCAGTTCGACATTCTCTTCCGCCGTCAGCGCGGGCATGAGGTTGTAGAACTGGAAGACGAAGCCGACATGGTCGCGCCGATAGCGGGTCAGGGCGCGGTCGGAATGGGTGGTCAGGTCATGATCTCGGAAATGGGCGCTGCCGGAGGTAGCGCGATCAAGCCCGCCGAGGATGTTGAGCAGGGTGGACTTCCCCGAGCCGGACGCGCCGAGCAGCACGACCAGTTCGCCCTCAGGCAGGCTCAGATCGACCCCGCGCAGGGCGTGGACTGCAGCCTCGCCCTCGCCATATGTCTTGGTAAGCCCCTCGGTGTGAAAGGCGATCCGAGGGGAGGTGTCGGTCTTTCCGGGCATGGCCGAACCTCCTCATCAAGAGCTATGGTCTTGGGCCCGGGCTGGCAAGTGCGGCAGGGTCGCGGTGGTGTTGATGAGACGTTTAACAGGGGCGTGGTCGGCCCCCCTGCGTGCGGTGCGTATCATGGCACGGAATCCGGGCTGAAGATCGCCGGACCCGCATACTGGGCCGGCGTTTGTCGCCCCTGGCCAAACGCTCGGGTCTTCTTCCGATTTGGCACGCAAGACGAAAGCCGTTCAGAGGTTGCGGCGTGACGAGGGCCCTAGGCGCCTTTCAGGCGAAGCTCTGCTGCGCGGGCATGGCCCTCCATCCCTTCCATCCGGCTGATCCGCGCTGTCCGTTCGGCCAGTTCGCGCGAGGCGGCGGCGTTGCACCGCTGCCAGGTCACCGTCTTGGTGAACTTATGCACCGAGAGCCCGCCGGTATAGCGCGCGGCGCCGCCGGTCGGCAGCACGTGGTTCGGTCCGGAAGTCTTGTCGCCGAACGGGACCGTCGTTTCCTTGCCGAGAAAGAGCGAGCCATAGGCGGAGAGACTGTCGAGCCACCAGTCGAGATCCTCGGCCTGCACCTGGAGGTGCTCGGGCGCATAGCGGTCGGAGACGGCCACCGCCTCCTCGCGCGTGTCGCAGAGGATGATCTCGGCCCGCTCGGCCCAGGCGACACGCGCAGCGCTGGCATTGGGCTCGGGCAGGTTGGCGATCAGCGCATCGGCGCGGGCCATGACACCCTCCGCAAGGGCGCGGTCGGTGGAGACGAGCCAGACGGGGCTGTCGGCGCCATGCTCGGCCTGGCTGACGAGATCCCAGGTCACGGTCTCCACCGAGGCAGAGTGATCGGCGATGACCAGCGAATCCGTCGGTCCGGCGAACATGTCGATGCCCACGGGGCCGAAGAGCATGCGCTTGGCCTCGGCGACATAGGCATTGCCGGGGCCGACGAGGATATCGGCCGGCCGGGCGCCGAAAAGCCCCTGGGCCATGGCCGCGATCCCCTGCACCCCGCCGAGATTGAGGATCAGGTTCGCTCCGCTCAGATCCATCGCGTAGATGATCGCGTCCGGGATGCCGCCCGGGCGGGGCGGGGAGACGGCGGCGATATGCGGCACGCCCGCGACCTTCGCGGTGGTGATAGTCATCAGCGCGCTGGCGATATGGCTGTAGCGCCCGCCCGGCACGTAGCAGCCCGCACTGGAGACGGGGATCTGCTTCTGACCGGCGATCAACCCCGGGATCACCTCGACTTCGCACTCCTGGATCGTCGCCATCTGCGCCTCGGCGAAGCGTCGGATATTGTCGTGGGCGAAGCGGATATCCGCCTTCAGCGCCTCCGGAACCCGGTCGCAGGCCGCGCGGCGTTCAGAGTCGGAGAGAACGATCTCGCCCGTCCAGCCGTCCAACTTCTCCGCGTAGCCGCGCACGCCCGCCTCGCCATCGCGTTCGATATTGGCCAGCATGATGCGGACAATGTCGCGGATGTCGTTATTCTCTGCCGCCGGGCGTCGCGCGGCCTGTTTCAAGTAGGTGACGGTCACTGGCACATCTCTTTCGCTGTCCTGTCGTTCCGGGGCGAATCCGTTCGGAGCCAATAGGCACCGCCTTCGGCCCGGATCAACTTCGCATCAGGTCAAAACCCTGGTCATAAGGCGAGGCGGGGATGACCTCGGCTGCAACCCGCGCGCCGTAAAGCTCCAGCTCCATTGTGCTGCCGGGTGCCGACAGGGCGGGGTCGACAAAGGCATAGGCGAGGTTCAGCCCCGTCCGGTGGCCCCAATCTGCCGAGGTGATCGTGCCGACCACAGTCTCGCCCTGCAGAAGCGACGCGCCGCCATGCGCCGGAGCGTGGGTGGCGTCGATCTTCAGCGTCACGAATTTCTTGCGCGGTCCCTCGGCCATCCGTGCGAGAAGGGCCTCCTTGCCGATGAAATCCGCAGCCTTGCCGGGTTTCACGAAACGGTCGAGGCCGGTTTCGAACGGGTCGAACTCTGTGAGCAGGTCGGCTTTCCAGTGCAGAAACCCTTTCTCCATCCGCATGGAGTCCACGGCGCGGGCGCCGAAGAGCTTCAGCCCATGCGCCTCGCCCGCCGCCCGCAGCGCGAGATAAACTGCGTAGAGCGAGGCGTTGGGGACGTGGATTTCGTAGGCCAGTTCGCCCGAGAAGCTCACGCCCAGCACCGTGGCCGGCGAGAAGCCGATGTAGCATTCCCGGACAGAGAGCCAGGGGAAGGCCTGTTTCGACCAGTCGCCACGCGAACAGGCCGAGAGAACGTCGCGCGCTTTCGGCCCGGCCAGCACGAGGATCGTCTGGTCATTGGTGAGCGAGCGGATCTGGACGTCCTCATCGGCGTTCAGATGCTGCGTGAGCCAGTCCATGTCATGCAGCTCGGCCGCCGCCGCCGAGCCATACCAGGCCCGCGCAGGGCCGCGGTCGCTTGCGGGCAGGTTTGCCACGGTCGCCTCGCCCTTGACCATGCCCTGCTGGTTGAGCAGGTAGCCCAGCCCGACGCGGCCGTCCTTCTTGGTCACCGCGCCGCAGAACATGCGGTCGAGGAAGGCGTGGCGATCCGCGCCGGTGATTTCGAAGCGATTGAAGCCGTTGACCTCGCAGAGGCCGACAGCTTCCTGCACGGCCTTAATCTCCGCCGCGATCAGCTTGAACGCCTCGTCGAAATTGAAGCTGAGGCTGGGGTGAAAATCGGGGGAGGGTTTAATGTAGTCCATCCGTTCCCAGCCATTCACCACCGTGAACTCCGCGCCCTCAGCGGCGAGGACCGGCGTCAGCGGCGTGGTCTTGGCGGGCCGTGCGGCCGGGCGGTGCTCATGTGGGAAGTGGAAGCGGAACTCGTTCTGGTAATCCTCGATGGCCTTGAGCGCGGTCAGCTCTTCGTTGGTATGGCCGGCGAAGCGGCGCGGATCGATGCACCAGGTGTCATAGCAGGCCTCGCCATGCACGATCATCTGCGCCAGAAGCCAGCCATGCCCGCCGCCCTCGCCGAGACCGGCCCGCAGGCCGATGGCGCAGAAGGCGTTGCGCTTGCCCGGGATCGGGCCGATCAGCGGCGCGCCGTCGATCGTATAGGTGATGGGACCGTTGACGATGGAATGGATGCCCACTTCCATCAGCGCCGGCATCCGCTCGAAGGCGCCTTCGAGCACGTCGGTGATGCGGTCGAGATCGTCCGGGCAGAGCGCGTTGACGAAATTCGGGTCGATCCCGTCCAGCCCCCAGGTCTTGCAGCCCTGCTCGTAGAAACCGACCAGCAGCCCGTTCTTCTCCTGCCGGCTGTAATAGTCGCTGATCGGGCAGCGCAGCAGCGGCATCCGGTGGCCGGCCTCGGCGATGGCGGGGATGTCCTCGGTGAGGAAATACTGGTGCTCCATCGAGGCGACGGGGTGATGCACGCCCATCATCTTGCCGACCTCGTTGACCCGGTAGCCGCCGCAATTGACCACGATATCGCAGTCGATATCGCCATGCTCGGTATGGACGGTCCAGGTGTCGTCCTTGTGCTGGGTGAGATCGGTCACCGGCGTGTTGCGATAGACCTCAGCGCCGGCCTTGCGGGCGCGCCGCGCCAGCGCCTGGCAGAGCTGGGCGGGGTCGATATCGCCGTCCAGCGGGTCCCAAAGCCCGCCGAGCAGGTTCTCGGTCGAGATCAACGGATGGCGGCGAGCGCATTCCTCGGCATCGATCACCTCGAAATCCACCCCCATCCCTTTCGCCACCGAAACGAAGTGGTGATAGCCCTGCATCTGCGCGTCGGTGTTGGCCAGCCGGATGCCGCCATCGGCATAGTGGTAGTTGATCGGATAATCAGGATCGTCCGCCAACTCTTTGTAAAGATTGATGGAGTGCGTCTTCAGTCCGACCATGGTCTGGTTCTGGCCGAAATTCGTCACCTGCGCCGCCGAGTGCCAGGTCGTGCCGCTGGTCAGCTCGTTGCGCTCGACGAGCACGACATCGCTCCAGCCTTCCTGGGTGAGATGATAGAGGACCGAGCATCCTGCGATGCCACCGCCAATGACCACGACCTTGGTGCGAGATTTCATTCTGGTCTCTCCGATTTTCTTGAGAAAGTGGTGGAAGCGATCCGGGCTGGCCGCAAGGGTGAGAGATTTGTTTCGATATTTTCGAATATTATATGTGACGGCTTGAATGGTTTTGCCCATTCCGAATGCAGCGTTGAAATCCGACCGGCCAGCCGCGTGGACCGCACCGTTATTCCAATCCTGTACCCCGCGAACGCAAAGGCGTGATTGAGCGGGCTTGACGGTGGACAAGCGGTTTGCCCATCGCCAAGGCTGGCGGTTCGCGTTTCAGAGCAAGGGGGCGGACATGCGGCTGTTTCTTCTGACAGCACTGACGATGGTGGCCTTCGCGGCGAATTCGCTGCTGAATCGGCTCGCCCTCTCGGATGGGCTGATCGGTCCAGGGGGCTTTGCCACCCTGCGGGTTGCCTCCGGCGCTTGCGTCCTCGTTCTGCTCCTTGCCTTGCGCGACAGGTCCCTGCCAAGCCCGCCCCGCCCGAACCCGGCGGCGATTGGCGGGCTCAGCCTCTACATGCTCGGCTTTTCCTATGCCTATGTCTCGATGGATGCGGGGCTTGGGGCGCTCGTCCTGTTCGGCACCGTCCAGATCACCATGTTCTTTGGCGCCTTGCTGGAAGGGGATCATCCGCCGCTGCGCCGCTGGATCGGCATGGGGCTGGCCTTTTCCGGTCTGATGGTCGTCTCCCTGCCGACCGCGCCCGTCTCGGTCGCTCCGCTGGCGCTGTTGCTGATGACCGGCGCTGGGCTGGGCTGGGGGATCTATTCCCTTGTCGGCCGCAAGGTGTCGGACCCGCTGCGGGCGACGGGTTGGAACTTCGCCTACAGCCTGCCGCTGGTTGCCGCGATCCTGCTGTTCTGGCCCGATGAGGCGGCGCCACACGCGGGTGGGGTCGCGCTGGCGCTTCTCTCCGGCGGGCTCACGTCCGCGCTCGGCTATGCGCTCTGGTACGCGTTGCTTCCGGCGCTCGGCGCGACGCGCGGCGCGCTGGCCCAGCTCTCCGCACCTGCCATCGCGCTCCTCCTCGGGGCACTGTTTCTCGGCGAACAGATCACATCCGCGGCCACGCTCTCGGCCGGAATGATCCTCGGCGGTATTGCGATAGGCGTGTTCCCGGGGCGGTCGCGGCGCGACTAGAGCCTGTCTTGTGCCCCGTCCCGGCGGTCACTCGATCAACGCGAAGCTGTTTTCGAGCCAGGGCGCTTTCTCACAGAGCGGCTGAATGGCGTGTTCGGTGATCCGCCGGCGCAGCTGGGCATCGACCAGCTCGACAATCGCGTTCGAACAGTCGGGCGTCGACAGAATAGACAAGGTGCGCGCGAAGCTCTTGCCGGGGAAGGGATGCATGCGAAGCTGTCCGTGGAAACGTCGGGAACGGGCGAAGAGCAGCGGCGTGGTGATGGTCCAGCCGGCGCGGGCGGCGGCCATGGCCATCAGCGTCTGATGATTGCTGCACTCAAAACGATGCGGCAGGGCGATGTTCATTCGCCGGAGCTGGGCCTCGATGCGCCGGGAGATCATCAGGTTGGAGGCGAAGCGCAGGAAGGGCAGGGCGGTGCGCCCGGCGACGACCTCCTCGATTGGCAGTTTCTCGTTGACGGTCAGCACCACCACGAAGGGATCGCGCAGCAGCAAGCGATCCTCGAGATCGCGTGGTTTCTCGCCGGGGCTGGCCGTGATGCCGAGATCGAGCTGCCGGTTGCGCAGCATTTCATGGATCGCTGCGCTGGTGCCGTTCTGGAACAGGAAATCGCAGCGCGGCATGTGTTCGGAGAGAAAGACGGCCAGCTCCGGGACGATGTCGCTGTCGAAATCCTCGATCGCGCCGATGCGCAGATAGCTTGCCTCGGAAAGATTCCCTGCCGTGGCCTCGGCTTCCGCCTTTCGGATGTCCAGCAGCGCGCTCTCGATATTTCGCAGGAAGACCTGACCTTTCGGCGTCAGGACCATGGGGCGGCGGCTGTGATTGAACAGCTCGACTCCGAGATGCTCCTCAAGTGAGCGCAGGTGGTGCGAAACTGTGCTGACAGTCAGGCCCGTCTCCTCGGCCGCCCCTTGGAGGGAACCCTTCCTTGCGCAAATATAGAACAAGTTCAACCATTTGAGGCTGAGTTCTCGAGGCTTGGAGTGGCGCGGCATTGGGCAGGACCGAGTTGGGTGGAAGAAGGTATTCCTGTTCTTTTTGAGTATTAGTTCTAAAATTTCGAAATAGATAGATCGGAGTCTCGGTTGCTTGCCGAGCGTGAATACTTCAATCTCCATGTCCTGCCCGGGACGCAAAACGGAGTGGCGAAACGGGTAGGCAAGGCGTAGAATCGCCGCAAAACCAGATGCAGGCAATGACCTGCCCAACTCCACGAACAGGGAGACCACGATGAAAACTTCACTCAAGGCGATGCTCGCGGGCAGCGTGATGGCGCTTTCG